>NZ_CM001488.1:274048-574048 GCF_000233695.2 Desulfobacter postgatei 2ac9 | reverse complement strand
TGGTCGGCAAGTCCTTGGGAAGCCCTTGACCGAGCAAAGTCTTAATGTCAGTGGCGCAAATGCCGGACACTTTTGTTTTTACAATAACTTCTCCGGCGCTTGCCGTTGGTGTGGGATATTCTTCAATGCGAATATCATCTTTTCCATAAACTACTGCTGCTTTCACGAATGAATTCTCCTATTTTGAATGCTTACCGCGAATGGTTGTCATAAGAGACCTTAGCTTTGCCGCATCTTTCTTTCCGCGGGTCGCTTCCACGCCGGAGCATAAATCAATGCCGTAGGGGTTGATCCTGTCAATGGCCTCTCCTACATTGTCCGGATTGATCCCGCCGGCCAGCCAGATAGGCAACGTACCCCGCATCGCATCCATCAGTTCCTTAACGATGTCCCAATCCGAAGTAACGCCCGTGCCGCCAAATTTCATCGCTCCTTTGGACAAGGCGGCGGTATCGAAAAGAAGGGCGTCGACACCGGCTGTCACAGAGGTTTGAGCCGTCTTTTGAAAATCTTCCAGATCCACCGCTTCACCCGCCCGGGGCAAATGGAGCGATTGCCAGATTTCAACCTTCGGATAAGTCTTCTTTAAATATGTGACAAAAGAGGTTTCTGCCAAACTTAAAAATTGTACGGCAAATGGGTTCAGTTGCTGAATAAGCGATTCAACACGCGTTGATGCCATATTGTAAACCAGGGCCACCGCCGGAATGAGGGGAGACGAAAAGAGAGGTTTGGCCGCTTCAATGGTCAAAGACCTCGGGGAAAAATCGACCTCCACCACCACGCCAAAAAAATCAGCCCCTTCACGGGCAGCCATTTCGGCATCTTCCATATTGGTGGTGCCGCAAATTTTGGCTTTGTAACCGCTTGTCATAAGAATTATCCTTGAAGCCAGGTATCATTTATAAAGGTTCTTTCAACACCGTTTTCCGTAATCGTACCGCCTATGTTGTCAACTTCGGTTTCTATAATGCGCGTGTCTGAAATGTTTTTTGCTTTAAGGTATTTCAGCGCCCGATCATATGCATCCTGATTTCGGGTCAATGCAAAAACCGTGGGTCCCACGGAACTCATGCCGGCAACCTCAATCCCCATCCCCCGAAAGGCATTAATATAGCTGTATATGGGCGTTCCAAAAGCACCGTGCTGTTCGCACTCGGCCCGTTTGGATCCCATGTGCGTCAGTTCAAAAAGGGCATCGCCCATCTTTTTAAGATCATTTCGAATCATTGCGGGTATCATGTCCAACAAGACAATCTGTGCCTTAGCGCCAACCTGAAGCGCATCAAGGGTTCTTGCCCGTCTCATTAAAAGCTCGACTTCGGATTCGGCAGCGGTCTCCTTTCCTTGGAATTCGTCCTCCAGGGTATCAACCTCCGGGATGAACATCAGCACCTTGGTATCCGGCAGTGCCACACGCTGAACCAGCACCAGGTCATCACTGGCAACCACCCAGCCACCGTTGATACTGACCATGGCACCGATACCGGTTTCAAAGGCCGGAAGCAGATATTGTTCATTCACAGGGCTCTCCTCGCAGGAGTGAAATCCCATAATCCGCCTCAGTTCCCACCCATAAAAAGGCCTGCCCAGGACTTCATTCATACCGATACACACGGCACACATGGAACCGATGGAAGAGCCAAGCCCCACATGACGGCGCTTATGGTCTTGAAGTTCTATTTCAAACCCACCGTCATACCCCAATAATTTTTTAAAAATATGTCCGTAATGCGCCATGATAAGTTGGCGTTCGCCTGTGGTACGAATAACCGGCTCGGGAATCGACTTCACCTTTGCATAAAAATAGACGCCGATACTCACACCAAGGCCGCCACCACCGGGGCGGTTCAAATTAAACCGGTTCATATCAAACACGTTCAGATGAAGCCTTGCCGGCACCTTGACATCTACTTCCCTGCTTTCAACATCTCCAACCTGTCGTGGTTCAAGACCCATCTTCTCATAGGAGTGAATAAAATTTTCGTCCCCAGGCTCAAACTCCTCCAACACCGTGGTCACTTTATCAAATCGGCCGCCTACAATGTCAATTTCCACCTTCTGTTTTTGTTGCTTTGAAGTCTGACTCTCCATTCGGTTCCCCTTTGCTTGAAAATCGTTAATTAGGCTGTCAAAATATAGGCTGTCAAAATAGGCGGATAGCATACTTAAATAGACAATTCTCGTCAAGACATCACACTGTCTCCTGGCAGATGAACCGCAATCTGGGGAAAGGGAATATCCCAGTTGTATTGGGAAGCCGCGTCAACGCACCATCTTTGTATGCTTCGTGTCAAACGGTTGTACACGGGTGCCTGACTGCCTTTGAAATCGGTAATGACCACCAGATCCAGGGATGAGGCCCCGGCTTGCGCAAATTCCACCCTCAGGTTCAGCAGGTCGTCAGCATACCCTTCTTTTTCAATCTGTTCTTGGATAAATGCGGATAAAAGTTCAGGAATCGTTGTAGTGGCATCTTTCTGGTGGCCATAACCAATACCGAAGGGCACCTTAATTCGGAAATTCACAGAAAGGTTCAAAGGCGTCATGGCCAAAAAATCAGCCGTTTGATAGGTCTTTTTCGCACCGCCCCTTAATACCAGCTCCACGGTTTCATGGCTTAAATGGGTTACACCGCCCCGGGTGCCGTCGGAAAGGATTACCCAGTCGTTTTTCCGGCAGGGGAACCAGGATTCATGGGGATCACATCTCCGGGATGTTTTGCCGATAAGTTCCATAATGGGTATCCTCAGTGTAATGCCCAAATCAGGATTTTCCAGCAGGGTATGAAAATTGATGTTTTTAACCCGCCATGCAACGCCCTGGTAGATCATGCGTTCGCCTTCCCTGACCGCCCCGACATTGAGCATCAGCTTACTCTTGTCCAGATACATGGGCAACGTGTACTTAGTGGCCCACACCACGCCCATAATAAAAATAATGGTCAGGGAAAGCAGCACCCAGTCCTCCACAAAATAAAAGACCGCCATGACCGCCAGCACCGTCAATACAAGCATCATGAGCCGGTACACCAGTTCAAGCACCCGTATATGAAAGGGGCGGTACTCCAGTTTGTATCCGGGCACAAGGCGGATCAGGGTGTGGTAGAGACCTTTGATTAACAGCACCACACCAATGCAGGCCAGGATAGCCAGAAACAGGTATAATCCGCGGGTTCTGAAAAATCTTTTAACAGAGTCCTGGGTGCTGTCAATCACCGACGCCTCTTGACGCTTGATTTCCTCAAGTTTAAGCTGGACAAGGTCCACCTTATTCTTTATCTGACTTTCAATCCCTTTGTATTCGGGCAGGATATCTTTAAGGGCGGTGACCAGCGCCTGATCCTCGGTCTGACTGAGCAAAGACTCAACGCGGGTTCTGGCCTTGATTGCCACGGGAAGCAACTCCTGGTAATTGGCCAATTCATCATTGAGTTTAGATTTATGCCTGGCTTTGACCGTCAGCCGCTTAAGCTCCATAATCCCGGGCTCGGCCAGGGAGAGAAGTTCGTCTTTCCAGTCAAACCGCTCTTTTTTCTTGGCCACAAACCGACCAATTTCAACCCCTGTGGCGGTCATTTCAAAATCGGTTACAGCATCCGCCATCTGTTTATCCAGTGCGGCAAGCTCTTCGTTAAGATATTGTCTTTCGGTTTCGGAACTGGCCTTGTCCATGGCCTGTTTCTTTTCATCCATACGTTGTTTCAGCGTGGCTTTACTTTTGACAATAGACCTGAGAATTTCAAGGGTATTCTGTTGTGCTTCAGCCTCAAATGTTGACGAATCATCCGCTTTACCCAGGGTCTGGGCCGCAGCCCCTGATGCCGAAGAAGCAGCGGGGGTTTCCTGGCTGATTGCGATGCAGGGCAACAAAATTAATGCTGTAATTAATGCTGTAATGATCAGTGCTATATATTTTTTCATGTGCTTTTTCTCCGGTTCATCCAATGGCATCTTGTGACATTAAAAAAAAAGGGCGAAGCGCATTAAATGCCCTCGCCCCTGAACCATTACCGGTTTAATTATTGTTGAACTTTATTCTTCTTTTCCGGCATCTGCCATCATTTTAAGCATGGCATATTTTTCCTCAACCTCTTCTCCAAGGGCTGCCCTTAAACGTTTGGACTCCTCGGGGAAACTTTTTTCCAGGGCCGCAAACCGCACTTCACCGCTCAAGAACTCCTGCAGGGTGCCGTCAGGTTGTTTGGAGTCAAGGATAAAGGGGTTTTTACCTTCATGGGTAAGCTGGGGATTGAACCGGAAAATAGGCCAGTAACCGGATTCAACAGCCAATTTCATCTCTTCCTGGGTTTTACCCATACCTTTTTTGATGCCCTGGTTAATGCATGGGGCATAGGCGATGATCAGGGAGGGGCCGGGATAGCTTTCCGCTTCCAGGATCGCCTTAAGCGTCTGGTTCTTACTGGCGCCCATGGAGATGGTTGCAACATAAATATACCCATAACTCATCATCATGCGGGCCATATCTTTTTTCCCGATTTTCTTTCCGGATGCAGCGTATTTGGCAATGGCACCGGTGGGAGTGGCCTTGGAGGACTGCCCGCCCGTGTTCGAGTAGACTTCGGTATCCAGCACCAGAATATTAATATCATCCCCGGATGCCAGTACATGGTCCAGGCCGCCAAAACCAATATCATAGGCCCAGCCGTCACCGCCGAAAACCCAATGGGATTTTTTCACGAACAGATCATTTTCATCATAGATCTCTTTAAGCAAGCCCGAGGAGGCATCTTTGAGCAGTTGTTTAAGCTCACCACCGTATTTTTGGGACTCTTCAAGATTGTCCTTGCCTGCGATCCAGCCTTCCATGGCGGCTTTGATATCATCGGAAACGCCCTGTTCAATGGCCTTTTTCATCTTTGAAGCCAGGGTGTTGCGTCTGGATTTGGTGGCCAGCAGCATACCGTAACCATATTCGGCAGCATCCTCAAACAGGGAAGATGCCCAGGCAGGACCCTGGCCGTCGGCATTGGTACAATAGGGCATAGACGGCGCAGATCCGCCCCAGATGGAGGAGCAGCCCGTGGCATTGGCAACGGTCATTCTCTCACCGAAAAGCTGGGTGATCAGTTTAACATACGGTGTTTCCCCGCAGCCTGAGCATGCACCGGAGAATTCAAGCAGCGGTTTCCAGAACTGGCTGCCCTTGAGCGTGTCGCGTTTCATAAGATCGGTCTTGAACGGAACAGTCAAAGAAAATTTGTGATTTTCTTTTTCCACGTCCACCTGGGAAGCAAGGGGTTTCATTACAAGGGCAGGTGTCTTGGCCGGGCAGATATCCGCGCAGTTACCGCAGCCCTGGCAGTCAAGGGGATTGACCTGAACTCTGAATTTCAAATCTTCCATGCCCTTGCCTTTGGCGTCAACGGTAACAAAGGATGCCGGGGCATCTTTGAGTTCATCCGCTGTGGCCACAACGGGGATAATAGCGGCATGGGGACATACAAAAGAACACTGGTTGCACTGGATGCAGTTGTCGGCAATCCACTCGGGCACATTAATGGCAACACCGCGTTTTTCATACTGGGATGTCCCTGCTTCAAATACGCCATCCACGGAGAAGGCCGATACGGGCAGATCGTCACCTTCCTGGACATTGATCTTGCGCATAACATTGTCCACAAAGGGTGTGGCAGGTTCCTCAATTCTGGGCTGGTCTTTGGCGTCTTTCCAGGATTCGGGTACATCCACTTTCACCAGGTTGTCCAGGGTTTTGTCCACGGCCTCGATGTTCATGTTTACGATGGCATCGCCCTTTTTGCCGAATTTCTTTTTAATATCGGTTTTAAGCAGGTCGATGGCTGTGTCAACGGGAAGGATATTAGCCAGATTAAAAAAGCAGGTCTGCATAATCATGTTGATGCGGTTGCCTAGACCGACTTCTCCGGCGATTTTCACGGCGTCAATATTGTAGAAGTTCAGATTTTTCTCATATATGGTTCGGCGCACATGCCCCGGGATATGTTTTTCCATATCGGTAATAGTACTCCATTCGGAATTAAGCAGAAAAGTGCCGCCTTGTTTAATCCCCATAAGTACATCGTAAATTTCCACATAATTGGCCTTGTGGCAGGCCACGAAATCCGGCGAGTCAATCATGTAGGTGCTTTTGATTTTCACGTCCCCAAACCGCAGATGGGAAACCGTAAGCCCGCCGGATTTTTTGGAGTCATAGGCAAAATACCCCTGGGCATATTTATCCGTATTGTCACCGATAATTGTAATGGCAGACTGATTGGCACCCACGGTTCCGTCGGACCCAAGCCCCCAGAACTTCGCGGAGACGGTGCCTTCCGGTGCAGCGTCAAACCCTTTTTCCACATCCAGGGAAGTATGGGTGACGTCGTCGATGATCCCCACGGTGAAATGATTTTTCGGGGAAATGGACTTCATGTTGTCATATATGGCTTTGACCATGGACGGATTGAATTCCTTGGAGGAAAGTCCGTAACGGCCGCCGATGATCCGGGGGCCTTCGCCGTATTCCATAAAAGCGGTGCAGACATCCTGATACAAGGGTTCGCCGATGGCACCGGGTTCCTTGGTCCTGTCAATCACCGTCAGGGTCTCCACGGAAGAGGGCACGGTGCGCAAAAATTCCTGGACGTCAAAGGGTCTGTACAACCGTACTTTTATCAGGCCTAAGCGCTCGCCCATGGAATTGAGTTTTTCAATGGTCTCTTCAATGGCTTCACAGCTGGAACCCATGGCAACAATAACGCGGTCGGCTTCAGGGTCACCCACATAATCAAAGGGTTGATAACGCCGTCCGGTAAGATCGCCTACCTTCTTCATATAGTGTTTAACAATGGCAGGAACTTTAAGGTAAAAGGAGTTGGTTGCTTCCCTGCCCTGAAAATAGATATCCGGATTCTGGGCGGTCCCGCGGGTGTCAGGGTGTTCAGGGTTCATGGCCCTGGCCTTGAATGCCCAGTATGCATCATAGTTAAACAGCGATGCCATCTCCTCGTACTCAATCATTTCAATTTTTTGAATTTCATGGGAGGTTCTGAATCCGTCGTAGAAATGGAGGAACGGCACCCGGGCGTCCATGGTTGCAAGATGTGCCACAAGGGCTAAGTCCTGGGCTTCCTGAACAGAGTTGGAGGAGAGCATGGCAAAACCGGTCTGCCTGGCGGCCATAACATCCTGATGATCTCCGAAGATGGAGAGGGCATGGGCGGAAATGGCGCGGGCCGTTACATGAAAAACACAAGGAAGCAGTTCGCCTGCAATCTTGTACATATTGGGTATCTTGAGCAACAATCCCTGGGAGGCTGTAAAAGTGGAGGTCAAAGCGCCTGCGGCAAGGGAACCGTGGACAGCACCGGCAGCACCGGCCTCGGACTGCATCTGCTTGATGTCCAGGATCTGCCCGAAAATGTTTTTTCTTCCCTGGGAAGCCCAGGAGTCCGCAATTTCACCCAGAGGGCTCGAAGGTGTGATCGGGTAAATCGCTGCCACCTCGCTCATGGCGTATGCCACATGGGTTGCCGCAGTATTCCCGTCAATGGTCTGCATTCTTTTTTTCATAATCTTTCACCTCGTTGAATGGTAATGCAAATAAGATTTAACCCAAATATATAGAATCCATTGAACAATATAACAAAAAAATTGAACAATATAACAAAAATAACAAAAAAATCGGCTTGTAGAACTTGCCGCAAACCAACTTTTTAAGTCGTTTTTAGTTAATAAATAAGCAATCTATTGCTTATTGAACTGCTTTTATATCTCACAACTGAAAAACCCGGTCAAGACCTATTTTGACATCAACCATGTGATCGAAACAATAGACGATATATCGAAACAGAGCAATCTTCTGGCCTTGAAAGAGAATCCGATTCCAGCCAGGTTGGCGGAAATCGGATTTTTTATGTTTGCCCATGCAATCCAAAGCCCCTATGCCAGACCGCTGGGAGGGATTCCTATATGCCCAATTTCTTTTCCAGTTCGGCCACGGCCAGGGTCGTCTTGATCACAGTGTCCGGATTAAGGGACATGGTCTCGATGCCGCATTCCACCACAAATTCGGCGAACTCCAGGTAATCGCTGGGGGCCTGGCCGCAGATGCCAATGTATTTGCCCTTTTTTACGGCGATCTCAATCACCTGGCGGACCATCTTTTTCACCGCCGGATTGCGCTCGTCATATACATGGGAGACAAGGGACGAATCCCGGTCCACGCCGAGCAGCAATTGTGTCAGGTCATTGGTGCCGATGGAGAAACCGTCGAAAATCTCCAGAAATTCTTCGGCCAGGATTACATTGGACGGAATCTCGCACATGCAGATAATCTTAAACCCGTCTTCACCCTGGCATAGACCGAATTCGGCCATGGTATCAATCACCTGTCTGGCCTCGTCCAGCGTTCGGCAGAAGGGGATCATAACCTGGACGTTATGAAGCCCCATCTCGTTCCTGATTTTAAGCATGGCCTTGCATTCCAGGCCGAAAGCTTCCTTGTATTCCTTGGCATAGTAACGCGAGGCCCCGCGCCAGCCGATCATGGGATTCTCCTCGCCCGGCTCGAACTGGGTGCCACCAATGAGGTTGGCGTATTCGTTGGTCTTGAAATCCGAAAGCCGGACAATGACCGGTTTGGGATAAAAGGCTGCGGCCAGCATGCCCACGCCCTCGGCCAGCTTGTCCACGAAATATTCGCTCTTGTCGTTGTAGCCGATGGTCATATCCGCTATGGCCCGTTTTAAAATCTCGTCTCCCAGTTCATCGTACCTCAGAAGGGCCAGGGGATGAATCTTGATATAAGAATTGATGATGAATTCCTCACGGGCCAGGCCCACCCCATGGTTGGGGATAAAACTCTTTTCAAAGGCCTGCTCCGGGCTGGCCAGGTTCAACATGATCTTGGTTTTGGTCTTGGGCAGATTTTCCAGATTCGTCTCCTTGACCTCGTAGGGCAGAAGTCCCGCATACACATAACCGACACTGCCCTGGGAGCAGTCCACAGTCACTTCCTGGCCGGTTTCCATCCGGGTGGTGGCGTTACCGGCGCCCACGATACACGGAATGCCCAATTCACGGCTGACAATGGCCGCATGGCAGGTGCGCCCGCCCCTGTTGGTGACGATGGCCCCGGCAATCTTCATCACCGGTTCCCAATCCGGGTCTGTCATGTCCGTGACCAGCACCTGTCCCTTCTGGAACCGGGAAATCATCTGAGCGGATTTTATGACGTTGACCCCACCCTGACCGATGAGTTCGCCTACGGACTGGCCGGTGCACACCACCTCGCCCTTCTCCTTGAGGTGGAATTCCCTGAGAACGGCCTGGTCCTTCAAGGTGTGCACGGTCTCAGGCCGGGCCTGGACGATGAACAGCTTGCCGGTCTCGCCGTCCTTGGCCCATTCGATGTCCATGGGCTTAAGGTATCCGGCCTTTGCCGAATAGTGATCCTCAATAACGCAGGCCATCCGGCCCAATTCCACCACCTCATCGTCCCTGAGCACCAGACGGCGGCGGTCCTCATCCGGTACAGCCACGTTCTTGGTGGGCTGTTTGGCATCCGTGGTGTAGATCATTTTTATGGCCTTGCCACCGGTCTTTTTCATGATGATGGGTTTGAAGCCCTGCTTGAGCGTGGGTTTGAACACGTACCATTCATCCGGATTGACCGCACCCTGGACCACATTCTCCCCCAGTCCGTAGGCGCCGGTGATGAACACCGCGTCCCGAAAGCCGGATTCCGTATCAATGCTGAACATAACCCCGCTTGAGGCCAAATCGCTTCTGACCATCTTTTGCACGGCAATGGACAGGGCAATGGAAAAATGGTCAAAACCCTTGTCTTCGCGGTAGGATATGGCCCGGTTGGTGAACAGGGAGGCAAAACAGCGGTGGCAGGCGTCCACCAGATCTTCGACGCCACGAATGTTCAGGTAGGTGTCCTGCTGTCCGGCAAAACTGGCGTCCGGCAGGTCTTCGGCCGTTGCCGAGGAACGTACGGCCACATCGACGTTCTTGCCGTATTCCTCTTCCAATTTGGCGTAGGCACTGGCTATTTCCTTATACACCTCACCTGGAAATTCCAGGCTGCGGATCAGGTTCCTGACCCTGGCCCCGCGTTCCTGAAGGTTGTCCATGTCATGGGTGTCCAGGTCCGACAATATCTCCCGAACCCTGTCCATGGCTTTGGATTTTTCCAAAAGATAGGTATAGGCATGGGCGGTGACCGCAAATCCATTGGGAATACTCACTCCCTTGGGGCTCAAATTGCGGTACATCTCCCCCAGACTGGCATTTTTGCCCCCCACCAAGGGCACGTCCTCAATCCTCAAATCCTTGAACCAGGCCACGAACGGCTTTTGATCTTTATGGGTATTTTTGCCCATTTTTACCTCCGATTTTGTTCAGGTTATGGCTTGATCAATGTCCTCAGCACATCTTCCTTGCCCACAATGCCCAGCATTTTGCCTTCCTGAACCACGGGAATGGTGTGAAAATGCTTTTCAACCATCAGGGCTGCAATCTCACTGACCGGTGTGTCGGGTGTTACGGTGACAGGATCTGTAACCATGGCCTGGGCCACGGTGCTGGCAGCCATTTTTTTTATCTGTTGTTCTAGTTTCTTAGATGAAGACAAGGGAATAATACCGTCCAAAAAAGTGAGTATGGGTGGCAGAGAGATTGTTTTCTGCTGGAAAATGAGATCACTCTGGCACAGAATTCCTTTAAGCATGCCATTTTCATCCACTACGGGCACACCATTAATGTGATTGTTTAACAAAATATCCACGGCCCGAGCGATGTCGGTTTCCGGGGTTATTGAGATAACTTCTTTTTCCATGATGTCTTGAGCTGTTTTCATTTTTGATCTTCCTAAATAATAATTGATTTGTTCATCGTCTCCAGAACCGCCCTGACAACATCCTCCGGAGCGGGTATAAAAACCTTTTCAAGGCTTGATGCGACAGGCACCGGAATCTGTGGTGCACCCACCCGTTTAACAGGCCCCTTCAAATCGTAGAAAGCTTCCTCGGCCACCATGGCGGCCAATTCCGCCCCAAAGCCGCAAAAACGGTTCGCCTCATGCACGACCACCAGGTGACCTGTCTTGCGAACCGATTCGAGAATACAAGCCTTGTCCAAGGGTACCAGAGACCGCAGGTCGATGACCTCACACGAGATGCCTTTCTCACTTAATGGTTCAACAGCGTTCATGGCAGTGTAAAGGGCCTTGCCGTAAGCAATCACGGTGCAGTCGGCACCCGGTACGGCAATCCGGGCCTTGCCCAGAGGGGTGCGGACGTCTGCGTCCGGAAACGTCCCTTTCATCCCGTAGAGCATCATGTCTTCCACGATGATCACCGGGTCCGGGTCAAAAATAGCGCTGAGAAGAAGTCCCTTGGCATCCTCTGCAGTTGACGGCCAGACGATTTTCAGACCCGGAGTGTGGGCTATCCACGCTTCCAGGTTGTGAGAGTGCTGACTGCCGGCGCCGAACCCGACACCGGCTTTGACGCGCACGGTCAGTGGGAAACTTGATTTGCCGCCGCTCATGTAGCGCAATTTCCCGGCGTGGTTGACCAGCATGTCACTGGCCAGGGTAATGAACGGAAAAAACATGATCTCCACAACCGGCCGCAGCCCCATGCAGGAGGCCCCCACAGCGAGCCCTGCAATGGCCGCTTCACTGACCGGCGTATCTTTCACCCGGCGGCGTCCAAATTTATCCAGAAGACCGTAAGTCGGCATGTTTGGATCACTGTGGATGGACACGCCCACACCTTCTCCGGCAATAAATACCGTATCATCCATATCCATGGCAGTGGACAGCGCGTTGTTTATTGCATTTCCGAACGTTTTTTGACTCATGGCACAACTCCTTTCAGGCATTGAACGCCCGGACAAATACATCTGTCATAGCGGTGTCGGATTCAGGATAGGGACTGGCCTCGCCAAAGGCCACAGCCGCTGCCACGCGAGCTTCGGCATCCTGTTCGATGTTTTGAATTTGGGCCTCATCCAGAATGCCGGTGTTGAGAAGCGCACGGCGGTACCTCATTATTGGGCACTTGAGGGCCCACGCCTTGAGCTCCTCGGGATCTACATAATACTGGTGGTCCTGCTCACCATGCCCGCGCATTCGGTAGGTCAGGGTTTCCATAAATGTCGGCCCCTTTCCTGAACGGCAGTGTTCAAGCAATTCAAGGCTAAGATGGTAAACCGCCTCCACGTCGTTGCCGTCGACACTGTGACCCGGCATGCCGTACCCTTCGGCCCGTTTGTGAATTTGACGTACGGCGGAATGCTCTTCAGGGCGCTGGGCACCGGCCCACCCGTTGTTTTCGCAAACGAACAGAATCGGCAATTTCCAGATGCCGGACAGATTCATTGCTTCGTGCACGCTGCCTTCAGCCGCTGCACCATCTCCGAAAAACACAACGGTCACGCCGTTCAGGGCTTGATATTGCTGGGCAAAGGCAGCCCCAACAGCCAGAGGGGGTCCTGCACCAACCACGGTGGAGGTCATCAGGGCATTGATCTCAGGCACGGATAGATGCAGGGTGCCGGCCTTGCCATGATTTACACCGTCTGATTTGGCCATGATCTCGGCCATCAACGCATTTAAGTCGGCGTCTCTAGCCAACAAATGACCGTGACTGCGGTGATTGCTGACAATAATGTCCTCCGGCTCAAGGGCGGACACGACACCCGCAGCCACAGCTTCCTGGCCGTTAGCCAAAATCTGCATACCCGGCAGTCGGTATTGTTCCCTGCAGAGAGCCACAATCTTTTCCTCGAATTTTCGAATTAAAACCATACGGGTGAGAAGACTGACTTGAACGTCCGGAGTTATTTGTTTTTCTTTCATGGACCTCCCTTCTTTCTCCGAAGAGAACATCTGAATTTGGTTAGATACCAGCACAAGCTTGTATCACGCATTAGGGTGAATTCACCGTCCGGTAGAGTGCGTCAGCGAGACAAAGAATTTGTTCCTGAATTTTAATTTTTACGGGGCGTTACTTTAAGGAGTTGGAAAAAAGTAGATCTTGTGTTTTGATTATCTTTTTATCCCTATTTCTCTACTGACATATTTTGGACTGAATCAGGTCTTGATTTTATAAATCAAGACCTGACCCCATTTTTATTAAATTCTAATTAATATAACGTCACATTTAGCATAATTCGCCACACCATTTGCGGTTGAGCCGATTAAGGCATTAATGCCTTTTTTGGAATGGGTGCCGACAACAATTAAATCGGCATTCTTGTTTTCTGCCAACAAATAAATTTGTTCGTAAGGTTTACCAACTTTTACCGTTATATTTTTCATAGGTATCCCTAAAGAGGAAGCTTTTGATTCAAGTGAAGGTAACGCATTTTCTTTTAATTCCTTTTGGTAATCTTTTGGAAGTATCGCATAAGGAATGATATGAGTTATAAACAACTTAGCATCATACAGTTGTGAAAGCTCATATGCTTTTGAAAGTACTTTGTCACCCTCGTCACTGATCTCTATTGCGCATAGAATAGTTTTATACATTTCATATCCTCCAAATTTTATTAAAAACCATGAAGATTAATTTTCCGGTATATTCTTCATACACGTCATGGCTTTCATGATAAAATAAAATACTCAATAGGTCCATGGTCAAAATAAAGAGTTAAAAAAAAGCTGATCGGGCGTTTCTATACACCCCTGATTTGATTCAATTTTCGACGAACAATCGGCCAAGAGGATATGGGTGGAATACCAGTGGGGTGGAGCCGATAAGAAAACCTATGTCCGGACTACCGCAGGCCGATTAATCGTGGGAAGCGGCTACACGAAATAAAACACGGTTAAAAGCGGCCGGGTTTCACTGACAAAAAAAGCCAGGCGCGGGTCGAATACGCCCCGCGCCTTTTTTACGGTCGCCCTTCCAAGAAAAACCCCAAAAAGGTCAGGCAGATAGTGGGTACAAAGGCGATGTTCGAGCTTCAGACGGGCCGCCGTCCGGATTCAGTGGCGGCTCAGCTCAAGGCGGATAATCACCCTTTTTTCACCATGCTGCCCATGTAGTTGTCCAAGGCAGCCTGGATGGTGCGGGCGGCCAGGGTGGTGCAGTGAAGGTCGTCGTCGGGCAGCCGGCCAATGGCCTCAAGAATTTGGTCTGCGGTGATATCGGTCAACTCCTCCGGGGTTTTGCCCAGGGTCAGTTCGGCGGCAAAGGACCCGCTGACCATGGAAGAGGCGCATCCATCCGTAAAATAGGAGGCGTCGGCGACCCGGTTGCCATTGAATTTAAGATATATTTCCATGGTATCCCCGCACTCTCCGGTTACCCGGCCCCATCCATCAGGGTTTTCCATCCGGCCGTTGTATTTGGGGTTTCTCCAGCGATCAAAGCCCCTTTCACCCAGAGCCTGTTTTGCCTCATCAAATATTTCCTCCTGGAGCTTGTCCAGAAAGGCGTCAAGATTGCTCACTGTCATGTCCTTTCTACTTATGTTCAGATATGCAACCGATATCCTGTTCTTTATCGGGCGCAGGTTACGGAATTTAGCAAAAATAACCTGCTAAAGCAATCTTATATCCCAAACCTGGGATTGGGTTTTACGGCCTACAGGCCAAACTATAACAAACGACTCAATCCAGATGGACCCCTCATGAATGCAATGCCAAATATTTTTGATGAAACTGATCTGTCAGAAATTTTCAAAACTCTTGACGACCAGGAATATTCAGATATATTAAAAAACGGACACAGTGACGGATATTGCCGCAGAATATGGGCTAAATCTCAATCATCTGGTCGATCAGATTAACAGGGCCATTCAAAACACAACCATATCAACCAAGTCAAGAACACAAACCATAAAATAGGAGGGCGCGTATGAAAGCACGAAAGATCAAAGAAGAGGTTTACTGGATGGGGTCAGTGGATTGGGACCGTCGGCTGTTTGACGCCCTTGTTCCCCTTCCGGATGGGACCAGCTACAACGCCTATCTTATTAAAGGAAGTGAGAAAACGGCATTGATTGACACGGTTGATCCCCCCATGGCCAAAGAATTCATGGCTCAGCTTGAAGGGGTCAAAAATATCGATTACATCATCTCAAGCCATGCGGAACAGGACCATTCAGGAACGATCATGCAGGTCCTTGAAAAATATCCCAATGCTAAACTCATATCCACGCCCAAAGCCAAGGACCTTCTCAAGGATCTTCTGAATATCCCGGAAAATTTTTTCGTTTCCATAGAAGACGGGGAGACACTCTCTTTGGGGGATAAAACCCTGAAATTTATTTTTACCCCCTGGGTTCACTGGCCTGAAACCATGGTGACCTTTCTGGAAGAGGACAAAATTCTGTTCAGCTGTGATTTCTTCGGTTCCCATATTGCCTCAAGCGACCTGTTTGTTACGGATCAGGGCCGGGTGTATGAGGCGGCCAAGCGATATTTTGCCGAAATCATGATGCCCTTTAGAAGCATCATTAAAAAAAATATGGAAAAGCTGGCTCCCTATGATATTGAGATGATCGCTCCGGGCCACGGCCAGATTTTTCCCGATGCCGGTTTTATTCTTGATGCATATAAAAAGTGGACCGAGGGTGCCCCCAGGAACACCGTTGTTATCCCCTATGTATCCATGCACGAAAGTACAAGACGCATGGTGGAGCACCTTGTGGGGGCCCTGGTGGACAAGGGGGTCCGGGTGGAACAGTTTAATCTGGCTGTCACCGATATCGGAAAACTGGCCATGGCTCTGATAGACGCCGCCACCATTGTCGTGGGTACTCCCACCATCCTGTCCGGTCCTCATCCTTATGCCGCCTATGCCGCATTTCTGGCCAACGCCCTTCGGCCCAACACAAAGTTCCTCTCTGTGGTGGGCTCCTATGGCTGGGGTGGCAAGACTGTGGATACCCTTGCCGGGATGATTCCCAACCTTAAGGTCGAGGTAATTGATCCGGTTCTCTGCAAAGGCGTCCCAAATGCAAGCGTATTCAATGCTCTGGATGATCTGGCAGGCGCCATCGCCCGAAAACACAAAGAAAACGACTATAGATAAAAGCAACCTGTTTAATTTTATCCAAACCCGTACCATACCCCCCAAAAAGGAGCAATTATCATGTTTTGTTTTCAATGTCAGGAAACCGCCAAAAACATCGGCTGCACCGTAAAAGGTGTCTGCGGAAAACCCGAAGAGACCGCCAACCTTCAGGATTTGTTGATTTTCGTGCTCAAGGGAATCTCCGTTTATAGTGAAAAACTCAAAGAACTGGGCAATCCCGACCGGTCCAATGACGATTTTGCGACACAGGGCCTGTTTGCCACCATTACCAATGCCAACTGGGACGATGCACGATTTGTCAGTATGATCAATGAAGGCCTGAAGCGCAAAAATCTGATCCGGTCAAAGTTTTTGGCCGCATACAAAGAGAAAAACAATACAGCGTTTGACGGTCTATTGCCTGAAGCAGCTACTTGGACCGGGGATGTGTCCGATTTTGCCCAAAAGGCAAAAACCGTAGGCATTCTGGCCACGGAAAACGAGGATGTCCGTTCCCTGCGCGAACTGCTGATTATCGGCCTCAAAGGGGTGGCCGCTTATGCTGACCACGCCGCTGTCCTGGGATGTCAAAAAGATGAGATCAACGATTTTATCATGGAAGCGTTGGCCTCCACCACAAAGGATCTGTCCGTGGATGAGATGATCGCCATGGTCATGAAGGCTGGAGAAATCGCCGTCAATACCATGGCCCTGCTTGATGAAGCCAACACCACAGCCTACGGAAACCCGGAGATTACCGAAGTCAACATCGGTGTGGGTAAAAATCCAGGAATTCTGATCTCGGGCCATGACCTCAAAGACATGGAAGAGCTGCTCAAACAGACCGCCGGCACCGGCATTGATGTATACACCCACGGTGAAATGCTGCCGGCCAACTATTATCCGGCATTTAAAAAATACGATCATTTCGTGGGCAACTACGGGGGTTCATGGTGGCATCAGAACAAAGAATTTGAATCCTTTAACGGTCCCATTCTGCTGACCACCAATTGCCTGGTGCCTCTGAAAAAGAGCAACACCTACCTGGACCGTCTTTTTACCACCGGCGTAGTGGGGTATGAAACCGCGGTACATATCGCAGACCGGCCCGAAGGCGGGGCCAAGGATTTTTCAGCCCTGATTGAAAGGGCCAAAACCTGCGCGCCTCCCGAAGAAATTGAGACCGGCACCATTGTGGGCGGATTTGCCCACAACCAGGTTCTGGCCCTGGCCGACAAGGTCGTTGATGCGGTAAAATCCGGCGCCATTAAACGTTTTGTGGTCATGGCAGGCTGTGACGGCCGGCAGAAAAATCGTAGTTACTATACAGAAGTTGCTGAAAAGCTGCCCAAGGATACGGTGATCCTGACCGCCGGCTGTGCCAAGTACCGGTACAACAAGCTTGACTTAGGCGATATCGGAGGCATTCCCAGGGTACTGGATGCGGGTCAGTGCAACGATTCCTACTCCCTGGCGGTCATTGCCCTGAAACTCAAAGAGGTGTTCGGCCTGGACGACATTAATGATTTACCCATCTCCTACGACATTGCCTGGTATGAGCAGAAAGCCGTGGCTGTGCTCCTGGCCCTGCTTTTCCTCGGTGTCAAGGGCATCCGCCTTGGACCCACACTTCCGGCATTTCTGTCTCCGGCTGTGGCCAAGGTTTTGGTGGAAAAATTTGACATCAAGCCTATTGGTACGGTGGACGAGGATATTGCAGCCATGATGGCCGGCAATTAATCCTGCCCGAACTCGTAAAAAATAGAACCGGTATTGTTTTTTCAGCAACAGAAATGATGCCGGTTTTTTACAAACATATAAACATTTTTTGCCTGACGATAAATTGATCTAAGACTTGCCAAATGTATCCAAATTTTATACATCTTGAGGAGATCATGTAAATATGAACGACGAATTCATGGACAGCCTTATAGAGCAAAATCCCGATGCAATGATATTTGCCGATACAGAAGGGACAATACGTGTATGGAATGTGGCGGCTGAGCGTGTTTTTGGATTTACCAAAGAGGAAGCAATCGGATCAAACTTAGACATCATAGTTCCGCAAAATTTACGAAAGGCCCATTGGCGTGGATATGAACAAGCGATGCAAAGGGGGGAAACAAAGTATGTTGGGAAGTCCTTACCTACGAAATCTTTACATGCAGACGGGTCTGTCATTTACGTTGAACTCAGCTTTTCTATTATTTTAGATTCGGCAAAGAATGTGATTGGAGCGCTGTCAAGCGCGAGAGACATTACCACGAAATATAAGGAAAAACAGGCGTGAGGTTTCAAATGAAAAAAATAATCAAACCCGCAATTTTTGTCTTTATCGGCATTATTATCGCTTTCCCTGTATTTAGCCTGACCTACTATACGATGGTGAGAACATCAACACCCGGATTCTGTGCCTCCTGCCACGAAATTCAACCCGCCTTTAACGCTTGGAAGACCTCTACCCATGTAAACAACGCCCAGGGCTTTGTCGCTGATTGTATGGACTGCCACCTGCCTGCCCCGCAGGACACAATTAATTTCTTTTATACAAAGACGGCCCACGGCATCAAAGACGTATTCGTCCATTTTGCCTATGGGACCTATGATCGGGAAAAGAGTCGTGATCATACCTATGAAACCTTTAAAAATGCACAATGCCAAAAATGTCACCGAAACATTTTGAATATCCCGGATAAAAGGGGAGCCATGCTGGCCCACCGGACAGTTTTATACCCCAAAGAAGGATATGAAAAAAAATGTGTAGACTGCCACAGGAATCTGGTTCATATGGACAGTGAAATTTATAGGTATAAAGAAAAACAGCCGCCGTATAGAGGATTAGGGATTTAGGTTTTAGGTTTTAGGTTTTATAAACCTTGTAACGCTTACAAATAGAATAAGGGGATACCATGAAAAAGAAATTGAGTGCACTGCTGGCAGGTGTATTTATCACCGGTATATCCACATCCACGGTTTTATGTTCGGATGTCCAGATGAATATACCAAAATCAAAAGAGTTTAGAATTGAGCGGTCCATGTCACCGGAAGCCATGGCATGTATCGAATGTCATAAAAAGCAGCAGCCGGGGATCTTTTCTGACTGGGCGGCCAGCCGTCATGCCGCCGCCAATATTACTTGTTACGACTGCCACGCTGCCGAGGCGCATGATCCGGACGTCAGTCAATCCCATTTTAAAGAGTACGAGAAAAACGATACTAAATACGGGCAAAAAAAATACATGGTTCCGGTTTCTGCCGTGGTGACCCCCAAAGACTGCTCCCGCTGTCATCCCGATGAAGCAATGCAATACAGCAAGAGTAAACATGCCAACACCCTTGAGATCATCTGGAAAATAGATCCCTGGCTCAACGATGGCATGAACAGTGAGTTTGAGCGGATAAACGGCTGTTACCATTGCCACGGCACTATTTTAAGCTTAAAAGACAAAGAGCTTGATCCGGCAACCTGGCCCAATGTAGGTGTGGGACGGCTGAATCTTGACGGCAGTAAAGGCAGTTGTACAAGTTGCCATACAAGACATCGTTTTTCTGTTATGGAGGCCAGAAAACCCCAGGCCTGCGGGCAATGCCACCTTGGTCCGGATCATCCCCAGATTGAAATCTTCACAGAATCAAAGCACGGAGACATTTACGATGCCTTTGGAGATGAATACAACTGGACCGCCGCACCTGGTAACTGGAGTCCTGGCGTTGATTTCAGGGGCCCAACCTGTGCCTCGTGTCATATGTCCGGTGCCGGCAGTGTAATGACTTCCCATGACGTCACTGAAAGATTATCCTGGGAGTTGCAAGCCCCATTGACAATCAGGCCTGAAGATTTTAAAGCGTTTCCGGCCCAGACAAATTGGCAGGAGGAACGGACTAAAATGCAGGAAATCTGTATGCAGTGTCACGGAAAAAGGTGGACCGAATCCCACTACAGCCAGATGGATCAAACCATCAAAGAATATAATGAAGTATATTTCATACCTGCTAAGGCCAAACTTGATGAACTCTACACAAAAGGCTTGCTCGACAAAACCCGCTTTTTTGATGAACCCCTTGAGGTGGAGTACTA
The DNA here is from genome assembly GCF_000233695.2 of Desulfobacter postgatei 2ac9. Lineage (NCBI taxonomy): Bacteria > Pseudomonadati > Thermodesulfobacteriota > Desulfobacteria > Desulfobacterales > Desulfobacteraceae > Desulfobacter > Desulfobacter postgatei. Next base: position 553,949 of record NZ_CM001488.1, on the reverse strand, counting down.
TGAACTATGGCACCATGAAGGGCGCCGGGCAAGGATGGGGGCTGCAATGATGGCCCCTGACTACTCATGGTGGCATGGATTTTATGAATGTAAAAACCGGTTCAATGCGTTTATGGAAGAAGCCAACCATCTGATTGAAACCGGTGAAAAATCCTACAAAGCGGAAAATTATCCAAATGCCACCGGGAATAAGACAAAACCACCTGAACTATTTAAACAATAGTTAGCACCGAAAAGTAAATGCAGCCGTCCAATATTAATTTGAGCGGCTGCATTCTTATTGATTGTAAAGGAAAATTATGAAATGGGCATGGGATGCTGAAAAAGAAATATCAAAAGTTCCGTTTTTTGTAAGAAAGAAGGTTCGGAAACGGGTTGAGAAAGAGGCAACAGAACGCGGATGCTCCATGGTTTCATTGGATCATGTCCATGCAGCACGCAAACGCTTTTTATCCAACATGGAATCGGAAGTTAAAGGATATCAGATAGAGGTCTGTTTCGGCCAGGGGGGATGCCCCAACAGTTGCGTTGAAAAAGATACGTTGACGGCACGGCTTGAAGCACTGCTTGCGGCAGAAGACCTTTTGGGATTTCTGCAAAAAAGCGTTCCGGGCAAGCTCAGATTCCATCATGAATTCCGGATCAGCGTTTCCCATTGTCCCAATGCCTGTTCTCAGCCACAGATAAAGGATATTGGTATCATTGCCGCCATGTATCCCAGGACGGAAGAAACCTTGTGCAGCGGATGCATGGCCTGTGTCAATGTGTGCAAGGAAAAGGCCGTTGCCCTCTCCAACACGCCCTTTCCCCTGATTAATACCCGGGCCTGCCTGGGCTGCGGTGCCTGCGTTCGCGCCTGCCCAGCAGGTTGCATCCTGTCCGGAGAGAGGGGATACCGTGTTCTGCTCGGTGGCAGGTTAGGCCGCCATCCCAGGCTTGCCCGTGAGCTGCCACACCTTTTTACCGAAAGTCAGGTTCTTGAAGTGGTCAGAGCCTGTCTGGCGTATTACAAAAAGAACAGCCGCGCAGGCCAAAGGTTTTCGGCCCTGCTGGGCGACAACGATATCCCCCGGGAGATACTTCAAGCCGTTTTGCCGCAGTAATTTATTTTTCCCGCCGGGCTACTTCATCAGATTGGCGGGGCAATGGTGACGATGATCCGCATTTGGGTCTCTGCCATTACCCCGTGGGGTTCCCTGATTTCCGAAATCAGGATATCCCCCTTGGCGGCTGGAATTTTTGTATCATTCTCCCCGAGAAACCATCCCTTTCCTTCAAGAACCTGTATGGACAACTCCCCGTCCAGATCGTGGGAGTGAACCGGAAACGTCACTCCGGCATCCAGATTAAAATTGATGATTTTGAAAAATTCTGAAGTTTGAACTAAAAAAAATCTCTTCATCGCTCCAGGGGTAAATTCGTTGGTTTCTGTGAGCTTTAAAACTTTCATGGATTTTTCCTTTCACATTCTAAAAAATTTATTTTGCTGTTTGCCGGGTCAATGCATCCAAAACGCCATGCATGATCTTATTGATGTGGGAAAAATTTAATAATGGTGGTGTTTTCATTTGTTAGCCCTGCGTTAATTTATTGGCGCTAACCTTTCTTAACCAAAATCACAGTTTGTTTCATTGACATAGATCAAGTCTTGACTTTTTTTGTAAAAACTTGATCTATGTCAATGCATTACCGGCCGTAATTATCCATATTCTAACAACAAAGGCCAGAAACGTTAAGCAAAAACAGCGAAAGGAGAAATATGAACTTCAGCCGTATCAATGAATGCGTTCAGACCATCACAGACCAGGATGTACTGGAGGCGATGAAGGAAATTCCCGGATATCTGGATATTACGCCGTCTGACTTTATAGCGGTATACCGAATCGCTTTTGATCATGCGGTTAACCGAATTAAGACAGCCATTCTGGCAGAGCATGTGATGACTCGAAAGGTTATTTCCGTCCTTGAAGATGCCCCGCTTTTGGAGATCGCTGTCCAGATGCGGGATCACGACATTTCCGGTGTTCCGGTGCTCAATGAACAGGGCGCTGTGACCGGCGTCATATCGGAAAAAGATTTTTTGTCTAAAATGACTGAGAAAAAAGACCCGTCGTTTATGCAGGTGCTGATTCAGTGTATGGATGAAAGCTGTTGCCTTGCCCGGTCCCTTAAAACGCTGAAGGCCCTGGACATTATGTCTTCGCCGCCCGTTACTGTCCACAAGAGCCTCAAACTGCTGGACGTGGCCAACCTTATGAACCGGAAGAATATTAACCGGGTACCGGTGTGTGATGACCACAACATTCTGGTAGGGATCATTGCCCGGTCAGACCTTGTCCAGGCCATGTGCTGATAAAAAGGAGACTGACAATGATACCTTTTTTTAAAAAAATGGCCGGCGGCGGGCAGCGTCCTCCCAAAGTAAACCTCAGCGAAGTATTCTGGTCCTGGTTAGGGGCTTTTCTGGGAATCACTCCGGTGGCCTATTTGAATTACAATCTGTTATCCGGAAGTGATTTTGTTTATATCATCGGCTCATTCGGTGCGTCAGCAGTGCTGATCTATGGCGCAGTCAGAAGCCCTTTGGCCCAGCCCAGAAATCTTATCGGCGGCCATCTGCTGTCCGCCTTTGTGGGCGTCGCCTGCTGGCAGCTTTTCCATCCCTTTCCCTGGTTTGCGGCAGCTTTTTCCGTTGCAACGGCCATTGCCCTGATGCACGTCACCCAGACCCTTCATCCCCCCGGTGGGGCCACGGCACTGATCGCTGTGATCGGCAGCGAGAAAATACACGAATTGGGCTTCTGGTACATGCTGGTTCCTGTAGGGCTTGGTGTAGTAATCATGCTGATCGTCGCTTTGGCTATCAACAATATGGCAAGCAGAAGAAAGTATCCGGAGTTCTGGTTTTAACTTCAATTTTCTGGTGCGCGAAATTCAGCGGGGGATTCGTATCCAGGGCCCGGGCGGATAGTCCTCCGTGAAACTTGCCGAGAGCAGCATTCAGCATAAAGGATTGAGTAAGGCGGTCATCAACACCGACTTTCTCGTCAACGCCATCACCCTCGCCAGACCTTTTCTCCATTTGGTGATGAAGAAGGACTACGAGCAGATCCTCCAGAACTATCGCGAGGAGATCCGCTCCGGGCGTTGAGCCTCCGATACATCGCCAATGCTTCCGGTAATGCCATTTAAACCGCCGCCCATTGCCTGGTAAAAAACGGCAGTGTTGAGCAGCCGTTTGGCTTGCCCGTCTGTTAGATCAAGTTCGGTCTGAAGCCGTTGCTGTTGTGCAATAAGCAAATCGTAATAGCTGGCGGCTCCAAGCCTATACCGACGCTGTGTTGACTCTAAAAACTTTTCAGAAGCAAAATCAGCGGCAGAAAGAGCCTCCAGCCTTTTTGAATCATTCTCCAGTGCTCGCAATACATCTGCCACGTTGCGAAGCGCTTCCAGAACGACGGACTGGTAGTTTGCCGCAGCCGCATCAAAGGCGGCAAGAGCCGCTCTCTTTTCAGCGGGCAAGCCCGGATTGAACAGGGGTTGTGTAAGCTGCCCCACCAGACGCCAAACAGCAGAACCACCGCCGAACAATGCACCGGTCGTCAGAGCCTGCGATCCAAGATCGGCATTAAGGTTGAGTTGGGGATATAGTTTCGATATTGCAACCCCGTATTCTGCATTAGAGGCATGCAGCAGCGCTTCAGCACCGAGAATATCCGGTCTTGCATGTACCAGTTCAGAGGGAATTAACAGCGGCAACTCCGGCGGCAACGTGAAATCCTCCAGGGTAAACGACGGCAGCAGGCTCTTTCCTGGAGCTTTACCGACAAGAACGGCTAAAAAATGTTCGTTTTTTTCAAGTTGATACTGTAACGACGGTATTTTGGCGCGCGTTTGCTCCAACTGTGTTTGCAAGGCCAACGCATCGTCCGGTTCTTCATGACCAAGACGAATGCGTTCCTGGGTGAGTTCGAGTTGATTTTCCTGCGACTTTAAGATGTTTTCTATAATTTCAGCCTGCTTTTTCAGGCTTGCCTGAGTAATGGCCGTTGTTACGATATTTGCCACCAGTGTCAAGCGAGCGCCTTCTAATTGGAAGTGCTGATAATCGCTTCGGGCGGCCAGAGCTTCCAACGCCCTGCGATTACCTCCGGCCAGGTCAAATGTATATGTGACGCCTACACCGGCGTTGTAAAGACCGAATTCTCTGGCGTCGTCGGTCAGGCCCGATGAATTGGGGTTAAATCGCTGGCGCTGACCGGTGAGGTTGGCTTCGGCCTGGGGATAACGTGTCGAACCAGCCTTCGCCGCATAAATTTCCTGGGCCTGACGCAATGTAGCCTCTGCCGCCATCAGGGTTGGGTTATGTTCCAGGGCTTCACAGATGAGCGTATCTAATTGTTCGATGCCCATCTCTCGCCACCAATATTTATTTAAGCGTTCTTCTTTAATAATGTTTTGTGGATCACCCAGCATGGTGGGGGAGAATTTTAAATTTGCAGCCGGCGGGGTGGAAGTATAACCAGTCACATCAGGGGGCTCCGGACGCTGGAAGTCAGGCCCAACAGTACATCCTGTAAACGTCAGAAGAGACACTCCTATTAAAGCATAATGAACAATCTTATTATTATTTTCCATAAAAATGCTCCTTGAAGGTTTTTCTAAATGGCCTTTCTGGATTAAGCTCATTCGAAGCTACGCCCTTCACCTTCTTCTTCATAGGTTACCCCGTCACGGATATTATAAATGCGTTTAAAGGTGGGAATGATTTTTTCATCGTGGGTGACGACAATAATGGCGGTCTCAAATTTTTTGGCCATATCATTCAATATCCGGATTACAGCCAGGGCGCGCTCACTATCAAGCGGAGCGGTCGGTTCATCGGCCAGTATTACGGGGGGACGATTGACCAATCCCCGTGCAATAGCCACTCGTTGCTGTTCTCCACCAGAGAGTTGAGAAGGCATGGCCTTGGCGCGATGTTCCACATCAAGCGCTTTGAACAATTCTATGGCCCGTTTACGCGCCCCGGCGTTTGGCATTCCCGCCAGCATGGGCAGAAGGGCGACGTTGTCGGTGACGTCAAGGAAAGGAATCAGATAAGGTGCCTGGAATACAAAGCCGATCCGGTCCCGCCGCAAGGCACGAAGATCTTTGACCTTCCACCCGTCGTCATAAATGACGTCATCTCCGAGTATCATTTTTCCGGCGGTCGGCTCAATCACCGCTCCCAAACATTTAAGGAGCGTACTTTTGCCGGATCCAGAAGGACCTATCAGTCCAACGACCTCGCCCGGCGCAACGTGCATGTCTACCGCCTTCAGAGCATCAACGGCGGTATCGCCGCTTCCATAACGTTTTTTTAACCCCTGGATACGAATACCTTTAGCAGTCATGTCAGCCCCCTATGGCCTCGGCCGGGTCGACCCTGAGCGCGGCACGAATGGCGATAATGCTCGATAGTACGCAGATCATGACCACAGCCATAAAACCCATAACGGAGTCGAGTGGTTTCAGCAGGACATATTTGGGAAAAATTGGCGCCATCAATAAAGTTGCCGAGATCTTGCCCACCACAAAGCCGATCAAACCCAGAGCGATGGACTGTTGCATGATCAAGCCGACAATGGTGCTATTCCTGGTGCCAATCAGTTTCAAGACGGCAATTTCACGAATTTTTCCGAGCGTCAGGGTGTAGATGATGAAGGCGACAATGGCGGAGCTGACAATCGAAAGGATCACCAGGAACATGAAGATCTGTCTGGCGGAGGTAGCGATCAGCTTGCCAACCAGAATCTCCTCCATCTGGATGCGGGTGTAGACGGTTAAGCGCTTCCAGCGACGGATCGACTCAGCTACTTCTTCCGGGTCATGGCCTGCTTCAACCTGCACTAAAACAGCGTTGACGTAAGGGTTGGTGGTTTGCGAGGCAATAACCGCATCAAACAGACCCGGCACTTCTGGCCGGTTGAAGGCCGGGTTCTCGGCCGTGCGTCGACGCTGCCCCCGAATGGCGTCATTATCCTTGAGAAACTGGGCTTCCTGAGCATCTTTAAGCGGAATGAACACCATCGGGTCGCCATTGGAAGAGACCATCCTCCTGGTCAGCCCGACTACAGTGTACTGGCTACGGCGGATCTGGATACGGTCACCAAGTTTAAATCCGGAAGCGATGTCGGCGACGGCCTCGTAATGGCTTCGAGTCATCTGACGACCCGCGACGAGATAGGGAGGCCAACCGGGTGTTCCTGGCCCTCCGGGCGTGATGCCGGTAACCATGGCACGCACATCACCCTCTTGTTTGCCCACCTGCATGGTGAGATACGTGATGTTCGCCGCCTGTTCCACCCCCCCCATGCCTCGAATCCCCCGCCAGAGATCATCGTATAGACTTGATGACTCGGCGTAGGGTCCAAGTGTGTCCTTCTGAACCACCCAGAGATCAGCACCGCTATTGTCGAGCAACACTTTGGCATCGTCCACCATGCCACGATAAATCCCTGCCATGGACAGTGTGATGCCGATGAGCAAACCAAGGCCCATACCGGTAAAGACGAACTTTCCCCATGAGTGCATGATGTCTCGTCCTGCCAAACTGATCATGGCGTCACCCCCGGAATATGGTCAACGACGTGAATCCGGCTATGCTCATTCAAGGTGTTTTCGCTGTAGGCCACTACTTGGTCGCCAATCTGGAGCCCTTCTCCTATTTGCACACGGCCCTCCAAGTCTGCAATCCCCAGAGAAACGGGTGTAAAATGAAGAGCGCCATTGGTGACCTGCCATACGCCCAGTTTGCCATCAATGTGGTGGATGGCGGCATTGGGGGCAATCGGCGTTGCCCCAAGAGTCGGCAAGGTGACCGTGACTTCGACCAGTTCGCCGACAGGCGGCAGCGGATCAGGAATTTGATCGAAGACAACCTTGGCAAGGGTTTCCTCCGTTACCGCGTCTGCCAGGGGTTCGACCCTCAGTACACGTCCGGCCTTCTGTTCCCCTGCCTGGGAACGTAATGCGATCTGGGCGGATAGGCTTGGGGCGAGACCTTGCGCACGAATTTGATCGAAGCGGACATTGACCCAGAGCGTGTTCGGATCAATCAGTTCGACGACAGCCTGACCTGCGACCACGGTGGTTCCAGGTTCGGCATCACGCGAAACAACCAGGCCGTCAACTGGGGCAATAAGAGACAGATTACTGCGCTGCGCCGCTAACGCCTCTCGTTGTGCACGTACACGAGATAGCTCCTCCCGTGCCGCAGTCAGCCCTGCTTTTGCAACCAACAGGTCGTGTTGCTTAGTGGCTACCACTTCCTCACTGGTGGACCGCGCCTGAAGTAGCTGCTCGTAACGCAAAGCCTGTGTCTGCGCATAATCCCGACCCACCTGCGCTTGGTTTAATTGAGCGTCTGCTTGTTTCAGCGTGGCATCCTGAGCCCTGATATGTTCATCAAGATCCACCGGGTCCATTTCACCAAGCACTTGGCCAGCCTTAACACGATCACCTACGTGTACGTTCAGGCGCTTGACGCGCCCCGCAACCGTTGGACCAATCTTGTAGGTGTAACGGGCCTCAATGGTTCCAATCCCGAATAGTGCCGGTGAGAGGCTCTTATTCTCGATCGTGGCCAATACAACGGATACCGGAGCAAGCGGCCCGGAACGCAAGGTCACATAGACAAAAAGAGCAAGCAGAGGAACAAGTACAACTGTCAGCGCCAATGTACGTTTTTGGAAAGGCAATTTTTTCATGATGCACTCCTGATGCCTCTTTGATAGATGGCAAAGACTTTTGGGGCATTGCGTCGCATATGGCTCACATCTCCTGCTATCAACGATTGCATGACCAAGCCTTGAATGGTGCCGATGAAGAGCGTGGCCGCAGCCTGGTTATCAAAATTTTCATCAAGCTCACCGCAAATTTTTCCCTGTTCAAACAAACGATTAAGGCGCTCAGCATATCGGTGGATGAGCGTTTGCGTTATTCGTTTGGGCGCGGTTTCTTCAGAGCGTTGCAATTCCCCAAATAACATACGGGGAATACCGGGGTACTCTGTGATAAAATCCACATGCGCCATAAATATGCTTTCAAGTGCGGTAAGAGGAGATAGTTCTGCGTTTATTACTTTTTCGATGAGGGACATTAACCGTTCCGCCACCCATTCCATAACAGCCTGTAATATGGCATCCTTGTTTGGGAAATGACGAAAAAGCGCACCCTGAGTCAATCCCATGCGTTTGGCTATGCCAGCCGTAGTAATTTGGCTCGGGTTCTGTTCACCAGCCAACTCGACCACCGCCTCTATCGTCACCGTCCGTCGTTTCTCAGCCGGAAGATGTTTGTTTGATGAGCGCATTTGAACCCCTATAAAAGATAGTAATTAATTACTATCTTTTATATTCTTTAAACAAAATTTGTCAACCAGTTTTTTTGAAAACCTCTTGATGCTCAAGAAAGAGCCCCTCTGCAGTACCCCCGGGTTTTAAAGTCCAATGGTACGAAAAGTTATTATAAGGATTCCAACCCGGCCTAAAAAAAGGCGAATGAAAAATCCAGTCTATACAGCATACGAGGTAGGTGTCTGAATCCTACCTCCCCGGTTTTACAATCTCTAACTTGAAAACCAGAGCTGTGTCTGCATCAGAGCAGCAAAAACGAATATCTCCCTCTCGGCTTAACGGTAGTTTGCCGCCGTATCTTAAAATGTCAATATATGGGAAGGCGCAGTGCATTGCCATAGGGCATAAATTTCCTCTTTCCGAGTCAAAATCAAAACAATCGCCTAATTTATGTCCTCTGTGGCAACCTTTTTTTCCCAGCCTGTCGATGACTTTAATGAGTATCTTATCCTTCATATAGAACATATCTTTCCGCTCAGTGATGTCCGGTTAGGTTTTTGCATCACGTGATTTTATTGGTTCTTTGAAATTATTGTCCTCAATCGGTTCAGAGTTTCCTTGGCCGTTAAATAACTCATTATAAAAAATATAATTGCCTTCATACCCTGGACTAAATGACGTGCAGATTTATGCTCTTGAAGATGAAAATAGACCAAAGCTTTTAGCTCATCCTCAAAGGTCATTTTTAAAGGAAATGCTTTTAACATGGATTCAGAATTCTTTGCAACAGAACCGTGTAATTACACCCAATATTAGGAAAGCCAAACCCTATGACAGATTTCGTCCCAATGTGCAATTATACCCAAAATATTAATAATTGCGAAGGACAGGTATTAAAAAAAGTACCGCACTCGCAGTTCCAGTTTATTACTGCTCAGCTTCTCTCCATACTCTGAAAAAGAAGATCCTTGAAGATAGGTAAAACGCAGACGCAGTTCCCAGTTAGTGAACCCTGTATATATCATTTCAGGACTCAATGAATAACTGCTATCGTCAAGATTGAAAATGGTTGTGATACCGGGGGTGAAATAAAGAATGTCAAAGGGCTCCTTCTGGGTAAATCGGCCATAGAGATAGTTGCGCCCCGGCTGGGGTTTGCCATATCCTTTCAGGCTCATGTCCCGTGCTTTTTCAAGGAGAGTATCAATGTTTGCACAGTGGTGTTGAGTTTCTCCATCAACAACAAGTTGGAAAAAACGGTCCATCTCCTTTTCGGTGTAACCGGCGTCATTGTGGTAATATTCAACAATGCTGGTAATGTCGTTTTCTGAGAGATAACGCAGGCCAAGAAGATAGGAAAATACTGATTCGGTAATGGTCTGCACGGAATAATCGTCTTGCAGGGTGATCTTTTTGTGGTTCGGCATATATGCGGCCTCTCCGTGGATCTCAAAATTGGTGGCCAGGTTTCGGGAAAAATCAATCCCATATCGCCTTGAGCGGCTGTTGCCCGTATAGAGGATAAAATCAATGTCAGTATTCAAATAAAGAAGATAGAGCTTGGCTGCAATATTTATATTGTTTGTTTCCCCAAAATCATCATTAACATCCTCCGACACCGGCAACATCACAGTCGTTAATGCAGCTATCTGCAATGAACCCGTAAAGCTTCTTATCAGGTCCGCCTCAGTGGTAATGTAGCCCTCCATGGACTCCTCAGGATTGTTTGGGTCTTTGGTGCGGTTAATAAACCCCACGGGATTCCACGCATAGCCTTTACCCCATTTGTATGATTTTTTACCAAAACTGCCGGTGAAAGAAGGTGTGGGCTTAACGGATAAATAGGCTTCATAGACATCCGTCATGTCGTCCCAGCCAATGTTGTCCTGCTGGGCTGCAGCTTTAAGCAGCCAGTTGAAGCTGCTGAGTGCCTTATCATACCTGCCGTCTATCTGCAGACTGCCGGTGTACCGGTCCAGGGTGGACAAAGACTTGGACAGATTGAGTACGGTAAAAGCAGAACCCTGATCTATGTCCATATGTTCCCACTCAAGCTCAGTGTACCCTCCCCATTTGAGAGATTTTTTCTCAAACTCGTTAAGCTCAAAGGAAAACTCCTCTTCAGCGAAAAGAGGAAGGGCAGTAATCATCAGAAAGAGCAGTGACAGGGCTGAAGAAAACTTGCGTCTCTCAGGCATTTTCTTAGCGCAATTCATCGACCTTGGACATGTAATTCAAGGTGAATACCTCGTCGGCAAATTCTTTTTTATGAACTTTGGCAAAGAGCATCACCGAGCGATATCCATTGTGGAGTGGGCTGTCGGTTTCAAGTGTTGACGGTCTGACAAGACCATCGCCGAAATTTTTTATTTTGTCGTAGTGCAAGGTCTTAATCAGCATGCCGCTGACAGCGTAACATTCAATGGTGGTGGGCAGTAAGTTTTTTTTGTCCACCTCCATTTTCAGTCTGGCATAGGCCACTGACGGAGATTTAGCTGAGAGGTATAGCAGGTAGGATTCTCCCTGATCGGTGATTTGATCCGCATTATATTCCACGTTGTAGTCTAACCTGAGAATATCGGAGTTGTTAAAAATTCCACCCACCACTGACTGCAAACTGGTAATGCGCAGGGGTTTGCCCACATTGGGGATGTAGAGCCACATATTATCCCCCAGGCGCAGGGTTGCCCGGCCCTTCTCACTGGCCGGAGAGAGAAAAAGTGCCACCATTTTCTCCTGGCCTTTTTTTACAGTGTAAAGCACGAATTCTTTTTGTTTGCCGTCAGGCTCGATGTTGATCAGTTTGCGGTACATTTCATAGGACTGCGGCTGCATGTTTTCATCAACCTGGCGCAAAATTTCATTGCCATCCAGAGCAAAGGCTGATGGCGTTGCCCAAAAGCATAAGAAAATAATTACCAGTGAGATGATAAGGCTAACGTGTTTGGATGATTGTCTGGACTGCATCTTTTATAACTCCTGTTCTTTTGACATATTTAATATGACGAGCATTTAAAGCCTGTTCCATTTTAGCGCCGATATTATCTGCAATAATAAGGGTTACACCTTTGTCGACCAGCAAAGCGACCACAGTGCGGCTTGCTCCCCCGTATTGGTCTTTGGCAGGGTTTTTAATGGCTTCAATAAGTTGGCCTTTTTCATCAAAAAAGAGAAAGAATGGGGCCCTGCCTGTTTCCGGGCTGATGAGGGAATCTTGCTCCAGTCCCATAGTGGGCACTGCTATCTTCATTGTTTGGGCGGAAACTCCTGTTGCAAGGAAAAAGAACAAAAACAAAAGGGAGCCGACAAGGATGCTTCGTGTGTTTTGCGTTTTCATACATTCCTCCAAAAAGTGTTTATACATGCCTCAGAGCTGTAATCGGGTCCATCTTGGCAGCCTTCCAAGCAGGTTGCAGGCTGGCAAGAACGGCAATGGCAACGACAATGACGCACACGGTGATCACGTCACCAGCGGCAATGGTCGGCGAAAGCAGCAGGCCTTTCTGGCGACCGAAATCAAAACTGATCTGGGACGCATTCATGGTGGCAATGGATACCAGGCTGATGATTACGCCGATAAGTGTGCCGAAGACGCCGAGCAGAAATCCCTCCATCACAAAGAGAGAGAGGATTTTATTCGGAACCGTGCCGATGGCGGCAATGGTGCCGATTTCATTGATTCGTTCATACACTGCCATGATCATTACATTCATAATACTGACCAGCACGATTGCCACCAGCATGGTTTTGATAAATAGGGTCATCAGGTCGATCATCCGGGCGATATTAAAAAACGGTGACAATTTCTGCCAGGTATGCACTTCAAAGACAGGTTTGTCCATCTTGTTTTTAATTGGTCCCAACTGCCCCTGCAGATCGGCAAAAATCCTGTCCATGAATTTTATATCCTGCAGGCGGATGGCAATTTCGCTAATCTCATTGCCTTCAATTCGCAGCAGGCTTTTAGCGTCTTGCAGGTGGATGATGCCGTCGCGACCACCCGGCCCTGAAATCCCTTCGAGCACGCCGCGAACAATAAAGGGTTGACCGTTAACCGAACCTTCTTTGTTGGTTGCGACCAGCACAATGGTGTCGCCGATATTTACATTCATACCCTTGGCGATGAGTTCCGGTACAAGGATTTCACCTTTTGCAAGAAGTCCTTCCTTTTTGCCCTTGATGATACGCTCGGTGAGCATGGGAACGGTTCGCAGTTCCTGCTCAGGATTAACGGCATTTAAGCGAAGGTTGGTGGTTTCGGTGAAATTACTGAACATGGCGCCAAGTTTAATGCGCATGGAGTAGGATTCAATTGCTCTATTTTGATCCAGAATTTCCTTAACCTTGGCAATCTGTTTTTCTTGCAGGTTGCGGTCTAAAGGCAGGCTGTCGATTGAGGCGAGATAACCCTTTTGGTGGACCTGCAGATGCCCCAGCATGGAGTCTGTGATCTGGCCTATCATCAACGCTTTGAACGAGCCGGACACGGAAATAAAGAGGAGTACCGCCACCACGCCCAGGGAGATCAGCACAGAGGTGAGCAAGGTTCTCCGCTGGTAACGTCGGAGATTGCGCATAGCAAGTTTGAATATATTAAGCATTATTTCCTCCTCTGTCTTGCAGCAGTTTGCCGTCTTCTATGGTGAAAATAGTTTCTGCGTTTCCCACAACTTTCGGGTCGTGGGTGGAAAAGATAAAGGTGGTGCCGAACTCGTCACGCATCTCTTTCATCAGGGCAATAATGCGGTTTGCTGTTTTGCTGTCAAGATTGGCTGTGGGCTCGTCGGCCAACACCAGCTTGGCATTTGTCACCAGAGCCCGGGCCACTGCCACGCGTTGTTTCTGGCCTCCTGAGATCTGGCTGGGAAATTTATGGCCCTGGTCCTCCATCCCCACAGCTTTCAACATCTCTTCGACCCGTTCCTGGCGCTTTTGTCTCGGCCAATTTTGGACCATCTGCAAGGGGTATTCAATATTTTCAAAAACAGTAAGTACGGGGATCAAGTTAAAGTCCTGAAAGACAAAACCGATATGCTCGCCCCTGAAAGTAGCCGCCTGATGGCGGGTGAAGTGGGTGATCTCCTGGCCGGCAACCTGTAGGCTGCCGCTCGTTGGTGGATCAAGGCAGCCGATCATGTTCAGCAGGGTGGATTTACCGCTGCCTGATGGGCCGATGAAAGAGACAAAGGAGGCCGGTTCAATGGTAAAATCAACTCCTTGGATGGCTTTGACCGCAATATCACCGGTACTGTAGGTTTTTTTAAGCTGCGTGGCGGAAACAATTGACATAATTTTTCCCCTGATTTTTGAATGCCCGTCCCGTTTGTTGTTTGGTCGCTATTGTAGCCTATCAATTTTTCTAAGAGTATTCGAGCGTTGTTTTTTTCCTGAGTGCATAAAATCACCATAACACTAAAGCGACACTTTCTTTTTATCACACAAAAAGGGGTTTGGGCAGTAATGGAACAAAAAAACCGAGTTAAGGATTTACGCCGAGAACTTGACGGCCATGTTCCCGGAGTTCACCGTTTGGCCCAACATACCGATATAGGGTAGCGCGTGTGGTGGCCAGTTCATTGCATAGATCAGCCACGCTTGTATCTCGCTCTTTCATAGCAGCCTGTGCCAAGCGAACCTGAGCTCTGCTCATCGAAAATTTCCGTCCTCCCTTGCGACCTCGTGCACGACCCGCAACTAGGCCGGCGTTGGTAGGTTCCCGTATCAACTCACGTTCAAATTCGGCCATTTTGAAAAATTCTGACGTTTGAACTAAAAAAAATCTTTTCATAGCTCCAGGTTTAAACTCGTTCGTCTCTGTGTGTTTCAAGACTTTCATGTTTTTTTCTTTCACATTTATTGCCTTTGCTTTAAATTATCATGCTGACTCTTTCTTATCGAAAATACCAGGTTGTTTCATGTCATCCTTATCTTGGGTATTACGCTTTTGCATGATAAAAGTACTTTTAGTGATATAAATTTAATACTGCAAAGCAATGGTGGTAACGCTATCGATACAAAATTTACAGAGTCGTATTTTCAGAAATTTCGTTTGCTTCTGATTTCTGTCTTTATGTTAATTGGATTGGTACCGCTGGTATTTTTTGGGTTTAATGGGTTTTCCAAAGGCAAGCAGATGATTGAAGAGAAAGCGGCGTCCTATTTAGCCAATCAGGCGAAAAGAAACGCTGAAGCCATTAAACTGTTCATGATAGGGCGGGTGAATGATATTCGTCTGATCAGTAGTATTTGGAATATTTCAAAAATAAATTTCAACGATCATATTGGTCAAATAGCCAATGATCAGCATAGACCCTATGTAGACTTTTTCATCATGACTCAATCCGGGCAACTCGTCTTGAGTACAGGAGAAGGAAAGATTGATTCAAAAATTTTAGAGATGTCGGCATGCGAGACACTATCCTGGCAGGGAATAAACATGTCAAAACTATTCAATATTACTAAAAATGATAATTATATCCCTGTATTAATGCTGTCCAAACCCCTGTCATCGGGTAGAGCCACAAAAGATAGGTATTTTTTATATTGCCTGGTCGATTTCACAGCGATAAGTGTATTGCTCAGAGACAATAATATGGAGGCTACCGGTGAAGTCTATTTGGTTAACAACGAAGGATTGTTTTTATCCGCATCCCGATTTGGCGCCAAAACCCTTGAAACCAAGATTTCATTGAAAAAACAATTGCCCGAAGGTAATTTGGCTGCATATCAGGCCATTGACTATCGGGGTAAATCTGTTCTGCAGGCCAGACAGCATGTCGATCCGTTTGGCTGGATCGTAATGGCAGATCAGGACATGGTAGAGATACTGGATAGTATCAAGACGCTGGAAAAAAAAGCATTTTTTTATGCCCTCATAACCGGTGGGCTTGTTTTAGTTTTGGCTTTTTTTATATCAACGTCCATTGCAAATATGGTCAAGGAAAAATATCAGCGTGAAAAGCAAATGGAATTTCAGGCGATTCAGAAAGAAAAATTAGCAGCTATGGGTCTTCTAACCTCCGGCCTTGCCCATGAATTGAACACGCCTTTGGCAAATGCGTTGCTTTATACGCAAATTGCCCTTGAAGAGATGGAAGAGCAACCTTTTGACAAGGAGAGCATATCTCAGCATTTGTTAACTGTAATTGATGAAATTAAGCATGGCAGCAGTGTCATAAAAAATCTTTTGTATTTCTCAAGACACACACAAAGTGACCTGCAAACAGTCAATTGCAATAATCTTCTGACAAAATTGATGGAAATCACTATTCCTCACTGTGACGCAAAAAATATTCATGTTGAAATGACTTTAATGCCTGATATACCCGATGTTCTGGCAGATCCCAGCACCCTGCAGTCGATCGTTACGAATCTTGTGGCAAACGCCATTGAGTCCATGCCTGATGGCGGCATTCTTACATTGAGTACCCGCTATATTCCAGTCTTGAAACTGGTAAAAATTGAGGTGACAGATTCCGGTATAGGCATCTGCCGGGAAGATATGTCAAATATATTTAATCCGTTTTATTCAACCAAAAAACCGGGGGAGGGAACGGGTTTGGGACTTTTTATCAGTTATGAAATGGCAAGGAAACTGGGCGGTGATTTAAAGGTGGTCAGTTCAACCCGGGACGATGCGAGCAAACCCGGGACAAATTTTACCCTTGAACTTCCAACTGGGGATTAGGAAGATATGAGTGTAATTCCGTTTAAAATATTAATCGTAGAAGATGATGTGAATTTAAACAAAGGCTTAATGCATGTCATTAAAAAAATGGGGTACGAGGTATATTCCACAACGTCGGGAGAACAAGCCCTGAAACAGATCAAGCAACATTCATTTGATTTGGTGATTTCAGATTTAAAATTGCCCGGCATTGACGGTAAGCAGGTTTTAAAAGCAGCAAAACAATACGATGCCGGTATCATGTTTATCATGATCACGGCATATGGCACAGTAGATACAGCAGTTTCTGCCATGAAACAAGGCGCTGAAGATTATATTTTGAAACCCTTTGATATGGAAGAATTTAAAGTTGTAGTCAAAAAGACGTTGGAGAAGAAATCCCTGCTCATTGATAATATCCATTTAAAACGTCAGTTAAAACAAAAGTATACCTTTGATAATATCATAGGGAACAGCCCCTCAATGATGGAGGTTTTTAAAACTATCCACCATGTAAAAGATTCCAGAAGCACGGTACTGATTCGTGGCGAAACCGGTACCGGAAAAGAACTGGTGGCAAAAGCCATACATTATAATGGAGACAGGGCGGCAAAACCCTATGTCCCGGTTAATTGTGCCGCAATCAATGAAAATTTGATGAACAGTGAATTATTCGGACACGTTAAAGGTGCATATACCGGAGCGATATCGGATAAGCAGGGCTTTTTTGAAGCTGCCGACGGAGGCACCTTGTTCCTTGATGAAATCGGGGATATTGGCAAAGGGCTTCAACAAACCCTTCTAAGAGCCATTGAGAGTGGAGAAATCCGACCGGTAGGATCATTTAAACGGAAGATCGTTCAGGTTCGAATTATCGCTGCCACGAATAGAAATCTTGAGGATATGGTTGAAAAAGGGCGCTTCAGAGAAGATTTGTACTATAGACTTAATGTTGTCACCATCAGTTTACCGCCATTGCGTGAACGCATTGATGACATTGCGCTGCTGGGCTTTTATTTTTTGAGACGTTATGCTGCCCAGAACAATAAACAGATTGAGGAAATATCCTACGATGCCTTAAAATTAATGGAAAAATACAATTGGCCCGGAAATGTGAGAGAGTTAGAAAATATTATAGAAAGAGCCACTTTATTCGAAGAAAGCCCTGAGTTAACAGTAGCAAGCCTGCCCAGCATTTTCAGACACGCTGTTTCAAGAACCCCTCGCAGGAATATCAATTCATTGGATCAGATGAACAGAACGCACATTGAGGAAGTGCTGGAATCGACCGGAGGTAATAAAACCGAGGCCTCAAAAATTCTGGGTATCAATCGTTCTACACTTTATCGGATTATGAAACGATTCAAAATTCAATGATTATCCCAACGTTGGTTCGATCCCCGTTGGAAATTAATAAAATTATCAGGTCAATCCCCGCTAATGAAAGAAAGCCCACTCATCTAAAGTCAACTACACACCTTTGGGTGCAATATGCATCGGTGTTGCATTCTGCGACACCCATGCAACAGTTTTCAATATTCATATCAATAAAAAAATCTTTTTATTTCAAAATGTTACATAGAATCCAAATTTTGGTACACTCTTTGCTCTTACCATAATCAGAACAGTAAGCAGCGTTTTTATATGAAAGCTAAAATAATTAATTGAATTACTTTGATGCTTCGTTGTGAGTTGAATCTTGGTGCTGATAGACCAGGTCGGCCTATGGCCGTTAATACAAAAAAATCCGGGAGGCTGATAGTCAGTCTGTTTTTTAACTGGAGGGATGATGAAAGATCACATTTTTGGAAATCTAATCGACTGGGGTAGTACGCTGGATACGCTGCACCTTCTGAGAGATTCGGCAACCCTGGACGATCATCAGGAGGAACTGATCCGGCTGCTTCGCTATGACAAAAATTGGCGGCTGCGTGAAGCTGCTGTTGAAGCTGCCGTGACATTAAGAAAACCTTCCATTGAGATGGTAAATCAGATCGTTCAACTGATTAAACGGGATGATCTTTACTATAACATCCGCATTATGGCCACCGAGGTTTTATCAACGCTGCTTCCGGTGATAATGGAGAACAAAGAGCTCAACAAGAACCTTGTCCGCGTGTTCATCAATGAGGCGAACCACGAAGTATCGGCATTATTGTCTTCGCCGGTACCGCCGATTTTCCATGATGTGTTGGACATTACATATGAACAGATTCAAAAGTTTGCTGCAACGGTTTGATTGGCACGCACTTAGCGTTTTAGGGCAAAGGAAGGTGCCAGACGAATAATGATAATTAATGAAGCATTTAAATCAACAGCGTCCCATTCAGCTGGGGCTGAACCCAATTTTATAAACAATTAAAATTACAAGAAAACCTTTTTAGTTACTTAAAAAATAGCGTATAATGCAAGGAAATTGACATGGAAAAAGAACTATTGATAACGGAGTTTGATTTAGATCGTCTGGAAAGCCTTTTGGATATGTGCTGGCACCGTAGCGGTTTTGATGAAAAAAACTTAGAGCTTTTGCAAAAAAAGATATCCAATTGTATTGTTGTGCCACCTGAATTTATTCCGAATAATATTATTACAATGAATTCGACCTTCACAGTTGAAAATGAGGTCACTAATGAGAAAAAGACTTATACTTTGGTTTTTCCGGAGGATGCAGATATCAAAGGGAACAAAATTTCGATCCTGGCTCCCATAGGTGTTGCAATCCTTGGGCATAAAGTGGGGGAGTTCATAGAATGGGTTGCCCCCTCCGGGCTAAAAAAAATGAAATTCATACAGATTCATTACCAACCTGAAACCTGCGGACAGTTCAATTTGTGATCAAGAGGGTCCATAAACCGGGATCAAAACACGGCAGGAACCTCCAAAGTGATTCTGATTAAAAAAAAAGCTAACACAATGATCAAGTTTTTAGGGAATTTGTTCAAATTTTTTCCAACGCCGAAGTTGGGCAAATTAACAAAAACTTGATCATTGTGTCTAAGGAATATAAAAACCGTTTTCAAACAGACAATAAACACGGAGGAGGTTGATAATGACAAAATCCACTTACTGGGCAGATTCCTACATAGATAAACGTTGCAGTGCCCAAGAGGCCCTGAAACATATCCGGCCTGGTCAACGCATCTTTATAGGCTCATCCTGTGCTGAACCCCAGCACCTTGTTCAAGAGTTATCCGAAATCTCCACAAGATTCACCGATCTTGAAATCGTGCGTCTGCTCAGCATTGAAAATGGACCGTTGACGCTTATCGCTAATGAGTCCCCATCACATCAGTTCAAAATCAGGTCCTTTTATTTAGGTTCCTGCGGTTGCAACATTATAAAAAAAAATCAACGGTTTATTACGCCTATAAACCTATCCCAGATCCCGCACCTGTTCAAATCCGGACTCATGCCGTTGAATGCGGCCCTGATCCAGGCCACGCCGCCTGATGACTTTGGATGGATGAGTCTTGGGATTTCCGTGGACATTAATCTTTCGGCCTGCGAAACTGCTGATATTGTCATATGCCAGATTAACCCCAAAATGCCCCGGGTTCTGGGCAGAAGCTTTATCCATGTTAACGATGTTGATTTTATTGTGGAACATGAGGACCCGCTTTTAACCATCCAACCGATCCCTGAACATGAGTCAGGCATTGCTATTGCCAAACTTATTTCACGTCTCATCAAAGACGGTTCAACCATCCAGACAAGTCTTGGCTTAACTACTGAAATAATTAAAATGGCTCTGTCAAATAAAAATGATATTGGGGTTCATTCACAATATCTGTCAGATGCAATCATGCACCTTTTCTCCATGGGGGTGATTACGAATAAAAAGAAAGGATTTAATAACGGAAAGCTTGTTGCCGGCGCAGCCGTAGGCTCCACTCAGCTTTATGAATTTCTTGACGATAATCCCTCCATTGAATTTTACCCCTCAGATTATATCAATAATCCGGGAATCATCGGTCGCCACAATAAAATGGTAACCCTGAACACAGCCATGGCTATTGATCTTAGCGGCCAGGTCGCAGCCGATGCCCTGCCGTTGAATAATTACACAGGGATTAATGGTCTGCTTGATTTCACCCGTGGGGCAGCTATGTCCGAAGAAGGAAAATCCATCTTTGTGATGACATCTACCATGGATCAAGGGCAAAAAAGCCGGATAGTGCCCCTTTTAACAGAACACGCCGTGGTGGTGCCAAGGGGAGATGTCCAGTTTGTGGCTACAGAATACGGGCTGGTGAATCTTTTTGGCAAAACACTTCAGGAACGGGTTATGGCTTTAGTCTCCATTGCCCATCCGGATTTCAGGGATGAATTGTTTGCCAAAGCCAAAGAAATGGGTCTGGTTGACAGTAAACGCAAATTTAATCAGGCCAATAAAGGAGTCTATCCGTTTAAATATGAGGAAACCATTATTATAAAAAATATTCCCATTACCTTCAGACCGGCAAAGCCGGTGGATGAGCGCTTTATCCAGGAGCATTATTACACCATGAATCGTGGAGATATCATTTCCAGATTCTTTCATGAGAAAAAAAGTTTTGCCTATGATCAAATTGAAACCACCTATGACATTGATTATATCAATGACCAGACCATCGTGGCTACGATAGGCGAACTGGGATTTGAAAAAGTTATTGCCGTGGGCGAATATTTCAGAAACACCATCATTAACATGGCTGAAGTTGCCTATTCCGTATCAAAAGAATACCAGGGCATGGGAATTGCCTCTATCTTACAGAAAAAAATCAATCAGGCGGCCATTGACAACGGTATTAAAGGACTGATCGCCTATATTGCTCCGCATAACAAAAGTATGATCAGGCTTTTTCACAAACAGCCATATAAAGTCACAACTGAAAGAAATGAAGACGTGCTTATTTTAACCTGTATGTTCAATGAACCTAAACAAGATGACGATGACGGCGGCAAAGCCCTGGGCGACGCCATTCTATCTATGGGTTAAATTTTAAATTCTTGATTTGTACCTGAACCAAAATCTGTGTTTGGACCCAAATTTGCTCAGATGCAAATTTTTATGCAACGCCGCAGATGGATCGCTTTGGGTCCAAACACTATTTTTTTTGTTTCTTCTGTCGAAATGTAAAAATGGGAATGCACCTCTCGGAAGAAAACAGTTGCCTGAACGGGAAAATTATTCCTCTCTCTTTGTCTGAAAATCGTTAACATGTTGTAAAATTTAATATAATTTTGAAAGGCATGGTTTATGCTTGATGGTTTATGCTTGTAATATAGTTGTGCAGGCTGTTTTTTACTATTTGACAGGGAGAAACCCATGCTCCAGAAAATTTTTCCGGCCGCAGGTATTATCATTTTTATACTGCTGTCAGGAACCGTATCCGAACTATCGTCCATTGTTTTGAATATTAAAAGCAACTTGATCATCCTTAGCGGGGCATTTTTCTGCGCCCTGGTGTCGTATCCCTTGCGGCTGTTTTCAGATCTCTTCCTCAATGTCCGCAAAGCATTTTCCGGAGAGAAGACCGATCTGAACGGACTCATAAAACAGATTGAAGTGCTGGCAGCCATCCGGCGGCGGGACGGAAAACTTGTACTGGATGAAAAATCCAAAAACATTGACAATCCATTCCTGAAAATGGGCATTGAAATGATTGCGGACGGGTTTGACAGATATACGATTTTTAAAACCCTTGAGCGAAGATACGACAATTTCCTGCAGGCCCGGCGCTCCCAGGCTGATTTGATCAATACCTTTATCAAGCTGATGCCGGTGTTCGGTTTTGTGGGCACCATCATCGGCCTGATCAACGTACTGAGCAATATGGGCTCACCGGAACTGATCGGAAAAGGTGTGGCCACAGCACTTTTAACCACATTTTACGGATTGCTGTATGCCAACGTCATTTTTCTTCCCATTGCAAAGAAACTGGCTGAAAAAACCAAACATGACGCCATGGAACTGGCATTGATCATTGAAGGGATTCTGGATATTGCGGACAAAACCAATGCCAAGGCCATCGGGTATCGTTTAAGATACTGTATTGGCGATTATTTCCAGGAGGACTGGACCGTGGAGACAAAATCCCAGGCACCCCCCATGAGACTGCCCCGGCTTCAACCCATCCTAAAAAACAAGAACCCATGACAGGCTGATATCCATGATAATACCGGAAAATCTCATATCTGAGCTTGAAATCTCGGAATTAAAACGGCTGCGATTGAAACGCCAAAGCCTTCTGGAGGGAGATGAACCCGAAGATTCCAGTCTGTGGACCATGCTGGATATCATGACCCTGGTCCTGGCTTTTTTTATCATGCTTTACAGCAACCAGACACATAAGCTCCAAGCCGTAGAAACTAAACATGATCCCAGCCTGGCAGCCCAGACCGTTGAGACCGTTAAGGCACCGGCCAAACCAGCGAAAAAAGCTCACGAATCCGAACTGGATCTTCTGACCATTGAAGACCGGCTGCACCAGGTCATGGAAAAATCCGATATTTCAAATTACTCGATTAAAGTCGCAAATAACAGGCTCGTTCTGACCCTGGGCGAAGAGATCAGTTTTCTTTCCGGCCAGGCCAAACTGCTGGACTATATCAAACCGGCATTAAAGGATATGGCCGTATTTTTTATCACGGAACCCGGATACAGAATCATTGTTGCCGGTCATACGGACAATACCCCCATTCATACTGCCCAGTTCCCCTCCAACTGGGAGCTGTCGGCTGCAAGAGCCATGAGTGTTGCCGAATTCTTAATTGACTGCCGGGTGGCCCCGGAACGAATCAATATCGAAGGATTTGGCCAGTACCGGCCCATTGGGGACAACACCCATTTTCTGGGCAGGGAAGCCAACCGGCGTGTAGAAATCTCCCTGGTCAGGGAAGCGAAAAAATCGCAAAATTATTATGAATCTTTTTAGTTAAAAAACTCGCACCAAAGACACAAAGCGTTTATTTGATTTTATGACCCTTTGTGCCTTTGAGGCTTTGTGCGAGAAAAAAATTAGAATTGCTGTGGGGAGTCATACGTCCTTGACTTCCTGAGCCCGTTTCTTATATTGACGGATCAATAATTGATAAATCAATAACATTGACAGTACCGGGAGGGAGACATTAACAGCAGCAAAAACAGGCCCGGACCCCGAATCTCCACCAGCCACACCATATTTATTGTCTCCGTAGTCCAGTTTCTGGCACCGTTCATGATGTCTGCGGTTGGCGTGGCCCTTCCCACCATTGGCCGGTTTTACGGTGCCAGTGCAGTTTCTCTGGCCCTGGTGGAAATGGTTTATATGCTGGCCGTCACCCTGTTTCTTCTTCCCGTCGGCCGCCTGGCCGACATCACCGGAAGAAAAAAAATATTTGTGTCAGGCGTGGGCTTGTTTGCCCTTGCCACGATCCTGCTGCCCTTTTCTCCCTCCATCGGCATTTTCATTGCCATTCGTTTTCTGCAGGGCATTGGCGTGTCGTGTACGGTCTCCACTTCCGTGGCCATTCTTTCTTCTGTGGTACCAACGGAAAAACGAGGCAAAGCCATGGGTATTATTGTGGCCTGTGTCTATTTAGGACTGTCCGCCGGTCCATCCCTGGCCGGATTCATGATCGCATGGCTGGGCTGGCAGTGGATTTTTTTTGCTTCTGTACCCCTTGCCATGGCAGCCCTGATTTTGACCCTGACCCGGCTTAAGGGGGAATGGAAAGGTGCTGAAGGCGAATCCTTTGACCGGGTGGGCAGCCTCATTTATATGGCAGCGATCTCTTGTCTGATCGTCGGGGTATCCCACCTTAAAAGCGATGCCTGGGCACCAGGCCTGATGGCGGCAGGTATCTTGTGTATGGCGGGTTTTGCAATCTTTGAATACAGGCACCCCTCTCCCATCCTGGATATCCGCCTGCTGTTGGGAAACCGGGTCCTGGCCTTCAGCAACATTGCCACAGGGATCAACTATGCCGCCTCTTTTGGGCTCACATTTTTTTTCTCTTTATACCTTCAAGTGGTCAAAGGCATGTCTGCCCAGGCTACAGGTTTTGTGCTCGTTGTCCAACCAATAATTCAAGCGGTTCTGTCACCTTTGTCAGGCACGCTTTCAGACAAGATTTCACCGGCCAAATTATCCACGGCCGGTATGGTCATCTGCGCCGCAGGGCTTGGGTGTGCAGCCTTTCTCGAACAGGATGCAGGAATCCGGCAGGTGGTGGTGGTGCTGGTTATCATGGGTCTGGGATTTGCTGCATTTTCCACACCCAACATGACCACGGTCATGGGATCTGTGAGGTCAATACATTACGGCATTGCCTCCAGCCTTGTGGCCACCATGCGCAGCATCGGCATGCTCACGGCCATGACCATCACTACCTTGCTGTTAAGTATGTTCATGGGTGATGCTGAAGTCAGCACGGCCACAGCCCCGG
Source organism: Desulfobacter postgatei 2ac9 (assembly GCF_000233695.2). Lineage (NCBI taxonomy): Bacteria > Pseudomonadati > Thermodesulfobacteriota > Desulfobacteria > Desulfobacterales > Desulfobacteraceae > Desulfobacter > Desulfobacter postgatei. Next base: position 529,535 of record NZ_CM001488.1, on the reverse strand, counting down.
CTTTTCTCAACACCATGCACACGGCCTTTATCATTTTCGCCCTGCTCAGTCTGGTGGGAATTATTTTCTCAATGGCCCGGATGGAACAGACACCGGGGCCGAAGCGAAAACGCTGATTATGTTTTTACCCACCACCCGAAAAGAACTTGAGGACCGAGGCGTTGATCGGCTTGACGTGATTCTTGTCACCGGCGATACATACATCGACTCCCCGTTCATTGGGGTCAGCCTGATCGGCCGGGTTCTGGAATCAAAGGGCTTTACCGTGGGCATCATTGCCCAACCGGACACGGACAGCGACAGGGATATCTCCCGTCTGGGGGAACCCCGTCTCTTCTGGGGCATCACCGGCGGAGCCGTGGATTCCATGGTGGCCAATTACACGGCATCAAAAAAACGGCGCAAACAAGATGACTACACGCCTGGCTCCGAAAATAACCGCCGGCCTGACCGGGCAGTCATTGTATACACCAATCTTGTGCGACGCTTTTTTAAACCAACCGTACCCATTGTACTGGGCGGTATTGAAGCAAGCCTGCGGCGTATTGCCCACTATGATTTCTGGTCCAATAAAATACGACGGTCCATCCTGTTTGATGCCAAGGCAGATTATCTTTTGTTCGGCATGGCCCATGCCGGTATCGTGGCACTTGCCCGGGCCCTGGATGACAAGCTGAAAACAGACAACAGGCAAGTAGCAATGCCGGAAGAGACACAAGACCCTGTCACACAGATTCGGGGTCTGGGATATATCGCTAAAACACCCAAGGGCATAGCACTGCCTTCCTATGAAGCGGTCATCAGGGATAAAAGCCTTTATCTCCAAAGTTTTAAAACCTTTTACGACAATACCGACCCCATGCTTGCCCAACCCTTAAGTCAGGCCCATGGGGACCGGTTTCTTGTTCTGAACCCGCCGGCACCTTTCAGCTCCACCCAAGAGATGGATGAAATCCACGATCTGAATTTTAAACGAGATGTTCACCCCTATTACCAGGCCTTGGGCCATGTCCGGGCCATGGATACCATCCGGTTTTCCATTCCCACCCATTACGGCTGCTACGGAGAGTGCAATTTCTGCGCAATCACCGTCCACCAGGGTCGAACGGTCAGATGGCGCAGCAAGGATTCCATCATTGCCGAAGCAAAAAAAATGACCCGGGACAAAGAGTTTAAAGGATATATATTTGACCTGGGTGGTCCCACCGCGAACATGTACGGGTTTGAGTGTGAAAAAAAATTAAAAAAAGGCGCCTGTTCCCACCGACGCTGCCTGTTCCCCACACCCTGCCCATCCCTTTCACCGGATCACGGCCCCCAGATGGCGTTGCTCAAAGAAATCAGCCGCATTGCCGGCGTCAAAAAGGTGTTTCTCAACTCAGGCATTCGCCACGACCTGATCCTTATGGACGAACAAAAAGGCCAGGCATACTTAAAACAGGTAATCGACGCCCATGTTTCCGGTCAGATGAAACTGGCACCGGAGCATTGTGTGCCCCGCGTGCTGGCGCTTATGGGGAAACCGGGCGTGGAGAGCCTTGTTGCATTCAAACACCGGTTTGACAGCATCTGCAAAATGCTCAATAAAAAGCAATACCTCACCTATTACCTGATAGCAGCCCACCCCGGATGCTCCATAAGGGAAATGAATGAACTTAAGGAATTTACCCGAAACCAGCTTCACATAACACCGGAACAGGTCCAGATATTTACGCCCACACCATCCACCTTTTCCACCTTGATGTATTATACCGGTATGGATCCGTTTGCCATGGTGCCCGTGTTTGTGGAAAAAGATCCCCAGGCAAAAGAGAAGCAAAAACAAATCGTCACCCGGAAAAAAGAACACGGAACCAAAGCCCCATCGCGCCAGAACCGGGAATTAAGCAAATTTTCCAAGCAGCCCAAAAAGCGCCTTCACCGAAAAAAATAATATTTTGGTTATCCGGGCGTACCCGGGACATTGGTCTTTTGCGCCCAAATCCTGCCGGCGGCCAGATAAAAAACCACGGACGCCAGAATAAGATATCCAAATATCTGGGTATTTTTAGTTTTTAGGATATAGGCTAAAATCACAATTATGGTCGCAGAAATCAGGAAAAAAATGGGTTTGGGGATCTGTTTGAGAATCACCCGGCCCAAATGGGCAAACCGGATATTGCTGACCATCAAGACCGTGGACACCGCAGTAAAAAACCAGAGCAGTATGGGACCGGACACAAGGGAGGTCCCTAAAACGATCAGGGCGCCGGCCGGACTTGGAAATCCGTTAAAAATACCGGCCGGCAGATCCGTGCGGCCTTTATCCTTGGTGACAAAGCGCACCAGACGGAATGCGACACCCACCACATAAATCACGGCAAAAAACAGGGCAAAGGTTCCGCCCCTCATGATCACCATATAGGCCGGGGCCAGGCCGAAGCTGACAAAATCAGCAATATCGTCCAACCAGGGACCGTACTTGGTACCCCCGTGTTTGAGTGCCATGCGCCCGTCAAACAGGTCAAAAAGCTGGCCCATAATGATGACGCAGATGGCCCAGGCATAAAAATGATGATAGGTCAGAATCAGGCTGGTGACACCGCACATGAAATTGAGCATGGACAGAATATCGGCATAAAGCCGATTGGGAACAAATTTAAAAATCATGGATGCCGCAGAAAGTACGATGCAGGACCAAAGGACCCCGTCACCAATGTTCAGCATTCCGGGATTGGCATCCATCAGGGCGCAAAGAATCACCAGGGCAAAGCAGATAATGGCCTTGATTTTCCCGAAGTTGTTGGCCGCCCCGGACACCTTGAGCCAGGCCAGCATCCTGCGGACAAAAAATTGTCCCACCAGTTCAATCGCCACAAGAATCCAGATCAATTTAGGGGAAAGAATAGGCACGCCTGTGAATGAATTGGGCGTATAAGCAAATCCCACCAGGGGGGGCAGATAGGTGAGTTTGTCGCACATGGGGTCCAGCCACTCTCCCAACCGGGACACCAGATTGCACCCCCTTGCCACAACCCCGTCAACCCCGTCAAGAATAGCAGCAAATGTGAAAATAAAGATGGCCAAAGATTGATAGGGCGAAAAAAAATAGAAAAAGAAACCCAAGAAAGCAAGACCTGTACGCCAGTAGCAGATGGCGTTGGGATGCATCAGCCACAAATGGGATTCAATAAACTGCCTGACGGACGCCTTTTTCTTCACGCTATGGGAAAACCAGAAAAAAAACAGGGAGCCCAAAGCACCGGATGCCATGATAATCAGAATTCGTTCCATGATTCGGCCTTAATATCAGTTAAAAAATTGCGGGTGAGATATCATTGCGATGCAATTTATCATCTTCACTCTATCCTGGAAATAAAAAATACGTTTGATTTCCAATTAAATCCACCGGAGGTATATCTTAAGAAAAGCATCATCCATAAATTCCATAGGACAGCAGGTTTGGCTATTATCGGGCGCCCTGATTTTTAATTTTGGCTTTTACGCAATATTAATGATAGCATAAAGGTACAAAACTGATTGAGACGCTGTAAACATAGAACCAGTCATGGATAAAACCTTAGAAACTCGTCAAATATTTAAAATTGCAGGCCTGGCATTTTTACTGAACCTAATTTTAACGCTTGTAAAGGTACCCCTTGCTATTCTTACCGGTAGCTTAGCCATTACAGCCAGTGCCATTGATTCTGGAACAGATGCCGTGGCATCTTTGGTTATTTACGGCGGCATCAAGCTCTCTACCCGCAAAACCCGGTCCTTTCCCCTTGGGCTTTACAAACTCGAAAATGTAGCTTCGGTAGCCATTTCCCTTTTTATTTTTATTGCCGGCTATGAAATCGTTAAACAGATCTTCTCTGCGAGCGACAGCCTTGTGAAAATCACGCCGATTTCCATTTATCTTTTGGCCGGCAGCAGCCTTTCAATATTCCTGTTTGGACAATATGCCCTCCGCGTCGGAAAAAAGACCCGGTCTCCGGTCCTTATTGCTGAAGGCCGCCATCGCCAGGTGGATGTCCTGTCATCCATTGTGGTCCTGGTATCTGTCCTGTTCAGCTATTTTGATCTGCAGACCGAGATTATGGGAATATCCATTGACCGACTTGGCGCAGCATTGATTATTCTTTTCATTGCAAAAACCGGAGGGGCCCTTTTGTCTGACGGCATGCGGGTCCTTCTGGATGCATCTATTGATTTTCCCACCCTGGAAAAAATACGCAGCCTGATCCGTGAAGAACCGGCTGTGGATGAGATCAAATCTCTGATCGGACGCAATGCCGGGCGATATCGGTTTATCCAGGCAGAGATCATTTTAAATATCAGCGATCTTGAAGCGGCACACAAAATCAGTGAGGCAATCGAAAATCGGATTATAGCTCAGATTCCGAATATCGAGAAAATAACCATTCATTATGAACCCAAAGTTCGGACCCATGATATTTGGGCGTTGCCCCTGTCGGATAAAAGCGGTCATATCAGCGCCCATTTCGGAGAAGCCCCGTATTTTGTCGTACTCCACCTTCGCACAGATAATCATACCATTGATTCACAAAAGTTCATGCACAATCCTTATTGCACCGTTTCCACGGCAAAGGGAATCCGTGTGGCAGAGTGGCTGGTTGATCAAAAAATCACCCATGCGGGAATCAAAGAGGATGTTTCCCACAAAGGCCCGGGATATGTGTTGTCCAGCGCAGGGATAAAAATCAGGCAGATTTCATCCAAAAACCTGAGTGGCGCGGTGCAGGAAATAACAGCCATGGGCTGAAGCACGGTGAAAAAAAACAGGTCAGCCCATGATTAATAATCATATCGACCGGCCCGCTTCTTCAGCCTCGGCAACGCAAAACATTAAATGCCTGGGTGTTTTGGCATCTCCGATCATATGGAATTTTGCCCGGCTTTGTTTTTCCAAGTGTTTGGCATCCCTGACCGGCTGATGTTTTTCCGAAATGACAACAGTATCAAACCCTTCAAGGGTTACGGGTTCTCCCTTGGATGTAAAGCTTACGCCATGATCGGTAAAGGATTTAACCGTCACCATCTTATATAAAACTACGCCGCAGGCCTTCAGGCGTTCACGCAGATAATACCGGTCATTGGAGGACATCTCTTCGGCAAAACTTTTTTTGCGGTTCAGGACCACTACCTCTTTTCCCATATCGCCCAATTTATGGGCCGTGATCAGTCCGGTGAACCCGCCGCCGAGCACAATCACCCTGTCACCGGCAGCGTGTGCATCGGTGAAGACATCCACACTGGTGATAAGCTTCATCTTGCTTTTAAACAGCCCCTTGATCACGGGCATATCCGGCATGGAACCCGTGGCCAGAATCACATGATCAGGATCAAAGAAGTTAAGAACTTCCGATGACAACGGAGTATTGTAATCCACGGCCACACCAAGACGCTCAAGCTCATTTCTAAAAAACCGTAAAATATCGCCCAACTCCTCCCTGCCGGGTGCAGTGGCAGCCAGGGCCAACAAACCGCCCTGCTCGGAACCTTTTTCCAATATTTTCACCTCATGCCCCCTTTGGGCAAACATCCTTGCGGCAGCAAGCCCGGAAGGCCCGGCCCCGGCCACAAGAATTTTCTGACTTTTTTCCGGTGCCTTTTCTTGGGCCAGTTTATATTCCCGACCCACATCGGGATTGACCACACAGGAACCTGGTTCCTTGGCAAGCACGGCATGGATACACCCCAGGCAGCACCCCACACAGGGCCGGATAAGGGAGGCTTTTCCGGATTTGGCCTTATTCGGATATTCCGGATCTGCAATAATGGAACGTCCCAATGCCACCATATCCGCTTTCCCATCCCTGATGACGGCATTGGCCATCTCAGGGTCCTTGATCCGTCCTACGGTGATTACAGGCACATTGACCACCTGCTTGACCGCCTCAGCCATATGAATAAAACACCCCTGGGGCGTATACATGGACGGGATAGTCAACTCCGTGGATCCATAAACACCGCCGGACACATGGATATAGGCCACCCCGGCCTTTTCCAAGAGGGGGGCAATGCGCAGGGTATCTTTAAGTTCCCACCCGTTTTCAATATAATCGTTGCCATTGATGCGGATTCCCACAGGATAGTCCTTACCTGCGGTATGCTTTACCGCATCAATCACCTCAAACAAAAATCGGGTGCGATTCTCGAAACTGCCGCCATATTGATCGGTGCGGATATTGGAATTTGGTGCCAGGAACTGGTTGATCAGATATCCATGGGCACCGTGCAATTCTATAAAATCAAACCCGGCCTCCCGACACCGCCGGGCCGCCTGTCCAAAGCAAATGGCAAGGTTTTTTATCTCCTCTATTTCCAGGGCACGAACGGGGCCCTTAACCACGGCAGGCGCCGGTATAGCCGAAGGTGCCACTTTTTCCGGCAGATAGGACTGCCGGCCGCCGTGAAGCAACTGAACCCCGAAACAGACATCATATTCCTTAATCCGGTTCACCATTCTTTTCAGGGAAGGAATACAAGAATCTTCATACATCTGGGGAAGATCCGGCAGTTCCTGGCCGCTGGGGTGAACCCCGCCACCGCCCACAAGTATCATGCCGACACCGCCTTTGGCCCGGGTCGCGAAGTATTCCGTAAGCTGGTCCGTGACATGGCAATTCTCATCCACGCCGAAATTAATACTCATGGCCGACATAAGCAGCCGATTTTTCACTTCCATGTGCTGGATTCGGATGGGACTGAAAAGTTCTGACAGCATAAGCACACTCCTATGATTTGAGACGGTTAAAATCCGGCCCCTATTTAATGTCAGACATTTAGGTTCAAAACAAGAGAATTTATACCAACGGCGTGAATAAGGAACACCGGCTCAATGATCTGGGGATAGCCATCGAAGACCTTGACATGTTTGAAAAAAAAATTGTTGAAAGCAGTTGTGAAGCCAACACCGGAATCGAAAACCTCGGAAAGAAGCTGACGCAGGTCTGACCAATACAGAAACATCCGCATTTATTAATTGGATAATTTAATTTTTATAATTTCGCCTTTTTGGTTTACATAAGCAACCCCTTGACCAAGGGGTTCTCCGGAGGAGGAGTCAACGATAACGATTTGTTTTTCATCCAATCCGTTCGTTAATAATTCTTTTTTACGGGCAAGCCTCTCTGAAGCATCTTTGGAGACAGAATCAATGCTTTGATTCGATGCTTCTGTTTTGCCTTTATTGTTTCCTGTTTCTTCAGCCAGCTGATAGCGCATCTTATTTCTATCAGCGATGAGCTTACCGACACCGGAGTAATTGTCGTCCTCGCTGTTACAGGCAGTCAATACAGCCATGAGAGAAACCAGAAAAGGGATCAAAAAAAAACGCATTGAGCTATCCTGCCTTTGAGACTATTAAGCCGCTTCCACGGTAAAACGGCGGTTCAGCCTCATGGTTGAAAATAGACCGTAAATATCCTGTGCAACATTGATGACCTTTAACTTACGATTGGAATGGCTCAGGGAATTATGGGCAGCAATAATCACGCCAATACCAACGGAATCGACCATGTTCACGCCGTCAAGATCAATAACCAAAGTACCCTGGGAGGAATCGACGGCGGAAAGCAGTTCCCCCTTAAAAGCTTCAGCCATGGACGCCACCACATCTTCGCCGGGCTTCACTATAGTCTGGTCCGCGCTATTGACTATTTCACTCATCTTTCTCTCCTTTTAAAATGACGAAGTTGACTTAAATTTACATACTAACTTAAAATCTATTTTTGTTCAAATCCAAAAATTATCTTCAAATTTAAAACCAATTAAAAATTTCACATTTATTTTCACCTTGAATTTTAATTTAAAACCACGTATAAAATAAAACTTCCCGACTGATCAAGTCGGGCGGATAATTCTGATCGGTCGCCTCGTAACCGAAGGCCATGAACCTCGTCAGGTCCGGAAGGAAGCAGCGATAAGTGATACCTTCAGTGTCGTGGATCGATCCCGGTCACGCAATTATCCGTCCTATTTGGTCAGCCGGGTTTTCTTTTTTTACCTCCCTTTTATATCTTGACATGTTTTCAAACAGACTTATTTTTCAGCCATAATTTATCATTCAATTAACTTTTAAACACTTAAAATAAGGGATTTTGGAGCAAATACATTGGTACTCAAAGAGAATAAAAACAAAGCTGACGGGAAAGAGGAAAAAACAGATTCCCCGGATACTCCTGAGACAGACGAGCAAAAAAATTCCGATGAAGGAAATAACCCGGAAGGAAAGGATGATCACAAAGGGGTTGAAGATCAATTAAATGCGGAAAAAGATAAGGTGCTCAGATTATCTGCTGAATTTGAAAATTTCAAGAAACGCAAGCAAAGAGAAATTGATGATTTCAAGAAATTTGCCAATGAAACCGTTTTTAGACAGCTTCTCTCAGTGGTGGATAACCTTGAGAGGGCCATTGGCTCGGCAACGGATGCCGTGGAGGAAACCAGCCTGCTTGAAGGCGTAAAACTGACGCACAAAGAACTCCTCAAGCTGTTTGAATCCTTCAGCGTAAAGCCGGTTGAGGCAGAAAATCAACCCTTTGACCCCAATTTTCATCAGGCCGTCACCCATGCACAGAATAATGATGTTCCGGACAATACCGTCACCGATGTCCTGCAAAAAGGATATCTGCTGCATGACAGACTGCTCAGACCAGCCATGGTGGTTGTCTCAAAAAGAGTTGAAACGCAGACTCAAGAACCTACTGAAGAAGAATAAAGATATTTAGAAAGGAATTGTTATGGGTAAAATTATTGGAATCGACCTTGGCACAACCAATTCATGTGTCGCGGTTATGGAACCCGGTGGAGAGGTAAAAATTATTACCAATGCCGAAGGCGGCAGAACAACACCGTCCATTGTGGCTGTCACTGAAAGCGGGGAGCGTATTGTAGGCCAGACTGCCAAGCGCCAGGCCGTAACAAACCCGGAAAATACAATTTTCGGTGTAAAACGTCTCATCGGCAGGAAATTCAACTCAAAGGAAGTCCAGAATGACATTCCCATACTGCCATATATAATAGAGGCAGCCGCCAACGGCGATACTCGGATCAACATCAGGGGCAAGCAGTACAGCCCTGCCGAAATTTCCTCGTTTATTCTTGCCAATATCAAGAAAACTGCCGAGGATTACCTTGGAGAGGCCGTAACCGAGGCCGTTATTACTGTCCCGGCCTACTTTAACGACAGCCAGCGTCAGGCAACCAAGGATGCCGGTAAAATCGCAGGCCTGGAAGTCAAACGTATTATCAATGAACCCACAGCCGCGTCCCTGGCCTATGGCCTAGATAAAAAAGGTGAGGAAAAAATCGCTGTTTTTGACCTTGGCGGAGGTACATTCGACGTCTCTGTCCTTGAAATCGGCGACGGGGTTTTTGAAGTAAAATCCACCCACGGTGATACGCACCTGGGCGGCGAAGACTTTGACCTGCGGATCATTGATTATCTGGCAAGTGAGTTCAAAAAAGACCAGGGCATTGACCTGAGAAACGATAAAATGGCCCTTCAGCGGCTGAAAGAGGCTGCTGAAAAGGCAAAAATGGAGTTATCAACCTCCACGGAAACCAGCATTAACCTGCCTTTTATTACAGCGGACGCATCCGGCCCCAAGCATCTGGATATTAAACTGACCAGAGCGAAACTGGAGTCCCTTGTATCCGATCTCTTAGACAAACTGGAAATGCCCTGTAAAACAGCGCTGAAAGACGCACACATGAAACCCGGCGATGTGGATGAGGTGGTTCTGGTTGGCGGCATGACCCGTATGCCTGCGGTTCAGGAACGCGTTGAAAAAATATTCGGCAAAAAACCCCATAAGGGTGTTAACCCGGATGAGGTGGTTGCCATGGGTGCCGCAGTCCAGGCCGGCGTGCTCCAGGGTGATGTCAACGACGTGCTTCTGCTGGATGTCACCCCCCTTTCCCTGGGCATTGAGACCCTTGGCGGCGTGATGACCCGGCTGATCGAAAAGAACACTACCGTTCCCACCAAAAAGAGCCAGGTATTTTCCACGGCAGCCGACAACCAGCCGGCCGTCTCCATTCACGTACTCCAGGGCGAACGACAGATGGCCGCAGACAATAAGACCTTGGGTCAGTTTGAACTATCCGACATCCCCCCTGCACCCAGAGGCGTTCCCCAGATTGAGGTAACTTTTGACATTGATGCCAACGGTATTGTTCATGTATCTGCCAAAGACAAGGCCACAGGCAAGGAGCAGTCCATCCAGATTACCGCAGCCTCCGGCTTAAGCGAGGATGAAATCCAGCGCATGGTTAAAGATGCTGAACTGCACGCTGACGAAGATAAAAAGAAACGAGAACTGGTGGATACAAAAAACCAGGCAGAAGCCTTGGTGGACCAAACCAAAAAAACCCTGAAAGAACACGGGAGCAAAGTCGATGAAGCCACCAGAAAATCCATTGAGGACGCGGCCGAGGCGCTGAAGCAGGCCAAAGACTCCGACAACCTTGAGGATATCAAGGCCAAAATCGAAACCCTGTCCCAGGCCTCCCACAAGCTGGCCGAAGTCATGTACCAGCAGGCGCAGACAGACAGCCAGGCCGGACAAGCCGCCGGTACGAATGCCGGATCTACCAGTGACGATGATGATGTAGTTGATGCGGATTTTGAAGAGGTCAAAAAAGATAAATAACAATGCTCGATAGGTCCCGCCCCGAATTATAATTGCTGATTGAGGAGGGGCTTTTGATGTTGAATATAATCCTGCCGTAATCTATATTGACCCGGCAGGATTTTTATTTACAGGGTAAATTAACTTTAAAAAATTATTTAAACTCATTTATACATGATAATTACTGATATCCTCCGGCAGAACAACGCTCTTTATCCGGAAAAAGCAGCATTAATTGAACGAACCCCGGCCACAGGCCGGCGAACACAAATCACCTGGTCCGACTTTTACGGGCAAAGCGTTCAGACAGCCAATGCCCTGCAGGCAAAGGGCGTTAAAAAAGGGGATAAAGTGGTCCAGCTGATGACCAATTGCCTCGAATGGCTGCCCATCTATTTCGGTGTATTATATACCGGGGCCTGGATCGTTCCCCTGAATTTCAGGTTTGAATCAGACAAAATCCGTTTGTGCACCGTAACCGCAGAAGCCAAGATTTTTATTTTCGGACCGGAATTTGTGGACCGGCTGGAAGAAATCAGGCAGGAATTATCCCAATTTGTGGAATTGTGGATATATACAGAGCCGGAAAACGATTGCCCGGACTGGGCCTGTTCTTTTAAACAATTTATCTGTGAGGCGGACAGGCTCACACCTCCGGACGTGGAAATAACCCCTGAAGACGATGCTGCCCTGTATTTCACCTCCGGTACCACCGGCACCCCCAAGGCGGTTCTGCACACCCACAGGGCCTTGAGGCATGCATGTGACGTGGAAAATGACCACCACCGCCAAACCCATGATGATGTATTCCTGTGTATCCCGCCCCTTTACCATACCGGTGCCAAAATGCACTGGATGGGTTCTTTTCTGGTGGGAGGGAAATGCGTCCTGCTCAACGGCGTCAAGTCGGAATGGATCATTGAGGCAGTCTCCGAAGAAAAGTGCACCATTGTGTGGCTGCTCGTGCCCTGGGCCCATGACATTGTCATTGCCATTGACAGTGGGCAAATCAAACCAGCCGACTACAACCTTTCCCAGTGGCGCCTCATGCACATCGGGGCCCAGCCCGTGCCCCCAAGCCTGATCCTGAACTGGCGCAAACATTTCCCGGGTCAGGATTACGACACCAATTACGGATTAACCGAATCATCAGGCCCCGGATGTGTCCATTTAGGCGTGGAAAATGCGGACCGTATCGGCCCCGTCGGCCTTCCCGGATATGGATGGCAAGCCCGAATTGTAGACAAGCAGGGCAGCCAACTGCCCTTTGGTGAAACCGGAGAGCTTATTGTCAAAGGCCCCGGGGTGATGAAAGCGTACTACAAAGACCCGGAAGCCACGGCCAAAACCATAAAAGACGGCTGGTTGTTTACAGGGGACATGGCCAGGTACGACAAAGACGGATTTATCTGGCTTGTGGACCGCAAAAAGGATGTGATCATCTATGGCGGGGAAAACATTTTTCCTGTGGAAATTGAAAATTTCTTTCTCAAACATGAAAAAATCCGGGATATTGCGGTAATCGGTGTGCCAGACGAACGTTTAGGAGAGATCCCTACCGGAATTATCAGCCTTAAGCCCAATACCATGATGTGCGAACAGGATGTTCTTGATTTCCAGAGCAAGCTTCCCAGGTACAAGCAACTGAAAAAAATATTTTTCGGCGATGTACCCAGAAACCCCACCGGTAAAATAGAAAAGCCGAGACTGCGAAGAATTTATGCGGAAGACAAACGTAAATCCATGGATCTACTGCTCAAATAAAGGAATACCAAAATGAAATATATGCTCACGCGTCTTACCCCATGCGCAATGACGATTTTTATCTCCATGTTACTGGTAACCGTGCCCTGCAATGCAGCCCAGTCCCTTGATGCCCAAACCGCCAAAATCGTCTCCGGCATTGAAGCAAAATACGCCAACAAAAGCTTTATTGCCGACTTTGAACAGGCATCCCGTCTGACGGCCCTGGATGTGACTGAAATTGCCAAAGGCAGGGCCTGGTTCAGCCATCCGGGGAAAATGAAATGGGTATACGACAGTTCAGACAACCATGAAATCATCACCAATGGAAAAAATCTGTGGATTTACCGTCCCGAAGAAAACCAGGTGATGATCGGAGATGCCGCCCCGTTTTTCCAATCCGGCTCCGGCGGCGCCTTTCTGGCAGATATTCACAAAATCAGGAAAGAATTTACCGTTGAACCGGGCAAATCGGGAAAAAACTTTGCACAGCTTGTGCTGACGCCTAAAAAGGAAACCCCGGAGCTTGCAAAAATACGTATCACAGTAAATCTTCCAGGGTATGAAATTCCTGTGGTTGAAACTGAAAATATTTACGGAGATATCACCAAATTCATATTTACCAATATCCAGTTCAGTACCTTTGACGAACAGATATTTGAATTTACCCCCCTGCCGGGGACTGAAATTATCGAAATGGACTAACAGCCATGGGCTGCCTGGCCTATCTACACCCAGACTCAACCTACAACAAAACATCAAAGTAATTTAACTACGTATTGAAGTTTTAATATAAAATGACGACTAAAAATTCTACACTCCACCAGAAAATCCGGGACCTGGCCAAGGCAAAAAAGGCCATTATCCTGGCCCATAATTACCAGTCTGCCCCGATCCAAGACGTAGCGGATCTGTGCGGCGATTCCCTTGAGATGAGCATAAAGGCGGCTGCCACGGACGCGGACATTATTATTTGCTGCGGGGTCCGCTTTATGGCTGAAACCGCAGCCATCCTGTGCCCGGACAAAATAGTGCTGATGCCCAACCCCGAGGCCGGGTGTCCCATGGCAGACATGGTGACTCCCGAGGCGCTGGTCAGGCGCAAGGGCGACCTTGGCGGCATCCCTGTCATCACCTACGTCAACTCATCTGCCGCAGTAAAGGCGGTCTCAGATATCTGCTGCACCTCCGCCAATGTGATCAAGGTGGTGAACGCATTAAAAGAAAAAGAAGTACTCATGACACCGGACCGTAACCTGGCCCGGTATGCCGCGGCTAATACCGACAAAAAGATCCATTTATGGGACGGCTACTGTCCCTTTCACAACGATTTAAGTATTGAAGCGGTCAAGGCATCAAAAGCCGCCCACCCCAAAGCCCTGTTCGTGGTCCATCCGGAGTGCCGCCCCGATGTGCTTGAACTTGCCGACAGCATCCAGTCCACATCGGGAATGATCCGGTTTGCCGGTGAAAGCTCGGCAGACCAGTTCATCCTGGGCACAGAAATAGGCTTGATCCACGCCATTTCAAAGGCACTCCCTGAAAAAAAATTTTTTCCCGTATCAGATCAACTGGTATGCCCGGACATGAAAAAAACGCAATTGCAGGACATTTGGAACTGTCTTGAAAAAATGTCAGGAAGGGTGGTGGTCGAAGAAGCGATCCGTATCAAAGCCATGAATGCGGTTAAAACAATGATTAATATCAAATAGACAGCAGAGAAGCATGGCTATAATTATGGCATAGTTTTAAGTTTTGTCGCTATTGAATCAATCAGCAGATCCCATATATTCAGGCTGAATATTGCCAATATAAAGGCAAGTATCGCCAATATTATGAGCCAAATAAAATTACCTGTAACGCTCTGCCAAACACCATACCAGAAGCTTGGGCGCATAGACCCTTCATACTTTTCGAGCATGGCGGTTGCTTTGTCTTCTACCAATGCCTTGAATTTAGGTGAATCCTCAGGTTTGATTTGACCTTCTTTGAGGATATCATACTCAATACCAGCGCCGATTGATTTTATTATATCCTGTCGAGTAGCCTTGCTCATTTAGACGCATTGATTAATTTACTGATGTTGGGTGCCATGCGTTGCACAGCCCTATCAATAGCGGCTTGAAATTCCTCATCCTTATGAAGCTGCGAGTGGGAAACATCTTCATTTTGATATTTTGCGTCTTCTCTACGACCGTATGTGTTCCCAGATTTGGTATTGAGTGAAAACAGGCTTAATTGAGCAATCCTGCAACCTGGTTTTATTGTTACGGATTTACCTGAGTGATTAGTAATTGTAAGCGGCATATACCCTGTATAGCCAGGGTTCATAAATACTGGAATGATCTGAACGCCTAACCTCGTAATGCTACTCCTTGGAAAAACATAACCCATAGCATCGTAAGGTATGGTAAGCTTTTCAGCTATTCCTATATATACTGATTCTCCGTGTTCTAACGTGAGATCTAAAAATTCTGTTTGTACAACATCTTTTTCTGAGTCAATCTCAGATCCGAGTATATAATTTTCAAAATTATACTGATATTGTTTATTGCCTAGTGTCAGGTCAATGGAAGCAGGGTTTATCTTACTTGGAAAAGGATCTACAACAAAGCATCCTTCATTCCAAAGCCTTTTGATGTCATTATCACTTAATGCAGTCATAATATACCCCCTATTTTAACCAGTTCACCCTTATTGGGGCGTTATATACCGCATTATAGGCCAATGCAAGCAATTTCAAAACCGTTTTAAAGAGTTGGATTCCATCCAGACCATTCCTTTTCAAGAAGCCGTGCATATTCGCCACCGGCCAGGGCAAGCTGTTCATGGGTGCCTTGTTCAATGATCTGTCCATCCCTCAACACCAGTATGTGATCACACGATTTGACTGTTGAAAGGCGATGCGCAATAATAATGGACAGGCGACCTTTCATCAGTTTTTTCATGGCGGCATGGATTTTTACCTCGGATTGGGAATCCATATAAGAGGTTGCCTCATCAAAGATGATCAGATCCGGATTAAATGAAAAGGCCCGGGCAATGCAGACCAGTTGTTTCTCCCCCGAAGACAGAGGGCGGCCGCCATCCTGCAGCATGGTGTCAAGTCCTGAATATTTATCGAAAAGAAAAGCGCAATCGGCATTTTTCAGAGCGCTTTCAAGACCTTGATCATCCTGGCGGATGTCACCATCCAGAGGGCGTGCAATATTCTCCCGCACCGTTCCTGAAAACAGGATGGGATCCTGCATGACCAGGGCAGTGTGATGCCGGATGCCGGCAATATCCATGTGCACATAGTCCTGACCGTTAATGAGGATGCGTCCACCGGTGGGGCTGTAAAACCCGGCCGTGAGATTGATGATGGTACTTTTTCCTGCACCGGTCTGACCCACAATGCCCATGGCCCGGCCCTTCTCAAGACTGAAACTGATATTTTTCAATACCGGAACACCGGGTGTGTATGAAAATGCCACGTTTTCAAATACCAGATGCCGGATACCGCCGGGATCCGGCCCCTTGAACGTCGTATCCTGTCGGATTTCGGGTGTGTTCAATACCGTAATTATCCTTTCGGCTGAGGCCAAGGCATTCTGCAATAGATTAAATTTCTCGGACAACTCCCTTAAGGGCCTGAAGAACAATTTCATATAGGTCAAAAACGCCGCAAGCTCACCAATGGTCAAGACCTGACGCTGCACCATAAAAGAGCCGTTCCAGATAATGACAGCCACGGCTAAGGTACCCATGAGCCCCACGACAGGCATGAACACGGAAAACACCCGGATGTGGGCCATGGCTGCCCTGAAGTGAGCCAGGTTCAGACGCTTGAACTCATGGATAAAATGCAGGCCGGCCATACAGGTCTGGATGGCCCGGATACCGGTAATGGCTTCGGAAAAACGGTGATTGATCTCGGCATTTTTCTGCCGCAACACACGAAACACCCTGCGCAGGATACCCGAAAAATAAACCACGCCCACAAAGACCACGGGAACAATCAGGCTTAAATAAAAGGCAAGGCGGCGATTGGTTAAAAACAGGATGACAAATACGCCGGTCATGAGCAGAAGATCCCTGAAAATAAAAACAAGAACGCTTGTAAACATTTCGTTCATATTTTCAATATCCCCAGCTACCCGGGCCACAAGTCTTCCCGAGGAATTTTTATCAAAATAGGCCACGGGCAGGTCCGTCATATGGTCAAACAGGCGGCACCGAAGATTGAGCATAATTTTCTGGCCCGTGTACTCCATGAACATGGCCTGGCTGAAATCCAGGACAAACCCCGCCAGGATCACCACGCCAAACCAGATGCAAAAAACGGAAAACTGCTCGATTTCAAGACCCATGATATGAAGTCCCGGGGTACCGGAAACGAGGATGAAGCCATCAATGGCCTGCTGGATGAGCCAGGGCTGAAACAGTTCAAACCCCGTGACCATGAACACCAGAACCGTTGTTAAAGCAAGCATCCAGGCATAGGGCCGAACGTAAGGGATCAATGCTTTAAACAGGGTCGGATTCGCCAGACTGACCTTTTTCTCCTCGTCGGAAAAGACGTGGGACTGGTTCATAGCCGGTCTCCTAATGGCTCACCCTCTGACTGCTGGACATTAAAGGATGTACGGTAAAAGGCATTGGATGCCTTTAGCTGCTCATGGGTGCCCTGGTCCGCAATTCTGCCGTTGTCCATGACATAAATCCGGTCACAGTCGGCAAGGGCCGAAAGCCTGTGGGAGACCATGATCATGACGGCATCTCGATTCATCCGGTTGATGCCCCGGATCACCCGGTCTGCGGTGCGGGTATCCAGCTGGCTGACCGGATCATCCAGAAGGATCACGGATTTAGGGGACACCAGGGTTCGGGCCAGGGTCACCCGCTGCTTCTGCCCGCCGGACAATGTCACCCCCCGTTCCCCAACCAGAGTGGCAAGACCGTCGGGCATCTGATCAACGGTTTCTTCCAGGGCGCAGATTTTAATGACCTGGTCCAGAATGCCACGGTCGTTACTGTCGGAAACGCTCTTCCCCATAAGGATATTATCTTCCAGCGTCCCTGAAAACAAAAACGGTTCCTGGGCCATGAAGCTGATATGGCGCCTCAGAAATTGAGGATCAAAGGTTTTCAAATCTTTCCCGTCCAGGCAAACCCGGCCGCTTGTTGGGTCATACAGGCGCGAGATCAATGAAAGCAGGGTAGTTTTCCCGCAACCCGGCGGACCGGTGATGCCGATCCTGGCCCCGGCCGGGATATTCATGGAAATACCGGAAAGCGCGTTCATCTTTTTATCATAGGAAAAACACACCTTTTCAAACCGGATATTGCCCTTCACAATGTCCGGCATCACCGTACCTTCAGGGAAAGTGATTTGGGACCGGGTGTTCAAAAGAACATTTATTCGTTTCAGGGATGCCATTCCCCGCTGGATCAGATTGGTCATCCACCCGATGGCAATCACCGGCCAGGCAAGAATCCCCAAGTATTGAATAAAGGCCACAAACTCTCCGGGACTTAATCGGTTTTCCATGACCAGGGTCCCGCCGTAAAAAACAATGATCAGGGTGGATATATTAAAAAAAAGTCCCAGTAAAGGATGCAGCAGGGCATTGATATAGGCCCGTTTCAAATTCTTTCTAAAATAGTCCCGTGCGTGGTTTTCCGTCTTTTTCCGGACCTGGGGCTCAAAGTTGAACACCTTGATCACCCGGATACCGAAAAAACTTTCCCGGATCTGTTCGGTGAGTTCGGAAAAAGCCTCCTGGGCTGTGTTGTGATACTTATGCATCCTGTTGCCCAGATTTTTTGTAACCAGAACCAGAAAAGGAAGGGGGATCAGACACAGGGCCGCAAGCTTGGGGCTTGTCCAGACCATGATGCCGATGCAGGCACTGCCGAGAAGCAGGGTGTCCACCAAGGCGATGATGCCGAAACCAAATGCCATACGCACATGAACAATGTCCGACGTGGCATGGGCCATGATGTCCCCGACCCGGGTTTTGTCATAATAGGCCGTGTCCAGGCTGAGCATATGGGTGTACAGTTCATCCCGAATGCCCCGCTCAAGATCCCAGGCCGAGCCCATTAAAAGCATGCGCCACCCGGAACGGAGCAGGGCCATGATAAGCCCGGCCCCCACAATCACGGCGCATTGCGTTAAAAGGACATGACGGTCAAAATCTGCATCCGCCAAAATGTCAACAGCCCTGCTGATAACCTGGGGAACCACAAGCTGAAGCAGATCCACCACAATTATACAGAAGACACCCGCAGCGATCTTTCTTAAGTTTTTTTTGAAATAGTAAAGGATCAACTTCAACTTTTGACTCCGGTCAATGGGCTGCGGCAGCAAACCGATTCACATGTTTGTAAAAAATAAGCATCCGGAAAAGAGTTTCAATATTGTAAAAACCAGACAGGCCCCAGTGATGTACGGTTAGGTTTTTGCAACGTAACTCCGATAGCATTTACCCTCTACCATTATACGACCCTGAAGCGCAACATGAGCCTGCCTCTTTTGCCGAATCTATAGGTTTCACCAAATTCATCGTTAAGCTTTTTGTGCTGACACCTATTTTAATGGTATTTACTCTAACTGATAGGCTGGCAATTATGATATGATGATGGTCGCAATCACATACGGATGACCCCTTGAATATTCCAAATTAGGGAGTAAAACCATGGAAAGCATTGACCTTGTCCAAAAATTACCCACACGTCTTGACGCATTCCGCCGCCTGCACAGACATACGCTTGACCATCGTGAACAATTCTGGGCTGCAATAGCAGAACAGCTGCAATGGCAGACGCCTTTTTCTTATGTGGTCAAGGAGGATTTTTCTATTCCCCTGGCATCCTGGTTCTGGGACGGACAGATCAATGCCGCCCAAAACGCACTTCACAGAATAATTGAAAAAGGGAAGGGAGACGCACGGGCCCTGGTCTTTTATCAAAAATCCGGCGATGCCTACACCCTGACCTTCAATGAACTTAAAGACAAGGTACTCAGATTGGCAGCGGCTTTTCACCGGGCCGGCCTGACTCAGGGGGACTGCATCGCCTTAAACCTGCCAAACTGTCCTGAATTTGTCATCAGCGCCCTGGCAGCCGCCTATCTTGGGATCACCTACCTGCCCATAGGGTGCCATCTGCCCTCTTCCATTGTGGCAGAGGATATTACCGCATCAAGGGCAAAACTTGTCATCATGGCAAACAGCGACGCTTACGAAGAAAAAAAGAGCCATGCCCGGACGGTCCGTGCCCTGCTTGAAGATCTCTCCATACTCATTTCAGGTGAAACGATTGAAGGTATCCCAACGCTTGAAGAATACATGGCTAAGGCAGATCCTTCCGGACTGGAGCCGGCTTGTCCCGAGGCGAATCATCCCCTGTTTACTGTTTATGAAAACCGCCTGGCCGGTAAACATGTGGGGTCTGTTTTCCCAACCGGCGGATTCCTGGTCCAGGCCCACGCCTCCTTTGACGATATTTTCAATAAAGCCCTTGATCAGGACAAACCCCAAATGATCGTCAACACGCTGGATATCTACAAAGCCCCTGCCCAGGCATACGGCCTGTGGGGACCTTTGACCAATGGCACAGGTATTATCCTCATTGATGAGGATCTCCGGGTGAATACCATTGAAGATATTCTCAATGAGCAACCCAATCCGGCGCTGCTGTGCCCTCCGACGTTGATTTCAGAAGTTAGGGAACAACTGGGTCAGGGGCAGCTGAACACATCCAAACGGTTTTCCGTCATTGCCTCTTGTGGAAACGCCCTCCCCCCCCGGCTGGTTAAATATGCAGACAGTATACTGGTAAAGGGTCCGGAACGGGTGGTAAACCTCTGGGTGCAGAGCAAAAGCGGTATCGCACTGCTCAATTCATACCCGACCCCGGAACTGAATCGGCCCGGCACCCTCGGATTTGGTGCTTTAGGGGTGGAACCCATAATTATAAACGATTTTGGAGAGCCCTGTAAAACAAACATCAGCGGCAACCTGGTTTTTTCGCAGTCATGGCCGGCTATGCCAATGGCCACCCCGGGCACAACCGAACATTTTAAAAAGACCTATTTTTCAAAATTCAAAGGCTATTTCTTCACCTACGACGGGGTAAGAAGCGATAAAGACGGTTTTTTCTGGTTCATGGGACGGCTTGATGACAGCATTAAGGTCAAAGGACAGAGCCTGGGCGCATCCTTGATCGAAGGTGTGCTTACCTCCCATCCCCTGGTTGAAGAAGCGGCTATTATCAGCACCCAGAACAAATCCGGTGAGGATATTGTAATCTTCGTGGTGCCCCGTAATAAGATTCAGGATGAACAAAAATGTGTTGACCAGATAAAAGATTATATTACGGATAAAATCGGGCGTTTTGCCGTACCGAAAAAAATCATCATCACGGACCAGCTGCCAAAGACCGCCACAGGAAAACTGTTCCGGTCTGTTTTGCGCCGCATTGCAGCCGGGGAGGAACCCCTTGACTGACATGCCATCCCAGGGGCCATTAATGGACTCAAAAAAATGATTGACGATAAATAAAAGGGACCTAAAAAGTGAATGCCAACCTTCGTAATAAAATAATTGAAGCAGTGGCTGAAATCGGAAAAATCAATGTTTCCATGTCCGCCTTTGAAAGAGATTTGACCGTGACCAGTGAAGCATGGTTAGCTGATCTTTCAGAACAGATAAAACAAGGTATGGAAACTTTGGATGCCAGGATCATGCAAAGTGATCTTTCAGCCGTCATCGAGGTCCTGATTAAATCCCCCCCTTCCCCCGGAATCAATACCATTGTGGGCAACGCCCTGTCCATGATGCTGGAAATGGAACGTGCCGGTCAGAAAAAATCCCCCGCGATACGACGTCTTCTCGGTCCTTCCCTGGCCCAGGAAGCGCAACAGGGAGATATACGATTTCTTCTACTGAATCCGGGTACTGTTTCCACCCGGATTGCCGTATACCAGGGTCTGGAACAGGTGCACCGTTTTGAAATACATCTCCTTCCCGATGAGGATGACAGCATAGACCACAGGATAAAAGCTGTGGCCGCCCATCTGGACCGCGCCGGAATCCCCCTTGGCTCCTTTGACGGCATTGCCTGCCAGGGAGGATTTCTCAAACCCATTCCGTCCGGAACCTACCGGGTGGTCCCGGAAATGGTCAGGGACCTTGTGGAGGCGCCGTTGAGGTCCCATGCCAGCAATATGGGTATTCCCATGGGTATGGAGCTGGCCCGGATGGCAGGCAGTCAAAAGGACCTGCTTTTGACGACCACAGATCCCTTTGTCTGTGATGAACTGGATCTGGTGGACCGGGTTACAGGATTTGTAAAAATCAAGCGCAACGGTGCCGGAGCACATTATTTAAGTCACAAGGCGGTATGGCGGATTGTGGCCTCTTTGATGAATCAGGCACCGGAACATGTGAACGCCGTCACCGCCCATTTAGGCGGGGGCACCTCCCTTGCCGCGCATCGACGGGGACAAGTCACCATGCTCATAGACGCCTATTCCGGTCTGCCGTCAACAAGCCGAAGCGGTGCCATCGACATAGACCGGGTTGTCAAATCCATCAAATCCAAGGAGCTCTCCATCCGGGACCTTGAACAGATCCTGGACAGCCGGGGCGGTCTTCTCTCCCTTGTGGGCACCAATGATTTCTATGCCATGATCGGATTCCTGCGCCAGGGGGCCACCCCGGTACAGCGCAAAAAAATAGAACTGGTTCAAAACTTTATGGCAAGAAAAATTGCCGGCGGCATGCTCAAGCTTACTGCCGACGGGGCAGATGTGAGGGTAATGGCAATCACCGGCGGACTTGCCTCAAATCCGGACATGATGCACCGGGTCAAGCAGAATATCGCAGGGCGCTACCCCGTGGTGGTCATGCCCGGTTACTTTGAACATGACGCCCTGGCTGCCGGACAGATCCGGGGATATTATGCCCCTGAGTCTCTCAAAGATTACGAAACCGAACGGGATGCCCTTAAAAAAAGAAGGCATGATGAAGACACATTGATTGACACCCCCGTATTCAAACGCGAAATCAGGTTCAAGAAAAAAGGCGCGCCATTGACCACCCTGGACGATATCATTGATGCGGCATACCTGACAGTCGAAGCAAATTATGCCCCAACCATCGCCATTGTGGGCGCCAGCAACGAAGAGGCAATCCAGGCGGCTAAAAAGGCCAATGAAGAAGGCCAGTTCCGCATCTCCAAATTTGTTCTCCTTGGTGATTTCCAGGAGATCAGCCAGATGGCCTATGAATACGACCTTGTCATTGACAATGACAACTACACCATCATTGATACCGAAACACCCGTAGAAGAAGCTGTCAGCCTTTTGGACCAGGGCAAAGTTGATATCCTGATGAAAGGGAGCATCCATACAGAAGATCTTCTCAGGGGGGTTTTTAAATACCTAAAATCCAGTGGTCTACTCCAAAAAGGCCAGGTCATGAGCCACACGGCCATTGTGGACATCCCCACCCGGAACAAATTGCTGGCATTTTCAGACGGTGCGTTAAACACTTACCCTGACGAACAAAAACGTATGGCCATCCTTGAGAATGCATTAAAAGTGGTGCATAACCTGAATATCAAGGTACCCAAGGTGGCAGTTATTTCTGCCGTTGAAAACGTAAACCGCAGCGTGGACAGCTCCATGGAGGCAGAACGTATTGCGGCCCGTTTTGCAGACAGGGACGACTGCATTGTGGAAGGCCCCTTATCTTTGGATGTGGCCATGGATGTTGGCATTGCCGAAGAGAAGCATTACACGGGCCGGATTCGGGGCAACGCCGATGTGCTGATCCTGCCGGATATTGATTCGGGCAATATTTTGTGGAAAACCCTGACGACTCAGTCCGGGGCAGCCCTTGCCGGGGTTATTCTGTGTGGTGATATGCCCCTGATTCTGACATCAAGGGGGGATTCCATACGGTCAAAACTGGCGTCACTGTCCCTTGCCGTAAAATTTTACTTTGATCTTAAAAACCAGAGCAGGGAGTCGTCTTAAGATTACAGATGAAACCTTGTAGAAAATGCCAGCACGAAATTTCCCATATCCCCCAGCTTTTTTTGAACTAATAAGATTCTAACAATTTGCTGCTATTCTCAAATTTAAGTAGCCGTACAGAATTCAACCGATCCGACTATGAGATGGTTTAAAAATATGTATTTAACGGTCCAAACACAGAACGTTACTTCAATGCGTTCAGATAGCAAAACAAGAAACGGAGGGTGCCTTTCAATTATGGATGGGCACAAGGCAGTTTGATACATCTCAATACAGTAAAAAATTTGAGGTTGCGATATCTTTTCGGGCTCAGCGCCATTGCACTTCTGGCTACCGCCTCATATATCACCATGTATACGGTCGTATCCAAACAACGCGACTTTGCAAAACTGATTAATCTTGCCAGCCACCAATCCGGATTGACTAATAGGATAGCTTATTTTTCAAGTTTAATGGCATCCACTTCAGATCAGTCGGAATTCGATCTGGCCCGTTCCCAAGTGGGAAGAACCATTCATAAAATGAAATCTGCCCATGATGATCTGCGAAACGGAAATCCACATAAAAAAATTCCCATGGTCACCAATATGAACCTGATGACCATATATGACGATCCCATGGTTGGGCTAGAAATGGCTCTGACCCGGTTTCTGGAGCACGCTCAGCAGATCTATGACTCGGATATCCAGACATTGAACATTGATTCTGCTGCATACATTTTTCTGACAACCTACGGCCCTCATGCTTTAGAACCGCTTCTTGATGCAGCTGTTGAAGAATATGAAAATATTAGTCATGCTGCGATTTTAAAAATTGAAAAATTTGAGATGATTATCTGGCTCACGGTCATGACAGCCCTTCTCATTGAACTGATGTTTATATTCAGGCCCTTTGAATTACAAATGAGAAAAACGCTCCAATCCCTTGAATCCTCAATAAATCAGCTGACGAAAACCCAAACGCGCCTTTTAACCGCCCAGAAACTTGCCATTGTTGGTGACTGGGAATTGAATCTAAAAACCGGAAAATTGACATGGTCGGATCAGGTCTACGACATATGCGGTGTTTCCCAAGAAAATTTTGTTGTTACCCGAAAATCATCCATGGAGGTTGTTCATCCAGAAGACCAGGCGGTTATAAAACAGGCGTTTCACACCCTTCGTAACTCTGATGAACCCGTGAACATGGAATACCGTATACTTAGGCCCGATGGCCAGGAGAGAGTGGTATTTCAGCATATCGCCATTTTAAATAAGACCGGAAACGAGGTTGAAACAATCGTCGGCACGATCCAAGACATTACCGAGCGGAAAAATTCAGAAAACAAAATAAAAAGAATGGCATTGTATGATTCTTTAACCGGCCTTGCCAACAGACGCCTTATCAAAGACCGCCTGGCCCATGCCATTACAACATCAAGACGGACCAAAAACTATGGTGCAATACTGATGCTGGATCTGGATAACTTCAAAAGTCTGAATGACACAAGGGGGCATAATGTGGGCGATGCCCTGTTGGTGGAGGTTGCCCGAAGACTGCTTGGTTGCGTCCGTGAAACAGACACCGTGGGAAGGCTTGGCGGCGATGAATTTGTGGTTGTCCTCGAATTGCTCGGTTCGGATGAGGCAACGGGGGCCCAGAAGACCATGCAGATCGCAGAAAAAATAAGGCTTGCACTGGGCCAGGCATATATACTCGGCCGAGAAGAGCATACCCACCATTGCTCTGCGTCAATCGGTATGACCCTTTTTAAAGATGCCGATTCAAATGACAGCGATGTGCTGAAAAGAGCTGATGTTGCCATGTATGAGGCCAAGGATCTGGGGCGCAATCGATGCTGCTTCTACAATGAATCACGTCAGGCACTTGTCAATTCCCAGACGGAGATGGCCCATGCACTGAAACGGGCGATTGACAACCAGGAATTTTCACTTTACCTTCAGCCTCAATTTCTAAACAACGGTAGTCTATGTTCGGCTGAAGCACTGATCCGCTGGTTGCCTCATGAGGGGGGAATGATATCCCCCGGATCCTTCATCCCCATTGCAGAAAACACCGGATTAATTATCCCCATAGGCGAATGGGTTCTGGAAAGGGCCTGTCAATATCTGAAAGAATTAGATAGGTATCGCCGGCCGTTCATGTTTTCGATCGCTGTAAACATCAGTGCGAGACAATTTATGGATGACAAGTTTATGGATAAAGTTATGGCCATCATCAATAGAACCGGTGTTGATCCGGGACACCTTAGATTTGAATTAACAGAAACATGCCTTGTCCAGGATATTGACCGGGCCAAGGTTATATTAAATCAACTGTGTGATATCGGGCTCAAAATAGAACTCGATGATTTCGGAACCGGGTATTCCTCCTTGAATTCAGTCAATAATTTCCCACTTTCAGCTTTGAAATTAGATCGTTCTCTTATCAGCGGGATTGAAAAAAAGAAATCTAAAAAAGCCATTGTCAAGGCGGCACTGGCCATGGCCAAGGCCATGGGCATGAGCACCATTGCAGAGGGCGTTGAAACAAAAGGACAGATTGAATTTCTCATAAAAGAAGGCTGTGATATGTTCCAGGGATTTTACTATGCTCGCCCCATGCCTTTTAAGGAATTTACCGCATATCTGTCAAAAAACTATCTTCAAGCCAATCTACCTGCGGAAAATGCTAAAACTCGATGATCCAGTTTTTAAAAATTGACATGGAACGTATCTACCAGTTATTATCCCCATGTTAACAGAATGCTTTATATTTTAATGATGGGGAGGATTGATAATTTCCCCAAGGTTTTAGATTCATGTGTTTTTTGGAATCATTTGACTTTACAAAATGCTCTTTTAAAAATACCGAGATCTGCTTGAAATGGGATTCTGGGTCATCACTGTGAATGATTTGTTCGACAAAGGATAAGATGCTGTCAACTTTGACGATATCACATAGGCTGCCAACAGTTTTTGCGGGCAGTTTGTTATTTATCGAGGCCACTTGGTCCGGATGAAGGAGGAGACAATGATCAACCAACAGGCTCAGGGTCAAACTTCTGTAAGACCCATCTTTACCAGGTTGTTTGGTCAAATTTCCCCACCCTTCATTACCCTTGTGGTCTTGAATAAAAACCTCTACTAACCATCTGAGTGTAAAAGCATCTATTATATCAGCATATCGCCAGGTCAGGTCCGAAGCGACAAGGTACCGATAGTCCTCTTCTCCAGTGTATTTTATTGCAATGACAAATCGTTTTTTTCTATGGGCACACACATGTATTCTGGCACTTTTAATAAGTACAACAACCCCTTTGCCTCCGCGTATATGTATGGTTTTTTGAATCGGTTGAATATTTTCAAAATATTTTTCCACTGATTTTTTACTGTTTTTGAATGAAATATTTTGATTGTACCTTATTTGACTAATGACTTGAGCGCTTCCTGCAATTTTTGAAGCCTCATCCATGAACTCAGCATTACCATACAAGGCATCTGCAACAATTGCTTCTATTTTTATTTCAGGGTGTTGCTGTACAAAGGTTTTTAAAAGAGCTATAGAAATACTTGAAATAGTTGGATATTCATCTGATCGCATCGGCTTTTTCGGGCGTTCTGATTTTGGAACTCCAGCCTTTTTAACCTTTTATCCTCCTTGACCCATTCGCTGATTTTTGGATCAGGAACATGAAAGCCATAGCCTATTGGAATGGTTATTTTCGGTGTTATCAATACCAAAAATACCAAGCCTTGACCCATGCAAAAACCGCCTGTTGATTTGTCTTTTATTTTGTTGGACGCCAAAAATTTTTGTTGTGCATTTACTGCGCTTTTTATCGGAATCATCAATACTGACAACGCCTTTGGTGATACCATATACTTTGAAAATAATTTTGAGACTGAAGTGGAACAGATGCTCCCAAGCAATTTTAGAATGGCGAAACATCCAGGAAAGTGCTGTTTTTTTATACCGTCCTATGCTGATACGGGAAAAAGCAGTCCAATTGATGCTGTTGGTTAAAATGATTCCAGTGATGCAGAAACCCAGCCAGAATTTTTGTGATTTACTTAAGGTCATCCCAGGGGAAGACTCTGTTAACTCAGTATTCAGTGACTCGGTATAATTTTCAACAAACGGCAACAGCTTCTCTATTAACACATCCGCCTCATTTATTATTTGCAGAAATGAAGCATATATCGCAATGGAACCCTTGTATTCAAGTAAAACTTATTTTATTCTGCTCAGTGGAGGCTGGCCAACCGATGGGTGAGATATCAGCTGGAATAGTTGGTATTATACCATCGACTTGACCAGCCTTTACATTTCCCAATATTGTGACATTGTCTAATCCCAAAAAACTGGATCATCGAGTAAAATAGTTCATCTGGATTCCCTCGGATAGCCCGCCTACATAGTATCTGCTGATTTTCTCCTATATGAAGAAGATAGCCTTGACCCCCTTTTAAGACCTTCATTAAAAAATCATGGTAAAAAAAGACTTGTTAGGGGTTTAGAGCGTTTTTTAAGGCAATTTCTGATCAGCGTCAATTATAATTCCCGCCGAACGACAATTAAAATTCCCGAAATTTAAAGAATCAAAAAAATGGTAAAAGCATCCAAATTTTACTGAAGGAGTGATTTGGATGGTAACAAACCAACAAGTGAGGAGGTTGTTCAAGTTGATTCAATCTGAGAAGGATTTCGGGATCGCAGCAATGAAAGCAGGTATGGATGAGAAGACGGCTCGAAAGTACCGTGAAATTGGTAAATTACCAAGCGAGCTTCAACAGGAGCACGACTGGCGTACACGTAAAGATCCGTTTGAAGAGGCATGGGATAGTATCAAAGAAATGTTATCAATAAATCCGGGGTTGGAAGCCAAAACCATTTTTGAGGATATGCAGCGCAAACAGCCCGGCCGATTTGCCGATGGTCAATTAAGGACCCTGCAGCGACGGATCAAGCATTGGCGCGCCACAGAAGGTCCCGGCAAAGAAATATTCTTTGCACAAATACATAAACCAGGCGAACTATGCCAGTCTGACTTCACGCATATGGATAAGCTGGATGTCACCATAGGCGGCGTTCCCTTTGATCACATGATCTATCATTTTGTTTTAACCTTTTCTAACTGGGAAACCGGGAGCATATGTTTTTCTGAAAGTTTTGAAAGCCTGAGCCATGGCCTGCAAAATGCCTTATGGAACTTGGGCGGTGTTCCCCATCGTCACCGTACAGATTGTTTGGCGACGGCTGTTAACAAGGAGACCCATCCGGAAGAGTTCACCCGCAGGTATCAGGATCTTATGGACCATTACGGTCTGACACCTTGCAAAACGAACCCATCCAGTCCCAATGAAAATGGTGATGTGGAGCAGCGCAATTATCGATTTAAAAAGGCTGTTGACCAGTCCCTTCTGTTAAAAGGCCACCGGAATTTTAAAGACCGGGAGGAATATGAGTGTTTTCTGTCCAAACTGTTTTGCCAACTGAATGCCGGGCGAAAAGACCGCCTATCAAAAGAACTTGAAATTTTGCATCGGCTACCCAAAACCCGAATCGACTCATGTAAAAAACTGGATCTCAAAGTCGGTCCCGGCTGTACCATACGAGTTAATCACAACGTATACTCAGTGAACAGCAGGCTTATAGGAGAAAAAATACAGGTCCGCCTTTACATGGAATACCTGGAAATCTGGTACGGGCAAAAAAAGGTCGATACCTTGCCGCGGTTACGGGGGGAAGGGAAGTACAAAGTCAATTACCGGCATATCATTGACAGTTTGGTCAGAAAACCGGGGGCGTTTGAAAATTATCGATATCGTAATGACATGTTCCCCACCAGCCGTTTTCGGATCGCGTATGATTACTTAAAAGAGCGCTATACCGTTCAAAGCGCTGCGTCAAGATATCTGAAGATTCTATACCTTGCCGCAAAAGACAGTGAAGTGGCTGTAGACAATGCCTTGACGATTTTAATTAATGAAGGCCATGAGATCAGCAAAGATGCGGTCCAGCGGCTTATGAAATCTAATGCCCCTGTTGCCGGGCCGGATGATATCCATATCCCGGCCATTGATTTAAGCAGTTATGACCAACTTCTCAAAATGGTGGAGGCATGATGAGCGACAGAGACCAGATTGTAAACCATCTTAAAAGTCTGCACATGCCGACCATGCGCCGCAGCTATGAAGAAATGGCAGATCAGGCCCGGGCTGAGTCATGGGGGTATGAGCACTATCTTTTGCAGTTGCTGAATCTTGAATGTGAAGGGCGCTGGCAAAACCGGATAGCACGGAACCTGAGGGCATCCAGGCTGCCACCCTCGAAAACCTTTGAGAATTTTGATAAAAAGCGTCTTCCCATAAAGGTCGCTAATCATTTGAATGTACTGATCGACGGCTCTTTTTTAAATCAATCTGAAAACATTTTGGCCTTTGGAAATCCTGGAAGCGGGAAAACCCATCTGTTATGTGCCATTGGTCATGAATTGATTGCACAAGGAAAACAGGTCCTTTTCATCCCATGCAGCCATCTTGTCCAGGATCTGCTGATCGCCAAAAGGGAACTTGAGTTGACAAAAAAGCTCAAAAGTCTTTCCAGATTTGATGCCGTGATTATCGATGATATCGGATATGTCCAGCAAAGCCGGGAAGAGATGGAAGTTCTGTTCACCTTCCTGGCAGATCGGTATGAACAAGGCAGCCTGATGATCACCAGCAATCTTCCCTTTTCTAAATGGGAACAGATTTTTAAGGACCCTATGACAACTGCTGCGGCTATTGACAGGCTTGTTCACCACAGCATTATCTTCGAATTGAATGTTGAAAGCTATCGTATGGAGCAGGCCAAAAAGGAGGCAGAATCATGTTAGTGCATGAAATGAATACTCCGTATACCCGGGAAGAGATCGTAGAAATTGTCAAAATGATACGGCTACATTTATACAATAATGGGCTTCATTGTGGTGCCCGTGTTATCAGGGAGGACATGGAAGATGAGAATGTCCAGCCATTACCTTCTTTAAGCACTATTGGGCGTATCTTGTCACGCCATGGCTTAACACATGGCAGAACCGGATTTTATAACAATCCCGTTTAAAAATAGGCGGATAATAAATAGTCATTTTTTTTATGCGAAAATCACCTGTATTTTTTGTAAAGCGTAATACATTTATCTATGGTTCTTTCATAGCAGAGCTTTCGGGTGTTTTTCAAAGGAGACTGTATGCGTGGCGGATATAGAGGAAAACCAAAACCCAAATTGCCGACACATCTAAAGCGGGTTCCTGTAAATGCACGAATCCAGCAGTGGATGCTTGATGAACTCAAAAGAAGAGGTGAGGTTGGGATAGTTTTGGAATATATACTGATTGAAGCGGGTTTTAAGTACCAACCAGAAAAATGAAGAAAGGCCCAATGCCTCCGGCGGCCCTACGGAGTATTTGTTTCGCGCTAGGGCGCGAGGATTTTACGCATTAAAGACAAAAACATGGGGGAAGGACAGCATACAGTAAAGTGCATACTGCCCCCCATGTCTTCGTCACCAGTCACGGCGCTCGGGGTGCTTCCCAGCAGTTGCCCTATCCTCCGGGCTGGGGTGGGGGATATTATCAATGTTACAAAAAATAGCAAGGGAATAATGGAAAACAAATACAAAATAAACAGGTTATAAAGAATGGGGAACGGGAATTTTAATTGTCGTTGAGGGAAAAAAATAATTGTCGTTGATCAGCAATTTCATCGTATTTTAGCCGCAATCCACCCATCTCGATGAACTGCAGGTAGTCAGATCGCTGAATAAGGGTGATCTAAATCAGCCCAGTAAGCCGAGTCTCATCAGGCTTTCTTCACTGATTTTTTCATCATTATAGAGCTGAAGAAATTTTTTCAGGTTATACGCGGTCTGACATAAAAGAGACCAAATACGGTTTCCATCGCTTCCCTGATAAAGGCTGCAGCCAAAACCGCGAATATTTTTTGAAATTGCGATAAAGCCTTCCGTTGCAGAACGGGCTTTTTGACAAAAGTCCCGCTTCTCTTTGCCAACATCCTGGCTTTTGCCAAGAAAGATGTGTGGACAGCCTTTGGGGATTACCTGATTTAACCGGCTGCGGTAACCTTGATCCCCGATAGCATGTTCAGGAACACCTTTCATTCTTTTTTCAAACAATTGAGCTGTCCCGGGCCATAGGGTTTTATCATTAGGCTTTCCGATAAAATTTTCCATTGTAATCATAAAACCCTGTCGGTTGAACGAAAGTTGAAGTGTACTTCCAAATTCACAGCTTGGATGTTTTTTGCCTTTTTTAATCGGGCGGGAGTCCGGTTCATCAAAGGAGACAATCCGATTTGGAATATGTCTTTCGCCCCCAAGTTTTAGTGCATTCTGATCTTGGAATAACATCAGGAGAGCCAAAAGCTGCTGAGCTTTTTTTCTGTCTTGATCAGGACCCTCAAGGCTTTTCACTATTGTTTTAAACTTCCGCAATCCAGCGGAAAATATCAAGAGAGCATCGAAAAATAAATCTTCAATTTCAGTCTTTTTTCGATTCAAATTATATTCGCGCCGTAGCTGCCTGAGCTCCTTCCTGTCCCACCAGATAGGAATATAATACTGTCGAGCAAACTGCTCCATTTTTCTAAAGGCTTTGAAAATCAATCCGACATCTGTTGGATAAATGATGTTATCGGGCAGTACAGTGGAATCAATCAACATGCTGTCTGTATCAATTACTTTGGCAACTCTCAATATATTAAAAATGATTGATTCCACGGTCTCTATCCCCTTAATATCAAAACGTTTTCGCAATTTGCTCAGGTTGCTGTGATGCATGAATGTGAATAAATTTTCATCTGGGACATTGCAAAAATATTGAATATACCGATTTTCTTTGATCTGGCTAACAATCGCCCGATTACTGAGCAACCGGAGCTTTGCGGCAATAAAAACAGCTATAATTGTTCGGATTGGAGTTCCTGTCCGTCCCGTTTTGTCACTATAATAGTGTACCAGTTTGTCTGTAATTTTTTGCCAAGGGATAATCTTACGTAAAATAACGAATGTGTTGGTTGGATCATGAATATTGTCTTTTATCCATTCTTCACTGAGAGCCTCAGAGTTTTTTTTCTATCATTTTCAATCCTTTATTTACAGCTTATTAACATAAGACCATTTTTTCAAATTTTTGTACAATAGAAGTAGGGTGACATTCAATAGTTTCTATAAAGCCAACAAAATAGAAAATCAGCAGATACTACATATACTTGAGAGAAAGTGCCTCAAAGTTCTCCTCCCGAACGCTTTTTAATTCCGACCAGATCCGTTTGGCCAGGCCAGGGTGTTCAGTATAGAATTGACGGCTGAATATCAGATAGTTGGGCTTGGTGTTTATGGCAGGAAAGATTTTAACAATATCTTTCAATGCTGGATTGCTTTTGATGATAGGATCGGCCGTAACATCCTGGGCTGCAACCGCACGCACATTGCCGGCTTTGAGTTTTATCAGGTTCTGCAAAGTTGTCTGAGCCGTGTCGTCCACCTCAAAGCCATCTCTTTTAAGATCCCTTATAATGGAGTACCCGGTAGGAATACCAATAGTACCCTTCAGCCCCCCTTGATAACCATCCAAGGTAGATGGATCGCCCTCAATGACATAGAAATAATAAGAGAGAAAAACAAGGCATCGAACGCCATCCGGTTCGCTATTATTAAAAGGATATACACCAATTTTCATCCTGGACACATTGAAACTGCCTGGAAATATGGCGTCTACCAAACCCTCTTTGAGCTCTTTTTGACATCTGTCCCAAGGAATTCTCCGAAAATTGATTGTAATTTCATGAATGTGCTCATCAACCTGCTTCAAAAGTTCAATGGCGATGCCCGGTTTTGCCGGCACCTCTTTGCCTTCCCCTAAATAAAACGGCGGTAAGGCGGTATCTTCGTATGCCATCGTCAACTTAAAAGGTTGAGCATATGCCGATGCAACGGTGATAAAAATAGCTATTAGATTGATATGTAGGATATATTTCATGAGCCTTTTTCCTTTTTTTACAGGCAGGAAAATTTTAATTCCAGTAAAAATATCTTTTTGCCGGACCACCTCATTC
Organism: Desulfobacter postgatei 2ac9; assembly: GCF_000233695.2. Lineage (NCBI taxonomy): Bacteria > Pseudomonadati > Thermodesulfobacteriota > Desulfobacteria > Desulfobacterales > Desulfobacteraceae > Desulfobacter > Desulfobacter postgatei. The sequence continues at coordinate 496,026 of NZ_CM001488.1, read as the reverse complement.
AGAGTGACAAGGACTTCGAGCATGCCCATGACGATTTGACGATTTCGTAGTCCTTGTCAAAAAGATATTTAAAGCTTAATTCACGCATGCTTGCCGAAAGGACACAAAGCATTGGACTTGAAAATGTTCGTGAAGCGCTTGAAAGTCTTTCCATGGACCGTAATCCAGTAAGGAAGGATGAACCGGATTATGACAAACTTACGTTTGGTCTGTAATAAAAAAACATCCAAGGAAGACGTAAACTGCCTGAATAGCCTATGTAAAGTTGTATAACTTGTTTTTTTTTGATGGTGATCCCACCGGGAATCGAACCCGGGTTTCCGGCGTGAGAGGCCAGCGTCCTAACCGCTAGACGATGGGACCACATAATCATTATATGCGGTGAATACTTATTATGATTGGATTTAAAAGTCAATCAAAATTAAAATTAAAGCATCTTACTTAGGCCGATAGGACATCCATGCTAAACACGTTTTTCTATGCTATTTACTATGAATCAAACTTTTTACGGGTACCCTTTTTAGCGCCCAGGGCAAAATAGAAAAGCCAGCCGATGACCGGAACAATGGCCACAAGGTGCCAAACAAATTTTTCTTTTGACGTGGGGAAATCTTTTTTTAGCAGGTCGATCAAAGCAAGCATAGTCAATACAAAGGAGAGGCCGACAATGAGAAGAATGTACAAAAGAAGTTCATTGGGTGTCATTTAATTTTCCCCCGATATTTATAAACCAATTGATATTGGTCTCACGTTTTGTTGCAGGTCAAGCATTTGCCGTTATTTCAACTTATCTGAAATCTTAAGCAGTGCATCTACATAATAGTTGGAATGATTATACTGGAACAGGACTTGGTGCTGGCGCTGACGAGTGAGACCTGATTTCCAGCCATGGTGTTTTAAATAGTTGGCTACGGAAAAAATGGCGTCCTCATGGTCAAACAAATCCACCCGCCCGTCGGTATTACCGTCCTTTGCCAGCGAGAGCGCGTTGGAGGGCATAAATTGAGGAATACCCATGGCTCCGGCGTAAGACCCTTTAATGGCAACAGGGTCGATTCCTTCACGATTGGCATAGCTGATCAGAGCCTTAAGCTCCTCATATCCCCATCTGCTTTTCTGATCCACCTTTTTATTAAAAGTGGATCGCTCGGGTCTTTTATTATTTGATATAGCCCGCCAGACCCTCTCGGCAAGCGCCTTATCCGCAAGCGCTGCCATAGTGGCCAGGGTGTTTAGCACTGCACGATTGCCAAGGTATGTACCCAAGCGTGTTTCCACCAAAAGGATGGCTGTAATGATGGTTTTGTCTACTGTAAATTCTTCCTGGGCTTTATTAAGAATCTCTTTATGAGTCTCCATATACATTTGGGCATCGGCTATAGATTTCGGAGAAGAAAACTGATCATAGTTGAGACTGGATTCCGAATGGATAAAAAATAAAGAGACACCCCCTGGATCAAAGCAAACCGTTTTATTACCGAACAAGGCTTTGGTCTTTTCCTGATCAAACCCATCCTGGACAAGCCGCTGGGTAAGAAATTCAAATTCATTGGCATCACCGGCACTGTCCGCTACATCAGCCTGCCGGGCATAACAAAAATTAACAGAAAAACAGATGATCAGCGCCACAATAACTTTCAGGATGAGTTTGGGGGATGGGTCGGAATTTTTCATATTTGCGGTATCTGCTCCTGTGCTATGATAGTTTGAGGCAGGATATTTTTTCCTGTTCCAGGTCCTGTTTTGCTAACGTTTATATAACGCATTTTGTTTTTGATTGCATCAAAAAAGTGCCGATTTCAAGATGCTTCACAGACGGAGAAATATAGCAAAAAAACGGGCTCGGGAAACAACCAAGGCTTCCCGAACCCGTTTGTCAGGCTACCCCCCAACAAAAGGCTGTTTTTTTAAATATCAAAATACAGATAGAATTCATGGGGATGCGGACGGCTGATAACCGGTTTAACTTCGTTTTCCATTTTATAGTCAACCCAGTGGTCAATAACGTCCTTGGTGAAAACATCGCCCTTGAGCAGGAATTCATGATCTGCTTTAAGGGATTCCAGGGCTTCTTCAAGGCAACCCGGTGCGGACGGAATAGTAGCCAGTTCTTCAGGCGGCAGATCATAGATGTTTTTATCCATGGGATCTCCGGGATCAATTTTGTTCTGGATGCCGTCAATCATGGCCATGGCAATGGCAGAAAAGGCCATGTAACCGTTGGCGCTGGGATCGGGAGTACGGAACTCAAGACGTTTTGCCTTGGGTGATCCGGAGTACATGGGCAGACGAATAGCGGCGGAACGGTTCCGGCTGGAGTAAGCCATTTTGATGGGTGCTTCAAAACCGGGGACCAGACGTTTGTAGGAATTGGTTGTGGGGTTGGTGATAGCACACAGGGCTTTGCAATGCTTCATGATGCCGCCGATGGACCACAGGGCATTATCGGACAGGCCGGCATATTTGTTGCCTGCAAAGGTGGGCTCTCCACCTTTCCAGAAACTCATGTGGGTATGCATGCCGGTACCGTTGTCACCGAAAAGGGGTTTGGGCATAAAGGTCACGCAATGTCCGTGTTTTGCAGCCACATTTTTCAGTACATATTTGAACCAGGCAAGCTTGTCACCCATATTCAGCAGGGAGTCAAACCGAAGGTCAATCTCAGACTGTCCGGCGGTAGCAACTTCGTGATGCTGGCATTCCATGTCAATGCCCAGATCCTGCAGGGTCAGCATCATTTCAGTTCTAATGTCCTGATAGGTGTCCATGGGCGGCAGGGGGAAGTAGCCGTGCTTGGGTCTGATTTTGTAGCCAAGGTTAGGCTCGGAACCGTCACCGGTGTTCCAGTATGCTTCCCGGGAATCAATTTCAAAAAAGGAAGCATGGGGCTCAGAAGAGTAACGGATGTTGGAGAAGATAAAGAACTCGGGCTCAGGGCCTACAAAGATGGTGTCGCCGATGCCGGTGCTCTTGATGTAGCTTTCCGTTCTTTTGGCAATACCGCGGGGATCTCTGGAGTAGGCTTCACCGGTGATAGGATCATGAATATTGCCGATAACAACCAGGGTCGGAACTTCAAAAAACGGATCAATTTTTGCCGTACCTGCTTCAGGGATTACGTTCATATCGGAGTTATCAATGTTCTGCCATGCTCTCATAGAAGAACCGTCAAAACCAAATCCATCTTCAAAGGAAGCTTCTGTCAGTTCTGACACAGGCACACTAAAGTGTTGCCAGGTGCCGATGAAGTCCATGTAGCGGATATCAACGACTTTAACATCGTTTTCTTTAGCCATTGCCAATACATCTTTTGGTGTCATTTTTTTACCTTTCTATCTATATAAAGTTATTATGGGGGGTACCCCTGTTTTTGGGTTTGAAATAATGGGGCGCAAAAGTACCTTAACCATTAAATTGCATCATCTCCGCGTTCACCGGTTCTGACTCGAATGGCCCCTTCAACCGGCATCACAAAAATCTTACCGTCACCGATTTTACCGCTATTGGTCGCAGACCGGATAGTTTCCACGGTTTCGTCAAGTCGGTCGTCGGTCACAACAATTTCAAGTTTTATTTTCGGAACGAAATCAACAACATATTCCGCGCCACGGTAGATTTCCTTGTGCCCTTTTTGCCGGCCGTATCCATTAACTTCCGTAACGGTCATGCCGTAGATGCCTATCTCGCTCAAAGCCTCTTTAACATCATCCAGCTTAAAGGGTTTAATAATTGCCTCAATTTTTTTCATTTATGACCTCCTTTGACTGTATCTGTGGAAGACGGTTAATAATAGCTGTTTTGATTTGGTCTAATTTCTCTTCGGATTCTATTTTTTGATCCCCTTCAATATTTCGGACGTAAAAAACGTCAATCACCTGATCCACCTTCGTGGCCACCATGGCGACATTAACGTTGATGCCGGACCGGTACAAAGTATTGGTCACGGCAAACAAAAGTCCGGGGAAATCATAGGTTAAAACTTCAATAATTGTAAAAAAGCTGGATGTCTCATTGTCTATGCGAACCTGACTGGGCTCAGGCCGGCTACCGCTGGATATGGTCACTACAGTGGGGATTTTCTCAAGTACATTGTCCAGATAGTGATCGTCTTCAAGGGCCATGCTTAAATCCTGCCCGGCCTTTTCCCATTTTTCCTTTTCAAAGAGACGGTCCTGGGGAGGACGCACATTAAAGATATCCAGAAAATGACTGTCACCCAGAGAATAGGCCTGGGAGCCGACAATATCGATGTTATTCTGAAAAAAAACCCCGGAAACCTTGGAGTAAAACCCGGGCTTGTCCCTGCCGCAAATGGAGACGGTTCTCATATCTGACTCATTTTCCTTTGTGATCTGCCAGATATACTCCCGGTCACCGAGGTTTCTGAATAGATTGATATGATCCACAATATTTTGTGGCGGCACATAAAGCAGGTAGCGCCGGGACATGTTGGATAACTGACTGGCAACCTCTTCTTCCCGCCAGCTTTCCCGCAACAGGGCCAGGACCTCTTTTTTCTTTTTTTCAATAAGACGTTGGGTTTTCTTGGACACCAACTCCCCTGTTTTGATGATACTCATGGTTTTAAAAAACAGGTCCTTAAGCAGATTTTCCGTCCAGTCGTTCCAGGCCTTGGGTCCGGTGGCCTTGGAATCTGCCACAGTGAGTAGAAAAAGCATGCGTAACAACCGGAGTTTTCCGATCTTATGGGCTGTGTAAACGGCCGTTTCCTCGTCAAAAATATCCCGGCGGGTGGCGGTTTTTGCCAAAAACAGATGGTTTCTAATAAGGAAAAGAATGTCTTCTTTTTCCGAAGGGCTGAATCCGAGACGGTCAACAACAGGTCCGGCTATTTCGGCGCCCCTGCGAGAGTGCTCCTTGGCAGGGTCGGCTTTCCCGATGTCATGGAGAAGGCCTGCTACAAGCAATACATTTTTATTTCTTATCTCCTTGAACACCGAGTTATAAAGGGTTCCCATCATCGTGTCGCCGGGATCCTTAAAGTTGTTAAGGATCTGTACGCAGCGGATGGAGTGCTTATCGACAGGAAACAAATGGTACTGGTTGTACTGAATTTTGTGTACGAGCGGCGAGAATTCGGGAATAAACTGCGCCAGGATGCCGGTGGAAAGCATGACATTAAGCACATTGAATTTCCACAGGGACATCCCCAGAATCCGCTTGAAAATTTTGACACATTCGGGATCCGTGCGAACATCATGATCCACAAGGTGACGGAATTCCGATGCAACCCGCCTGGCCTCAATGGAGAGGGGAATCCGGGTCTGACCACTTTCAAGAAAAATGCGGAGCAGTAAATCAGGGTGCTGGATAATTGTAACGGTATTGGCAAAGCAAAGCCGACGTTTTTTTACAACCAGCCCCTCAGTCTTGGTGGGGCGTGGGCCGACAGCTTCCTTTTTAACTCGGCAGGTGGATACGATATCTTCAAATGTGATCCGGTAAATCTGCTTTAAAAAATCCATTTTCTCATGCAGCTCACCCAGGAAAACCTCCACCTGGGGTAAGCCGGACATATCCGTATAATCCATCAAACCGGCCACTTCTGCCTGGTTCTCAAAATGCAGGGTATCGTTTTTGCGATGACTGATATGATGCAGGCGATTACGCACATCCCAGATATAGGTTAACGCTTCTTCCAGGCTCTCGTATTCAAAATGGGAAAGAAACCCGTAATACTCAAGATCCCGACGTATTTTGATATTGGATTTTATTTTGGCATACCACAGCAGTGTGTGGTAATCCCGAAGACCGCCAAATCCTGATTTTAAATCCGGAGAAACCAGATAGGAAGAGTCCCCAAAATCCTCCAGACGCTTTTCTCCGTTTTCGTACAAATAATTGAGCGTGGGCTTCAAGTGCTTTGCGGATAACTGCTGCCTGAAATTTTCCATGAATGCGGAATAGATCAGGGAAGCGCCACAGATAAACCTGGCATCAAGAACTGTGGTCAGGATATCAAAACGCTCAAAGGACATTTTAATACATTCATTGATGTTCCGAACTGCATACCCGACTTCAAACCTGGCGTCCCATAAGGGATATAAAAGCTCTTGAACAAAGGCTTCCACCTCCGGCGGAATGACTTTATCAAAAAGAATGAGCAGGTCAATATCTGAGTGAATACACTGTTCTTTCCTTCCATATCCACCCAAGGCAATAATGGCAAAAGGATTGCCCGAAATAACCATTTTCCTGGCGGCAATACTTTTTTCAAACACCCGATAAAAGTATTCATCAAGACGCGTGGTCATCTTTTCCAGAAAGTTGGGTTCTTGACCCTGGAGGTACTGATCTATCAGCTCTTGTTTCTGTTCAATTAATAATTTGGTTTCAGGACTGTCCATGTCTGTTCAATATCTTTAATTTTGACCTTTTAATATATGTCCGTCTTTTCGGCAAACCATCTCATACGCCCGACCAATACCATAAAATGCTTCTCATTACTGCTTGCAACTCATTGCAATAGACTGCAATGGATGTGCCAATCTTTTATTTTCAACAAGTTACAACACGCACACGCAGTTAAGCCCCGAAAACAAACGAAAACGACGAACTTTGTTACAGTAATGTCTATTTTAAAAGGCGGTATATTACTTTTTTGTAACTACCGCCAAATAAGATCTTAAAAACCAACAGGCGAGTATATGATATGTCGAATCTTTGAAAAGGCATGAATAAGCCGCCAGGCACATGGCGTGCTTGGCTGTGGAATGCTGAAAGAAGCGAATAACAATCACCACTAATTTTTATCTATTTTTTCAGGCTCCTTTTCCTTGTCGTCATCAATGGGCTCTTTTGTTGCTTTTTTGAAATTTTTAATACCTTTTCCTAAACCGGCACCGATTTCAGGCAACTTACCCGCACCGAATATAATAAGGATAATTACCAGAATGATTATCAACTCCGGCATTCCTATACCACCAATCATGATTCAAGCTCCTCGTTTTGTTCATGGCATTAGCATAAAATTCACCAAATCAGGTCATTAGCATTTAACCTGCACAAAGTCAATCATTAAGGATTTATGTGAACAGATCATGATATTTCAATTTTGTGACAAACTGTTTGCATTTTATTATACGCAGACCTTGTTCACGCATTTTGCTTTTTCCTGAAAAGTACAAAATTGTGAACAGGCTCTATTTATCCGGCCAGGCCGGATCCACCGGAATATTATAAAGATCCAGGGTATTTTTAAACACGGCAGAGGCCAACTGATCCGGGTCTTCTCCGCGCACTTGGGCAAGGCATTCCATCACAGACCGGACAAAAGCAGGTTCGTTGCGCCGGTGTTTGTTTTTCTGGGGTGTGGGCGTCAGATAAGGGGCATCAGTCTCTATAAGCAACCGATCCCGAGGAATCAAAGGGACAATGCTGCGCAGGTACTCACCACGCTGAAGAATGGTGAGAATACCTGTAATGCCGATATAATACCCAAGGTCAAGGTATTTAAACATCTCTTCTTTTGTACCGGAAAAACAGTGAACCACCCCTTTTCTTGACTTGGGCCCGTCTGATTTCAATATCTCATAAAACCGCCCCTTGGAATCCCGTTCATGGAAAATCAGCGGCAGGTCGAGCTTCCCGGCCAGGGCAAGCTGAGCAGAAAAACAGGCCTCCTGGTCTTCCTGGGGTGAAAACATGCGGTTGAAATCCAGCCCGGTTTCCCCCCAGGCCTTGACACAGTCATGGGTCAGGGCAAATTGTCGAAGTTCATTGAGTACCTGGGCGGAACATTGAACCGCATCATGGGGATGAACCCCCACAGAGGTATAAACATGATCGAACCTGGATGCGATATCTATGGCCTTTTTGGAGGTGGCCCTGTCAATCCCGACTACCAGCACAGCCTTCACCCCGTTTTGGCGGGATCTGTCCATGACCTGGGTCAAATCATTATCGTAGCATTTATCGTCAATATGGCAATGGGAATCAAAAAGAATCATCTATATATTCCTATGGTTTTTTCCTTTCCTCTTCCTGAAAAGCAAAGCAAATGTAAGTTTGCAGCAAAACAACCAAGGCGTCAAAGTTTAAAGCCTTCACTGATTTGGAAGAAGCCGATTTACGGGTTCAGTGAAGGCTTTGTGTAAGAAAAACTGTTTGCAGCACTCCTTGACACAGGCGGTTTATATCAGTAAATTCAATCTCAGTCAATTATCCCTAAAAGAGTACAAGGCAAATGTTATATGAGCGCCAGCAGCGGCAAAGCTAATATTATCAGGCTGTTTAACGTAACCAAGCGTTATGGCGGCAAGTTAGCTCTAAATAACATCACCTTTGATATTGAGCCCGGCGAGTTTATTTTTATTTCCGGACCTTCCGGGGCGGGCAAATCCACCCTGCTCAGAGTTTTATACCTGGCCGAACGGGTATCCGAAGGACAAATTCTGATTGACGGCATGAACCTGGCACGGATTTCATCGGCAAAACTGCCTTTTTTACGCCGGCGTTTCGGCATGGTGTTTCAGGACTTTAAGCTGATCCCCAGCCGCACGGTTTTTGAAAATGTCGCCCTGGTGCTCAAGATTGCCGGAGAAAAACCGTCCTACATAAAAAAAAAGGTGATGCATGTACTCAGGGTCACGGGCATGGAGAAAAAGGCCAATCACCTGCCGCCGACGCTATCGGGCGGAGAACAGCAGCGGGTGGCCGTGGCAAGGGCGGTGGTGGGAGGACCTTCCATTATCCTTGCGGATGAACCTACGGGCAGTCTGGACAGTGAATCTGCCCAGCGTGTGCTTGATTTACTTTTAGGGTATCATCAAAAGGGAGCCACCATTCTCATGGCCAGCCATAATATAAAGCAGATGGACTGCTTTAGTAAAGGACGAAATATCGCCCTGGAAGACGGGAAGCTTAAAGGGATATCAACCATTTTATGCTGAAAAACTGAAAAAGATTAATTGCGATATGATGCGATTTCTAAGTAAAGCCTTGACGGATATCCGGTCCAACCGGTTTTTAAACATCATCACCATCATGACCATCATGACCATCGCCCTTTCCATCCTTCTGGTATCGGTTTTCATGCTTTTTTTTGAAAACACCGGACGGGTTCTTTCTGCCTGGAATCAAGGCGGACGGGCCATGGTTTACTTAAGTGATGCGTTCACGCCTGCCATGCTGCCCAATGTAAAAGAGCAGCTTGTATCCATAGGCGGCATCGAAAAAATAGTATTTATACCCAAAACCCAAGCCCTGGAACGGCTGAAAAAAGAGATGGGCGCCAAAACCAGTTTTCTGTCCACCCTTCAGGAGAACCCCCTCCCCGACGCCCTTGAAATCACCATGACCGACCATTCAAACTTTGACCGGATTCAAAAGAGAGCCGACCGGATTAAGGCGTTAGAGATGGTGGATACCGTAGAGTATGGACAGGGATGGCTGGGCCGCTTCTTCAAGCTGTTCAATCTTTTCAAAATGACCGGGTATGCGATGAGCGGTCTGTTTTTAATGATTGCCCTGTTCATTACGGCCAATACCGTGCGTCTGGCCTTTTATGCAAGACAGACTGAAATAGAAATCATGCGTCTGGTGGGCGCCACTGACGGGTTCATCAAAACACCTTTTTATGTTGAAGGGCTCCTCCAGGGATTTTTAGGCGGGGTGTTGGGTATACTCATTCTTCTATCAGGCTACCTGACACTGGCTTCCGGCATTTCCCAGAACCTGAGCGCCTATGTTTATCTGGATATTCATTTTCTTTCCTGGCAGGCTGTGGCAATAGTTTTATTTTCCAGTACATTTTTAGGTTGGTTCGGATGTTTCATCTCCCTGAAACAAATTTTAAAATAGGGCCTTTCTTTTTTGCCGGAATTATGGCTATTGCCGTCGTTTTTAGCCTGGCAAATCCATGTTACGCACAAGTCCTGTATAAGGGAAAAATCAATGCGGCCACGCTCATAAAGAAAACACCTGCCCCCTCAAAGACCGCCGGGGCAGATCAAGCCGGACAGGCGGTCATTGCAAGGCGGATTCGGCAAGAGAAGCGGAAAGTCAAGGAATTCTCTCAGCAGGAGATGCAGATTCTTGACGAACTTAACGAAATTGAGATGGCCCTGAGCCGCGCACGGCTAACCGCCCGGGAGCTCAGGCTTGATGCCCTTGCCATTGCCCAGGAAATTGAAAGGACACAGGCACACATTGCAGAGCTGAACAAATCAATGGAGGCCACACGGGACTATGCAGGAAAACGCCTGAATGCCCTTTTCCGCATGCACATGATGGGCCGCCTTGAAATGGCGGGTCCCCCGTCGTCTTTGTTTCATTTTGTCACCACCCAGAACGCGCTTAAAAAAGTGGTGACATCGGATTTTACCCTACTGGATAAACAGGCCCGGAACATGAAGGAACTTAGCGAACTTGAACAGAATCTGAATGTTCAACAGAAGCTGAAATCAGACCTGCAGGAACAATTGGACAATAAAATTGAACTGCGCAAAAAAGAAACCCTTAAAAAGGAAAAAACCCTTAAAGAGATAAGACGGCGAAAGAGCCTATCCCTGGCAGCCATGGATTCCCTTGACGCATCGGCCCGGGCTCTGGAGCAGACCATATCCGCCATCACGCCCCCGGCCGGTGCCTCCGGTGTAAAAAACTCCTTTGACCGACAGAAAGGCCAACTGCTGACTCCGGTAAAGGGTGAAATCATTTCAAATTTCGGCACCAAACGCAAAGGCGATTACAACGCCTTCACATTTCAAAGCGGAATTGATATAAAGGCGGAACGGGGTGCACCCGTAAAAAACGTTTTCAACGGAGAGGTCATCTTTGCCCAGTGGCTTAAGGGGTACGGCAACCTGATGATCATCAACCATGGAAACAATTATGATACCCTTTACGCCCATGTGGAAGAGTTGTACAAGAAAAAGGGCGAACGGGTGGACACTGGAGAAATCATCGGCACGGCAGGAGATACCGGCTCTATGAAAGGGCCGTGCCTTCACTTTGAGGTCCGTCACCACGGCAAACCCGTCGATCCCCTCAAATGGCTGAAAAAAGGAGCATGACAGATGAAAAAAATGAGTTGGGCCGGGTTGATGGGGTTCTGGCTGACTGCGGCTGTGATCCTTATGCTGACTGCAGGTTCAGTGCATGCGGCGGACGAAAAAACCTATCAATCCCTGAAACTGTTTGCGGACGTCCTGGAAGAACTTAAAAATAATTATGTGGATGAGGTCAAACCCGAAGAGCTCGTACACAATGCCATAAAGGGTATGGTGGGCAATCTTGATCCCCATTCCAGCTTCATGCCCCCGGATGCCTTTGATGAACTTCAGGATGATACCAAAGGGGAGTTTTCCGGTATCGGGATTGTTATTACCATGAAGGACGGCATTCTCACCGTAGTCTCCCCCATTGAAGGCACCCCTGCCTACGAGGCGGGTATCACCGCCGGGGACATCATCGTCAAAATTGATGATGCATCCACCAAGGACATGGCCATGTGGGAAGCGGTCAAAAAAATGAGAGGACCACGGTATGAGGAAGTTAAAATCACCATCATCCGGGAGGGGGCGTCAGCCCCGCTGGTCTTTACGGTCAAGCGTGATCTGATCCCCATGACCAGTGTGCGCTCGGCCATGCCGGCACCGGGGTTCGGATATTTAAGAATCACCAATTTCAGAATGAACACCCTGGATGATGTGATAGAACAATTGTCAAACTTGGAAAAACAGGGAAACGGCCTTAAAGGTCTGATCATTGACCTTCGGGATAATCCGGGAGGGCTGCTGGACCAGGCCATTCGAATTTCTGATCTGTTTATAAACGAGGGGACTATCGTGTCCATTAAGGGACGCATTGAAAAAAACAACCAGGTGTTCAAGGCCAATCCCAATTTTCCGGAACGTAACTACCCCATTGTGACCCTGATCAACGCTGGGTCTGCGTCAGCGTCAGAAATTGTGGCAGGCGCCCTTAAAGACAACTCCCGGTCCCTTATTTTAGGCACAACATCCTTTGGCAAAGGGTCGGTGCAAACCGTGCAGCCACTAGATGAAGGATTCGGGCTTAAATATACCATTGCCCGGTACTACACCCCCAGCGGGCATTCCATCCAAGCCAAGGGCATTGAGCCTGACATCCCTGTGGAGCCGGGAACGGTTGAAGAAGTCCCGAAAGATAATTCTGACTTTGAGCTGATGCTCAAGGAAAAAGATTTAAAAAACAGTCTTAAACCCGAAGAAGACGAGACCAAAAACAAGAAAAAATCCCAAAAAGATGCTGAAATCGAAAAGCTGAGCAAAGATGTCCAGATAAAACGTGCCCTTGATATTCTCATCAGCTATGGTGTGTTCAGTAAAATAAATGTCACCAACTAAATCCACGGGCGGTACAAAAAAAAACCAGAGCAAAACGACTAAGGTTCCTGCCCTAAAAAAAGCCGCCCAAAAACCGAGTCCTAAACCGAAGAAAAAACCGAGGGCAACCAGAAAGACCGGAACAAAGCAACCTGATAAGAAAAAAAACCCCGGAACTTTCCATGAAGTGAAAAAAACGGTTTTAGGTATTGCCATCCTTTTGGCGGTCTGCCTGACCACGGCCATGCTGGTTGATATTTTTCTAAAAGCCGGTCGCCCTGTGGCACCGGAAACCCAGACGGACAAAAAAAAGGCGCCTGTGGCACCGCCTCAGGCCCCGGCCCCGACGCCACCAGAGGACAATTCCCTGCCTACCCCAAAAAAGGACCGGTCGGCCATTGAACCCAAACTCATAACCAAAGCAGAGGGCCTTAAGGAAAAACAGCATCCCCCGGATAAAAGCACTATTACCAAAACACAGGTACATAAAAAAGGTTCGGCCATTGTTTATGAAGTGTATGATGATGTAACGCCGACACCCCCCAAAAAGGTTGTGCCGCCGAAAAGGAATGATTTTGTTCCTCAAATTGCTATTATCATTGATGATATCGGATATGACAAAGAGCTGACCATGGACCTGCTCAACATAGATAAGAATATCACCTTCGCCATTCTGCCCTTTTCTCCTGCCGGAACCCAACTTGCTCACAGCCTGTCGGCAAAAGGGGCGGAACTGATGCTGCATCTTCCCATGGAACCGACCCAGTACCCCAAAGTCAACCCCGGGCCAGGGGCGTTGTTGTCTGAGATGTCCCCGGACGAACTGTTAAGCCAGCTTCACAAGGATATCCATGCGATTCCCGGCACCGTAGGGGTAAATAACCACATGGGCTCCAGGCTTACGGCCGATTCAAACAAAATGAATCAAATTTTCACGGTACTGAAACAAAACAATCTCTTTTTTATTGATTCCAGGACATCTGCTGAATCCAAAGCAGAGCAGTGCGCCCGTATGTTTCAACTCAAATTTTCCCACAGGGATGTGTTCCTGGATAACTTCCAGAATGTTGAGTACATTTCAGGGCAAATCAAAAAACTTATCAAAGAGGCCAAGGAAAATGGCAGTGCCATTGGTATCGGCCACCCCCACCAGGCCACCCTGGATGCGCTGAAACGAGAGCTTCCCAAAACAAGAGGCAAGGTCCGGCTGGTCCCGGTCAGCAGGCTTGTGGAGGTCCCTTCGGGTTAACCCTGCAATTTTTGCAGGGTTCAGGATATTTCAAGATCCTGATATAATTCCAGAGCCTGGTCCACAGGTATCCGCCCGGGCAGGGGGCCTTCAAAGCAGGCGGTAAAATGGTTGTTTACAGCAGTTAAAAGGGTATTCATCCGGTCAAGATCCAGCATATCAGAACGATCCAGTTTTTTTACGCCCTTGAAATTTTTAGGGCAAAAATCCACCATGGCCCTGCCCTCTTTTTCCATGTACAGGGGATATCCGTGGGTTCTGCAGATAATAGGGCGGGCCTCATAGACCATACATACATGGTCCACAAGCAGGGGGCATGTGCGATCGGTCTGCTGTGCCTGCCGAATAATCCTTTCCCGGCATGGGGCCTCCAGGCGACTGAAGGCCCGTGACAGGACAAGGGCCTCAACCGGAAACAAAGACAAGTGCCTGCAGCACGCATCACACCCCTTTTTGCAGGCAAGCCGGTCTTTATGGACCCGGGCAAGCCTTTGGATATGCTCATCCACCCGTGAGATCAGATCCATGTAATTTTTCAATAGATTGTCAAGCAGATCCTCAGTCATTGAGCCTTCCCTCCCTTCGTTTATTTTCAGCACCTCTTATATCTTACTTGCCATGAAATGCAAATGACCGTGAAAGCAAGGGGTCAAACCTTGATTCTTGTCAGCAATTCTAAATATGAATCTTTTAGTTGAAAAACTCGCACCAAGACACAAAGCTTTTATTTGGTTTTCTGACCCTTTGTGCCTTTGAGACTTTGTGCGAGAGTAAATTTAGAATTGCTGGGTTCTTGTATTACAAATTGACTTGGATTTCAGATATTGATAATCTGACAATACGCACAGAACTTAAAGAATAAAATTCGACGATGCTTATCAGCGTAATCAAGGTAAAAAGGCAATCATCAAGGTTTGACCCTCCATAAAATGGAGAAGAATATGCATTTTGAATGCAGAGGCATGACTTTTACCTACCCGGCGGCGGATAAACCGGTCCTGGAAAATCTTAATTTTTCCATGGCATCTCCGGGATTTAATGCTGTTTTCGGGCCATCAGGTGTCGGTAAAACCTCCTTTGCAAGAATCCTTGCCGGGGGCAGCAGCGGCCCCGGTGGCAATGCCTTGATTTATGAAGGCATTACCACCATTTTATATTCTTACAATCAGGAGCGTCTGCCCGGCTGGTCCAGCACCGGCACCCATCTGGAAAAGGTGTGTCCCCCCAAAAATTCAGATCTTAAAAAGGAACTTGTCAAAATTTTCAAGCTTGAATCTCTTTTGGGATCACGATTTTCCCAGTTGTCCATGGGTCAGCAGAACCGGATGAACCTTATCCGCTACCTTATCCAGGACTTTGACCTGTTGATTTTAGACGAAAGTCTTGCCAATGTGGATGAGGCCTTACGGGAGACCATTATCTTATCCATAAAAGAGATGTTTCCAGCCAAGCTGTTTCTTTATATTTCCCACAATCTCATGGAAGTGGCCCGATTCTGCAAAGAGATCCTGGTGTTAAGCCATCCGGGTAAAAATAAAGGCGCCGTCGTGGTGCAGGGTCAAAATTATAAAACAGGATATACCTCAGATCCCCAGGCCATTGACCGGTCCATGCTGGAAATTATGAATGCTGTTTAGACGAATCTACCAGTTTCTGATTGTCTATTGCATAGGCGTTGTCGGCCTTTTAACCGTCAAATATGCTGCGGGTCTCTCCAATTATGTTATCCCCGGTTTAGCGGTGATCTTTGATACCGCACACCGTATGCTCGGCGGCTATTTCTTTGACGTACTCAATACCCTTTCCGTAACTGTGCTGGGGCAGATGATCTCGATTTTCATGGCCTTTTTGGTGGGAATCATCGGCCGCAAATCATCCTGGGCAGGCTCATTTATCAAAGTCATGGCCTATAACATACAGGCCTATCCCATTGTGGCCCTGGCTCCGATTATTTTCATTCTCCTGGGGGACGGATTTTTATCCCGCCTGCTCATTGCCTCCATGATCTGTTATTTCCCTTTGCTGCTGTCGGTTTTAGGAATCATGGCATCGCCCATAAAAGATATTGAACATTTTTACATTGCCACCGGCCGGATGCGCTGGCAGCTGGAAGTCAAGATCAGGGCCTTTGAAAATTTAAACAAGCTGACCACGGTGATTTCAGGATCCGCCACACTGGCCATGGCCGGCACCATTGTGGCGGAATTTATTGCAGCAGATCAAGGCATCGGTTACAGTATACGCATTGCCCTGTACCAGAGCGATCTTGCCTGCATTCTTGTGGCCCTGTTTTCCATCGGCATTATTATCTCGGTTTACCAGGGCATTCTGGAAACCGTGGGCGAACAAATGAAAACCAAATGGTTCGCGCCAAAGGGAGAATATCTGTTATGAATAAAAAGTTTAAAACCAACACCATAAACGGGACAGGACTTATTGTCCTTTGCATGATGTTTTTTGCTCTCACACCTGCCTTTGCCGGCGATACGCTTAATTACCGTCTAAAATGGCTGTTCAACACCTCTGTGGCCGGTGACATCATTGCGGATACCGGCGGCTTTTTTGAAAAAGCAGGGCTGGATGTTTCCGTAAATGAAGGCGGGACCGGAAAAAATGCCATCAAGGAACTTGAGCTGGGATATGCAAACTTTGGCGTGGCATCTGCCGACCAGGTCATCCGGGCCCTTGAAAAAGGCGCCGACGTGGTGGTGTTGGCCCAGCTGTTCCAGGTCAACCCCATGCAGTGGATCTACCGGTCGGACCTGCTTGAAATCAAAGGCCTTTCAGATTTAAGGGGCCGACATATCGGGGTCACCTTCGGGGGGAATGATGAAACCATCATGACCACCCTTTTAGCCAAAGCAGAGCTTACATTAAAAGATATCCGCATCTCCAGCGTCAGGTTTGACTTTACCCCGTTTCTGAAAAAAGAAGTTGAGGTGTGGCCGGTATATCGCAACTCCCAGGGGGTTATCTTAAAAGAGAGGCTGGCCGCAGAAGGCGAGCAGGTAAAATTCCTGAACCCTGCGGACTATGGCGTATCCTTTGTGGCCAACTCGGTCGTGACGTCAGGCACCATGATGGAAAAACATCCGGACACGGTAAATGCTTTTATGGCGGCGCTGCTGTCGGCCTGGGAATTTGCCCTGGATCCGGCCAACGAAGCCGAGGTTTTAGCCCAAATCAAAAAAAAGAATAAAGGCACCAAAGACGATATCCGCCAAAAACAACTTGAAGCCACCCGTCCGTTGATCAAACCGGACAAAGGGACAAAAATCGGTATTATTGATGCCGGAGCATGGCAGCAGACTGAAAGCATCATGGTCAAGGAAAAACAGATCGTGGCCCCGGTTGATGTAACAAGGCGCTTAGTTGGGCCCCAAAAATAGCGTAAGCTTGAGTGTGATGATTGTTTTGTGTATTCAAGCCCAAGAGCAGGTCCGGTCCTATGACTTATTCATAGATTTCCAGAATTTCTTGCTCCAAGGCAACTACGGCAACGCTCCGGGCGACACAGCTGAAACCGGCCATGCGCTCTGATGAGAGAGAGGCGCTGCCAGATCTGTCACGGTGCCTATAAAGTCTTTTTCCAGCTTTGCCGTAAAATTCTCCCATTCCAGGCCGAACCGGTAAAAGGCCGTGGCCGCCAGTTTTTTGGTGATGATGGCGTTCCGGTATTCCTGCATGGGATCGGTATTGAGGATATCTGTGATCCGCTTTTTCCCGATTAGTTTGACCAACGTCTCGGGGATATATGCCGCCAATATTTTCCAGACCAGGGTTTTCTGCTTTAATATGGTGTTGAGTCTGGTTCGCAATGTTTCCTGAAGGGCCAGGATCTCTTCCCCTGCCTTGTCCGATTGGGCAAAAAGCGGAATGGACGGGTCTGCTTTACTGCGGCTGATTATTATCTTTGTTTCCGCTGCCGCATGGGTTTCAACAAGACCTATAATCTCTCGAATCAGGGCACCGCACACTTTAGAATCTTCAAGTATGGCGCCCTCGTATTGGTCCCCAAGAAGGAAACCCGGGAGGACTTCGGCCATGACTGAGGAGAATAGGCCGCCCTTGTTGGCAGTACTATCCTTGAGGTGACGGATGCAGGTGTTTGTCGCAATATACCGCCGGGCGTCGTTGTCGAAAAAAAGGCCGGCACCTTCCACGATGAATTCAAGTTCCTTGAAATTTTTCAGAAAGGATGTGACGGTTCTTCCGGTGACCCCACCTTTGAATCCGCCGCAGGGCAGACAGGCCCGGATGCCGGCCCTGCGAATGTAGGCTCTCATTGCCGGATCAAAGAAAAAGGCCCGGTGGAAAAGGGCACTGTCTTCGATCACGGTACCGTCGGGCAGAAAGATGCGCGCAGCCGTCGCCGGTACCTTGAATCCCTCCGGGGATAGCATGTCCGCAGGAAAGGCCATAGTGCCCGCGGCGATGCCGGTACGGGCGGCTAAGACCAATTTTTCCAATTCACCTGGATCCAGGCCGGTGGGATCAAAGAGGACACCTTCGTTGTCTATGGCCAGGCAAATCCGGCTCCGGCAGCAGATCAGTTCATTTCCCGCCAACCGGCCGCCGGGTCCGCCGATGACCATAAGATTAAGATCTTTTTCCCGGATATCATGGTGGTGGATCAGGGTGCGGAATGCCGCCATCATAGCCGTGGTGGTCATGCCCAGGGTTTTAATTTTCCCACTGATATTTTTCCTAACTCTCTCCAGATCTTTGGTGACCAGCTGGGACTTTCCATCGACTTGCAGGTCGCTGAGGCCGTTCCCGGCCGGAAGCAGCGCGAACAGCTTGCCGTTGTCCAGAAGACCGTAATTATCGTGGAGGATACCGCAGCCCTTTTCGGTGGCAATGGTCCGCCAGTGGGGATAGCCCCGCTCCTTTGCCCGGAGGGCCACGGTATACATGAGACCTGCCGTGCCCCGATCCGGTTCGAAAAAAAGTATTTCAGGGCGGCCGTAATAATCCATTACATGTTCATTGGGGAGGGTGATATCCAGGATACCTTCGATGAAATCCAACACTGCATCCCTGGAATATTCACAGTAGATTGGATGGAGAACGATTACACCTGCAGCGCCGTCCTCGCAGATGTCCTTATGCTTAAGCCGCCGGTCCCGGGGCCCCAGGATAAAGCTGAGCAGAGCCGCATTTTCGATCTGCCTTTCGTGGGCCGCAGCCCCACCTGTTACCAGGCGCAGACCGCCCCGGGCAATGTCGGCAGACCGCATGTGGATGCCTGCAGCATAGTGGCCGTTGATAAAAAAAATCCCGTAAACAGGCCGATTATATACCAGGGGGTCCAGGATACCGCTGTCCAGGCGAAAGCTGTAAGCCCGTTTACCCGGGGTATAAAAATTGGTCTTTTGGCAGTTGGTCACAAGCTTTGTCATGAACCGGAAGACCTGCAGCGCTGTGGGGTGTTCTGTGAGGCGGCTCCGGCACATTTGATGGAACGTCTCAAGTTGTTTTGTGAAATCCGCTATCGACCGAAGCGAGGCCGTGGTCGGATCAAAACGAAGGGCAAATAATTCATATAAGGCTTTAAGCAGGCCGGGGTGGGCCGTAACAGCGGCCTCAATGGTTCGGATGTCAAAGGCGGCGCGGGCGGCCTCGTGGATCCGGGCGGCAAAAGCCTCTTCACAGGCCCTGTCATCCAGGCGGGACATAATGGCAGAATCACTTTGGGCCTTGCTTTCCGAGAAGATGAATATCCGTGCAAAATCAATTGCATTGCCGGCAAAAAGCATTTCCTTGTAGGTCAGCTTTCCTTCCACATAAAGTTTAGTGACAGGGCCCACATCAAAGGCCAAAAAATCCTGAATGTCCCGAATCAATTTATTTTCCTGGGTCCGTGAAAGTTCTCCCCGGATATATATGGAGCAGATAGACGTGGGAACATCGGTGCCGCCCCAATAGGGTTCCCAATAGGCCCGCATGAGGCTGAAGCCGTGGTCTTTGAGTAACTGCCGGAAAATTGGGATTTGGGGGGTGGCGAAATCCGAGTTGAACATGATCCGGGTTTCCGCAGTGGCCGGCAGATTGAAGGCTTCCACCAGGGGCGTCACCGATATCTTGCAATCCCTTAGAAAGTCTTCATACCGCATGCGGGTGGATTCCGGGGTTGCGGTGTAATCTCCGGCAAGGTTGAAAAGAAAGGGAGATGCCTTAAACTCATGTTTGGTGAAATCGTTTACCGTCTCCGGCCGGAAAATATAGGTGTAGTATTCATTTTCCAGGCTGTAGTAATATTCCCTGCGATGGCCGGATATCATGTTTTCCATAAGTTTTTCCATAGCGTCCCGGGTTTCCCGGGTGGCGATGCGGACCCGCTGGACCTCACTGCCCTGCCCCAGGTCAAAGTCGATGTGGGCTACCCGTCCCACCAGGACGACCCGGCCATCCTGGACGGCGATACTGGAGGCAATGGAGGATAGGATCTGCTTGAGGGAGTCCTTGGTGATATTTTCGAAAAAATAGCTGGGGAGCCCCAAATCATTGAGCAGGATACCTGCGGCCATATTGATGCAATGGGCCGTAATCAGACCCTGGGCGGAAAGATCAATGACCGCCTCGTAGAGAATCCTGATGCTGAGGTTGAGTGCGTCGGCGCGGTCAATAATATGGGGGGAGTGGCTGATGTCGGGCAGCAGGTTGCCCATGGGTGTTCCTCCATGCGGATTACAGGCCGGACAGGTAAGATGTCAGGTTAATTTTTTTATTGGTGATGCCCAACTTTTTGCGGATGTGGTTTCTATAGGTTTCCACACTGCGGTAGGAGATGTTGAGCATTTTTCCAATCTCCTTGGAGCCCAGGCCGGCGCGGATCATATTGCAGATTTCGCTTTCCCTGGGCGTGAGGCGTTGGTTGAAGTGACCGATTTTGGAACCAAAGGAAGAGGTCAGCTGGGCGATGTTTTCTTCCAGCAGTCGCAGGTATTCTTTATCCAAGTGCGATCCCCGGTCTCCCATTTTTTTGACCAGGGGCAGCAGCAGATTTTCCACATTGGCCAGAACCCGTTCTTCCAGATCGGCTTTTTCCTCACGCAGTTGGCTCATCACTTCCCGCAAGGCAATATTTTTTTCCTTGAGCTGCTGGTTCTGTTCCTTGAGCTTGCGCCGGGATTCCCGCAGTTCGTTTTCCGCCATTTTCCGCTCTATCGTCCGGCCGAGATGTTCGGCTATAGCATTGATCAGCGACCGTTCTTCGGCCAGAAATGCGCCTTCGTCAAGGTCGGGGCGCTTTTCCAGGTAACAGACCGTAAGGATGCCCATGGGTTCACCGTAGGCAATGATTTCGGTCTGCTGTTTCCAAAAGGTGTTTTTGTAATTTTTGGTTCGGAAACTCTGGTCATTGATGAGGAGCTGGGCGCATGTGATCTCCGGGTACTGCCAGGAGGGAGGAATGATATTGACCACTTTCTGGAAGGTCTCTTCCAGGGAGAGGCCGGTCTGTTCCAGGATCTTGGAAATACCGTACAGGCAGTTGATTTCCTTCATACGTTCCTGGAGATTATGGGCCTGCTGCTTGAAGATTAACTCCATGCGCCGGTGCTCCTGCTCCAATTGTTCAAGCTCCCGGTTGCGGCGGACCAGGCTTTCGATATCTGGCTGCTCCACAGTATGCCCCACTTCCTCCCTCCTAAATTTTTCCAGCCGCCCGATACTGACAGGGCGGCTGATACTGATATAAATTGTGATATACCAGGAATTTAAGGGCTATACAAGACCCTGATCCAGCATGGCGTTGACCACTTTTGTAAAACCGGCAATGTTGGCCCCGGCCACGTAGTTGCCCTTCTCGCCGTATTCGTCACAGGCGTCCACGCAGGATTTATGAATGGATTGCATGATGGCATGCAGGCGCCGGTCCACCTTTTCCCGGGTCCAGGCCCGACGTACGGCGTTTTGTGACATCTCCAGGCCGGACACGGCCACTCCGCCGGCATTGGCCGCTTTACCGGGGGCATAGAGAATTTTGCGTT
This sequence comes from Desulfobacter postgatei 2ac9, assembly GCF_000233695.2. Taxonomy (NCBI): domain Bacteria; kingdom Pseudomonadati; phylum Thermodesulfobacteriota; class Desulfobacteria; order Desulfobacterales; family Desulfobacteraceae; genus Desulfobacter; species Desulfobacter postgatei. The sequence goes on along the minus strand of NZ_CM001488.1, from coordinate 474,454 downwards.
CCACAAAAAGGTCGACTGCTTCCGGGGTAGATGGCATGTTGGCCCCTTCGGAGATTAAAAAGACCCCGTTTTCAATGAGGTTACGCCCATCCTTGGCGTTAATTTCGTTCTGGGTCGCAGAGGGGAAGGCGCAGTCGGCCTTGATGTTCCACAAGGGATTGTAATCCAGGGCAGCATCTGTTTCAGTGTATACCGCTTCCGGATATTTTTCCGCGTATTCCTTGATTCGACCCCGCCTGACCTCTTTCAACTCCATGACCCAGGCCAGTTTTTCCCGGTCAATACCTGTTTCGTCGTAGATGAACCCGGAGGAGTCCGACAGGGTCACAACTTTCCCCCCCAGGTCCAGAATTTTTTCCACGGTGTACTGGGCCACGTTACCGGAGCCGGAAACCAGACAGGTTTTGCCTTCCATGCTGCCATTGCGGGTGGCCAGCATTTCAGCTGCAAAGTAGACCGCACCGTAGCCCGTGGCTTCGGGCCGGATGAGGCTGCCGCCCCAGTCCAGGCCCTTGCCGGTGAGCACCGATGAGAATTCATTGGTCAGTCGTTTATACTGTCCGAAAAGATAACCGATTTCCCTGCCGCCCACGCCGATATCCCCGGCGGGTACGTCGGTGTTGGGGCCGATGTGGCGGTAAAGTTCGGACATGAAAGACTGGCAGAAGCGCATGACTTCATTGTCGGATTTTCCTTTGGGGTCAAAGTCTGACCCGCCTTTGCCGCCGCCTATTGGCAGGGTGGTCAGGGCATTTTTAAAAACCTGCTCAAAAGCCAGAAATTTGAGTATGGACAAATTCACCGAAGGGTGGAAACGCAGCCCGCCCTTGTAGGGACCGATAGCCGAATTCATTCCGATGCGGTAACCGCGGTTAATCTGGACTGTTCCGGTGTCGTCCATCCAGGGCACCCGGAACATAACCACCCGTTCAGGCTCGGCCAGGCGCTCTATAATTTTGGCTTTGCGGTATTCGATGTTCCGGTCCAGCACGGGCTGTACGCTTTCGAGCACTTCCCGGACGGCCTGGTGGAACTCTTTCTGATCGGGGTCTTTGGCAATGATTTTATTCAGTTCTTCTGACATGGTCTACCTTTCCTTTGAAATGTGAGTATTGTAAATTGAATTAATGAGATCGAATTGTTAGGTATTATCCGTAAAAAAATCAGCGGAGGGGGAACTCATTGATCCTGTATGTCATTGTCTGCTTTTCCGGCGTCAATGATGACACCGCGGGAATGTTTTCCATCGATTTTAATCAGCAGGGGACGATTCAAGCGCATGTGACGGATGAATCCCTCATCCCGGACAGTGCGGCAGCCGGCCAGGTTTTCCAAGTCGATGCGGTCGCAAGTTCCCGAATTCACGGTGATATAGGGAACACCGTGGGCAGTGATGGTGTTAAAAAAATGGGAGCCCCATGAGGCATCGGCATGGATGGTGCCGTCCCGGATTTCCACGATGGCACCGGCACCGGAGATCTGCTGCCAGTCCACAGGGATGCCCAGCCAAGGATCCGATGACCCCCATCGCCCCGGACCGGCCAGCAGAAACCGGCGGTTGGTTTTGGCCAGTTCCGCATTAATGCGGCTGATCTGCTGTGCCATATCCGGGGTCTTACCCCCCTCAAAAACTTCCGGGTTGACATAGATGATGTCCCGGATGGTGTCCAGGGTGCCGTTTCCCAGAGCCGAGGTGGAGACGCAGACGGCTTCGTCAAGATCTGCTCTGGTGATCAGGCTGGTGTCCCGTGGACTTGACATGGGCCGGACCTGGAGCAGGGAAATTTTCCAGGGTCCGCCTGATCTGTCCGGGAGGTCGGCGGTAAACTCCAGCTCTATTGGGCCGCCGGCAGCATGAGCCAAAGCTGTCATGAGATCGTTCACCAGGGCGGTAAGGGGCGGGGCCCCGTATTTCAGAACCTGGGCAAAAGTGATCACTTTAGGGCCTCGACAGTACCAAGTATCTCGAATTCGGTCCTCTAAAGGCATATAGGTGGAGGCCAGGGTTTTGACCGGGGCCTCATTTAAAGCCTGGGACAGATCCCGACGTTCCAGGTTGGAACAAATCCCGAAGCACAGGGTCTCGGGGTAGCCTGTCATTCTGAGTGCATAAAAACGATTTTGTGTTTTTTCCAGAAAATCACGGGTTCCGGAAAATTGGGGCGTGGCCTGGGGATGCTTGGGGAAAACCCTGAAACTCTGCTCCCCCTGGGCCAGGGTATGGCCTAAACCCAGTGCCAGGTTCAAGACACCCTCATCGGCTTTGGCATTGGCCGCAGGGTAAAAATTCAAGGAATGGGCCGTGCCCGAAATGGCCGGGTAGAAAAAATCTCCGTGCCGGCTGCCGGCTGTTTCCTGGATCATAACGGCCATACTGTCCCTGAAGGGGTGAGTCGTTGTGCTGCGTATAAAAGCCCTCGCATTTTTATAGTATGCAGAGGCATAGACCAGCTTGACTGCGGTCGCAAGATGGGACAACCGGAGATCAGGGTCGGCATGGTTGTTGGGGATCATGTAAGTTTTGTACAACCCGGCGCAGGGATGGGTCACGGCATCTTCCAGAAGGCTGGAGGAGCGAACTGCCAGAGGGGCACACGTACCGGCCAGATAGGTTTGCAAATGCCCGAGCACCTCCCCGGTCAAAGGGGCGTCAATGAATGCCTGGACCAGATCCGCCAGGGGGCGGCCGGTAAATCTTGCCAATCCGTTGTCACGGACAAAATCCTCAAAAATGTCTGTGCAGAGGATCAGAGAATCAGGGATGTTGACGGTCATTTCCGAATAGACAGCTACAAGGTCGGGACGGCGGTTAAGGGTCTGGGCCAGAAAGGCCAGGCCCCTGGCCTTACCACCGATGGATCCGTTTCCGATTCTGGTAAACCCGGCAGGGCATGTTTGCACAGGATACGGGTCTTTGGGAAGGGTGTTTCGCCCCCCAACCGGGCGGTTCGCTGTCAGGCTGCGGAAAAACTCATGGAGGTTGGGGCCCAGATGTTTGGCATTTTTATCCAAAAAAGGCGCCGGGATGCTTTCCGCCCTTGTTTTGTTTGCAGATTCCGCACTCATGAGCATAATGGGAAGTTCGGGCATTTCCCTGTGAATGGTTGACAGGATGTCAATCCCGGCCCCGGACGCTTCTCTTCCCTGCCAGGGAAGCCGGGTATCGGAAAGGACACATTCAAGGCGGTTTCCCAATTCACGGAACCGGGCCATGGCTGTTTCATGAGACCCGGCCAGGACAAGCCTGGGAGGCCTGGCCCCCGGAAAAGCCGTATCTATGCCTTTGTATACCGCGGGAAGGAAAAACGAGGCGTATTCAAGGCTGTCCTCCACCAGTAGAACTGCACGGCGGGTGGTATCCTTGCAGCGCTGGTCCTCAATGAAGCGGACCATGGCATGGAAAACCTCAGGTGTCCCGGACCAGATAAAGATGTGATCCGCATCCCGTTCCAAAGACCGGTTTTTGCAGTGGCCCGGTGGCGCCAGAAGAATGACCGGCAGGCCGGGGCAAAGTCCCTTGAGGTGCTGTATCGTGATCTCTGTTTTGTGATCCAGAGTCTGCATTTCAATGAAAACGAGGTTAAAATCTGCCTTGCCGAGCAGTGCGGCAGCCTCTTCCATGGAAACAGCGTAGGTGATCTTCCAGGGGGATGGGTGAATATCCGCTTTGAGTCCCGGCAATTGGTAAGGCGCGGAAACAAATAGAATACTCCTGACCTGAATACCAGGGGAGTGTGAATTTTCAGGTCTGACTTTTATTTTTTCGGTAATTTTATCCATTTTCTATTCGCTTCGGCCCATTTAAAAACCCTAACCACGATAAAAATGCGATGTTTTGCATTTGGTTTATATTAAAAGTGTTTATTTGAATATCAAAAATAAAACAACGCGATAAAAATCATATAAAAATGCGTATAAAATAATAGTGGTTGTAAGGTTTTGCAGGCAAAGCAAACCGGTCTAAAGCCAGGCCGAACGGCGATCTTGGAAAGCATACGAGGTTTTGCTGAAAGGGACTGAATCGGCTGCTCAGGCAGCCTCCCAGCCTGAAAAAGGAGCAAAAAAAATCAAACAGTCACTACCCGGTTCAGTATGATTCGTACCCATGGAAGCTTTCCAATACCGTTATGCCATAGCCTTCACCGATACCTGCGAGCTGCAAATAGCATGGCTCATGATTCTTTAAATCAGGGAAAAGGCAATTTAACAGGGCATAAAATTGACTGTTGCAATTTTCTACAGGGAATGTTTAAGCTCCAATGTTCCTGGAGAACACACAGATTTTAAGGGCATGGTGCAAGCACGATAACTAAGGATTTATAGACATAAAATGGATAAAAACCAATTAAAAGCATTAGCAGTTAAATACTGTCTTGAAGATTTGACTGATTCCTCAAAACCTGGAACTTTCCTTTCTAACCTAATTCGCCGCTTAGAATTGGCTCCGGATTTTATACCTGAAATAACAAAAGAATATTTAGAAAAGGCTAAACTCAAGAGTCTATTAAGATATGCTTGTAAACAACTTTCATTTGATGAATATTTGGAAAATGCCCGATCTGAACAAAAAAAAAGGGTTAAGCAAGAAACAATAAAGGCTGAAAAAAATAGAAAACGAACATTAGTCAAAAGATTATTTCAAAAGTATGATTTGCCTGTGTCATCAGTCGAGAAGGCTGATTACCAAAAATTGAAAACCATCATTGAAAAAGTAGACCAGGGTTCAAGACTTGATCAAAAGGAAATCATATGGCTTATGATAGCTCGGAAAGGGAACTACTATGGGTACTACACTCATAGACTTCGAGAAAAATATCATAAAAATGAAGCAGATTTTTTTTCAATGGAATTCAAAAAAACGAAAAACCCTTGGGATGCAATAAATGCAAGCAGCCACTTTCGAAAGTGCGGTCAATCAAAAAAAGCAAACACGTTTTTGGAGAAGATCAATGATACAATTTTAAAAACAAAAAAAGTAAACTCCGCGTTCAAAACGACTTTCGGAGGAGTGAAAAGAGATTTAAAAGAATTTGATGAAGCTTTGTCTTTTGGAAATCAAGCCCATATTCTTACACCAAATAATTTTCGACCTTGTACTCTTTTAGGAGCTGTCAATATGGAGCTTGGCAAATATGAAGAAGGACAATCATGGTATGAAAAGGCCAGAAAGCTTGGTGCTCCTCAAAAATTAATAGATGATGATCTCCGCAGTATCTTGATGCGATCCGACAAATCTAAACGTAAGGATTTGGCTAAATTTTTGTATAAGAATGATCCTGATAGATATAGTTGGGTAAAAAATATATTAAATAGTTCGCAGTCTTCAAAAATCAATTCAATAACGGATAAAATTGATTCTGACGCTCAATAGAGATTATTATCCAACCGTTTAAGCATGGGATGGTGAAAATTATACTGGTCTCTCGCACGTTCTGTATATGTGGTAAAATAATAGTTGCGAACAATTTAACGGGAGACCTGAGATTATTTTTTAAATCAAAATTGTCATTATCAACGAAAGGGGGGTGGCAATTTTCCTTCAAGCACCAATTAAAAAAACAGGAGTAGATTATATGGCAAACAAAAAAGAAAACCATATTCAGAAAGTATTGGAAGAGCAACAGTCCCGACAGGCCGGTTACAGGGAGCGTGCACTTAAGATGTTCCCCTGGGTCTGTGCCCATTGTGGCCGTGAGTTTGAAGGCAAACGAGTCAAGGAACTCACTATTCACCATAAAGACCATAACCACGACAACAACCCGCCTGATGGGAGCAACTGGGAATTACTGTGTATCTATTGCCACGACAACGAACATTGCCGGGACCAGGTCGCCGATGCCTATTCCGATGAAGTGGCCGGGAGCACCTCAGACTCCTGGGGCACCACCAATCCTTTTGCCGGGCTTGGCGACATGCTCAAAGGCAAATTGTAATTTTACTGTCTGCCTGGGGATTGGGATGACTGTAGATATTACCGGACACGTTCCCGGGTCGGTCATTTTATGCGAGGGAAAAATCAGGGGCCATGAACCATTTCACACAAAAAATTGTATCATCTCTGGGGAATTTTGAAAATTCGCTCTCCCCCGAATCATTAGGTGTGAGCTTTGTTCAAATTTTTCCCCACCCAACAAGCGCTAAGACTTGCAAACCCTTTTAAATTTGTATACGTTTAACCTGGGGTGTCTAAAGCATTCCGGTCAATTTCAGCAGGCCCAAAAATTGAATAAAAAACTATTGACCATAAAAGAAATTATCAAGATTTTGTATTCTATTTTCGGTTGAAATTAAATGGTTTGACAATGATGACGGCCCCACAGACCTAAAACTGAAATGACGAATGCGACTTAGAGCTTTCCATGAGATAAATGAAATTCAACTGACCTAAATGAAGGACTTTATGTTTGAATCTGCCGAATTGGGACATAAGATACCAAAATCAGAATACAAAAAAGAAGAGCCTGCCCTGCGTGAAGAACTTCTCAACGTGCAGTTGGAATTGAACGAATCATCCTCTTTTCCAGTAATTATCCTGGTCGGCGGATTGGACGGTGCAGGGCGCGGGGCCACAGTGAATCTGTTGAACGAATGGATGGATCCGCGCTTTATTCAAACTCACGGCATGGGCGACCCCACGGACGAGGAACTGGATCGACCTATGATGTGGCGGTTCTGGAGAGCCCTGCCGCCAAAAGGTAAAATTGGTGTTTTCCTGGGGTCATGGTACACATGGCCGATTCTGAACAGGGCCTATGGCAGAACAAATGATGCGGATCTGGAACAGAGCATGGGCCGGGCAATAAAGTTAGAAAAGATGTTGGTAAATGAGGGTGCACTGGTCATTAAATTCTGGTTTCATCTTTCCAGGGAAGAGCAGAAAAAACGACTGCAATCGCTTGAGAAAGACCCATTGACCCGTTGGAAGGTCACTAAGCGTGACTGGAAGCATTTCAAGAACTACGACAAGTTTCGTGAAGTTCACGAAAAGGTTATTCGTCAGACCTCAACCGCTGAAGCGCCCTGGCTTATCATTGAAGGATCGGATGCCCGCTACCGCAACTTAACCGTCGGCAAGCTTATCCTTACCGCGATTCGGGAACGATTGGACAGGGATGCTCAGCCTTCTCCGGAAATCCTCTCGCCTCCTCTTATGCCGTCCATTGATAATGTCAACGTGCTGAAAACATTAGATATGACGCAATCCCTAACGAAGGAGGAGTACCGGGAAAAGTTGATAAAATACCAGAGAAAACTGAACCTGCTGATCAGGGATCCAAAGTTTAAATACACCTCGGTCATAGCCGTGTTCGAGGGAAATGACGCCGCAGGAAAGGGAGGGGCCATACGTCGTATCACAGGGGCGCTTGATGCACGCGGGTATCAGGTTATCCCCATTGCCGCACCGACAGAGGAAGAAAGAGAGCAGCCCTATCTCTGGAGATTCTGGCGGCATCTGCCCCGTAAAGGCCGCGTAACTATATTTGACCGCTCCTGGTATGGCCGAGTACTGGTGGAACGGGTGGAGCAATTCTGTTCGGAGGCTGACTGGATGCGGGCCTACAATGAAATCAACGAGTTTGAGTTACAGATCACCCGCCATCGCATGGTGGTGGTCAAGTTCTGGTTGGCTATCACTCAAGAAGAGCAGCTGGAAAGATTTCATACCAGAGAGCAAACCGGCTTCAAGCGGTTCAAAATCACGGAAGAAGACTGGCGTAATCGAAAAAAATGGGAACAGTACGAACTGGCGGTTACGGATATGGTGGACAGGACCAGCACAGATTATGCCCCATGGACCCTGATAGAGGCCAATGATAAATATTTTGCCCGTATCAAAGTACTCAAGACATTGTGTACAGCAATTGAGGCCAAGCTCAAGGACCTTTACGAGGAAGGCGTCGATTATCTGGAAAAGCCAAAGAAAAAAAAATGAGAAAAAAGAGAAGAGGTTAAAATTATTCATATTTAGCCCGGCCCTAAAACGCCCGGCATTTATATCGTCGTACTCCGGGGTGCGGGCCATTATAAATACGGTTACCGCATGACCTGGTTTTCCATGGCCGGGGTTATGTTGTCCCTCAGCCTCAATCGGTACTATGAACCCCTCCGACTCCCAATACAGCCATGGAATTTCGGATATCCTTATATCCATCAGTTAACGGCCCTTCACCGTAACCGCATTGGGTCTCCCGCACTGCACTGCAATTCTTCCGACACATGCCATCCCTGCTACCCCGGAAGATCACCTGAAAGGATTTGCGTTTTCTACTCCCAGGCACTACGGCCTTCCCTTGATGTCCAAAAGGTCGGCATCTTCAATTAGTTGACGAGGCTACATATAGGTTCACTTTCGTTACGGCCTGCATCTTTGCCCATAAGAAACTTACAACCCCTGGTTACCCAGACGCTGCTTCCCGGTGCTAAGAAGGCGTACGGATAATTCCTCCTTCAGGACTTTAACCTGTTAGAACTACAGTTGTTACGGCATACGGACACCTTACTCATTGTTCTTTCGACCAGTTTTTTTTGCGCCTCAGCCGCCTGTCTAAAATAGCTTCCAAATATTTTACAAAAGTCGTTTGAACGGTCAGTCGGTCCGTTCATGTTTTCTGAATAATTCAATTTCAGATTTATGAATATCAGAAAATAAAAACTCTCTCCAGGGGATATTGACAATCTCAAGCAGGGTGATCAACGACAATTATTTTTTTCCCTCAACGACAATTAAAATTCCCGTTCCCCATTCTTTATAACCTGTTTATTTTGTATTTGTTTTCCATTATTCCCTTGCTATTTTTTGTAACATTGATAATATCCCCCACCCCAGCCCGGAGGATAGGGCAACTGCTGGGAAGCACCCCGAGCGCCGTGACTGGTGACGAAGACATGGGGGGCAGTATGCACTTTACTGTATGCTGTCCTTCCCCCCCCATGTTTTTGTCTTTAATGCGTAAAATCCTCGCGCCCTAGCGCGAAACAAATACTCCGTAGGGCCGCCGGAGGCATTGGGCCTTTCTTCATTTTTCTGGTTGGTACTTAAAACCCGCTTCAATCAGTATATATTCCAAAACTATCCCAACCTCACCTCTTCTTTTGAGTTCATCAAGCATCCACTGCTGGATTCGTGCATTTACAGGAACCCGCTTTAGATGTGTCGGCAATTTGGGTTTTGGTTTTCCTCTATATCCGCCACGCATACAGTCTCCTTTAAAAAACACCCGAAAGCTCTGCTATGAAAGAACCATAGATAAATGTATTACGCTTTACAAAAAATACAGGTGATTTTCGCATAAAAAAAAATGACTATTTATTATCCGCCTATTTTTAAACGGGATTGTTATAAAATCCGGTTCTGCCATGTGTTAAGCCATGGCGTGACAAGATACGCCCAATAGTGCTTAAAGAAGGTAATGGCTGGACATTCTCATCTTCCATGTCCTCCCTGATAACACGGGCACCACAATGAAGCCCATTATTGTATAAATGTAGCCGTATCATTTTGACAATTTCTACGATCTCTTCCCGGGTATACGGAGTATTCATTTCATGCACTAACATGATTCTGCCTCCTTTTTGGCCTGCTCCATACGATAGCTTTCAACATTCAATTCGAAGATAATGCTGTGGTGAACAAGCCTGTCAATAGCCGCAGCAGTTGTCATAGGGTCCTTAAAAATCTGTTCCCATTTAGAAAAGGGAAGATTGCTGGTGATCATCAGGCTGCCTTGTTCATACCGATCTGCCAGGAAGGTGAACAGAACTTCCATCTCTTCCCGGCTTTGCTGGACATATCCGATATCATCGATAATCACGGCATCAAATCTGGAAAGACTTTTGAGCTTTTTTGTCAACTCAAGTTCCCTTTTGGCGATCAGCAGATCCTGGACAAGATGGCTGCATGGGATGAAAAGGACCTGTTTTCCTTGTGCAATCAATTCATGACCAATGGCACATAACAGATGGGTTTTCCCGCTTCCAGGATTTCCAAAGGCCAAAATGTTTTCAGATTGATTTAAAAAAGAGCCGTCGATCAGTACATTCAAATGATTAGCGACCTTTATGGGAAGACGCTTTTTATCAAAATTCTCAAAGGTTTTCGAGGGTGGCAGCCTGGATGCCCTCAGGTTCCGTGCTATCCGGTTTTGCCAGCGCCCTTCACATTCAAGATTCAGCAACTGCAAAAGATAGTGCTCATACCCCCATGACTCAGCCCGGGCCTGATCTGCCATTTCTTCATAGCTGCGGCGCATGGTCGGCATGTGCAGACTTTTAAGATGGTTTACAATCTGGTCTCTGTCGCTCATCATGCCTCCACCATTTTGAGAAGTTGGTCATAACTGCTTAAATCAATGGCCGGGATATGGATATCATCCGGCCCGGCAACAGGGGCATTAGATTTCATAAGCCGCTGGACCGCATCTTTGCTGATCTCATGGCCTTCATTAATTAAAATCGTCAAGGCATTGTCTACAGCCACTTCACTGTCTTTTGCGGCAAGGTATAGAATCTTCAGATATCTTGACGCAGCGCTTTGAACGGTATAGCGCTCTTTTAAGTAATCATACGCGATCCGAAAACGGCTGGTGGGGAACATGTCATTACGATATCGATAATTTTCAAACGCCCCCGGTTTTCTGACCAAACTGTCAATGATATGCCGGTAATTGACTTTGTACTTCCCTTCCCCCCGTAACCGCGGCAAGGTATCGACCTTTTTTTGCCCGTACCAGATTTCCAGGTATTCCATGTAAAGGCGGACCTGTATTTTTTCTCCTATAAGCCTGCTGTTCACTGAGTATACGTTGTGATTAACTCGTATGGTACAGCCGGGACCGACTTTGAGATCCAATTTTTTACATGAGTCGATTCGGGTTTTGGGTAGCCGATGCAAAATTTCAAGTTCTTTTGATAGGCGGTCTTTTCGCCCGGCATTCAGTTGGCCAAACAGTTTGGACAGAAAACACTCATATTCCTCCCGGTCTTTAAAATTCCGGTGGCCTTTTAACAGAAGGGACTGGTCAACAGCCTTTTTAAATCGATAATTGCGCTGCTCCACATCACCATTTTCATTGGGACTGGATGGGTTCGTTTTGCAAGGTGTCAGACCGTAATGGTCCATAAGATCCTGATACCTGCGGGTGAACTCTTCCGGATGGGTCTCCTTGTTAACAGCCGTCGCCAAACAATCTGTACGGTGACGATGGGGAACACCGCCCAAGTTCCATAAGGCATTTTGCAGGCCATGGCTCAGGCTTTCAAAACTTTCAGAAAAACATATGCTCCCGGTTTCCCAGTTAGAAAAGGTTAAAACAAAATGATAGATCATGTGATCAAAGGGAACGCCGCCTATGGTGACACCCAGCTTATCCATATGCGTGAAGTCAGACTGGCATAGTTCGCCTGGTTTATGTATTTGTGCAAAGAATATTTCTTTGCCTGGACCTTCTGTGGCCCGCCAATGCTTGATCCGTCGCTGCAGAGTCCTTAATTGACCATCGGCAAATCGGCCGGGCTGTTTGCGCTGCATATCCTCAAAAATGGTTTTGGCTTCCAACCCCGGATTTATTGATAACATTTCTTTGATACTATCCCATGCCTCTTCAAACGGATCTTTACGTGTACGCCAGTCGTGCTCCTGTTGAAGCTCGCTTGGTAATTTACCAATTTCACGGTACTTTCGAGCCGTCTTCTCATCCATACCTGCTTTCATTGCTGCGATCCCGAAATCCTTCTCAGATTGAATCAACTTGAACAACCTCCTCACTTGTTGGTTTGTTACCATCCAAATCACTCCTTCAGTAAAATTTGGATGCTTTTACCATTTTTTTGATTCTTTAAATTTCGGGAATTTTAATTGTCGTTCGGCGGGAATTATAATTGACGCTGATCAGCAGGGCTTGTTTTGACAAGAATCTCATCCTTTTTATCCATATGTGTGCCCCGACACTGCTCCATTTCCAATCATCAGGATATTTTGCAAGACCGGGGCGGTGATCAGGACCATTCCGACATCAAGGTTCAGATAGGCTTCGAACTCCTGATCGCTGAAAAATGTCTGTTGCCGTCTATTCCCTGTTTGTGTAATGTGATGAGGGAAAGTCGGAGCCACTGCACTGATCCGTGCAATGGTATAAATTTAAACAAATGCTTTAATTTCTGCCAATAAATAAGGTGTCCTCGAAATTTCTATCAGGAACCATTATCACCGCTTTGAATAGATTGGAGGGAGATTGTCATGACAGTGGGGTGGGCATATTTCAGAAAAGGCTGAGTATCATGCAAAAAAGCTCAAAAGTTTTTTGACGATAATCAGATTGAGGTAGGACAGGTGACGGATGCCGGGAAGGAAGGAATTGATCTGGAATCAGCTTGGGAGAGAATCAAACAGTATGACATCGTTCATATTGGGAAGGGCAAGAAGGTACTGACTTTTTCACCGGATGAAACAAATCGTGAAGAGATATTGAAATCGGCAATAGGCAGGTCAGGTAATCTTCGAGCACCAACCATAGAAATCGATAAGATGCTAATGATTGGTTACAATGATGAAATGTATCAAAGGGTTATGGATTAACGTATAAAAAGGGCCCGGCCTGCATTTTTTTCCAGATCTTTGTTGGTGGCCACAATCACACGCACGTCAATATTTTTAATCTCTGCCGACCGGGCTGAACTGAGTGGATTGACGGCAGGAACAAACCCTGATCCCAAGAGAGCCAGGGCCCTGTCCGAAAATATCAGCAAGACCCAGAGTGAGCTGAGAGCCAAGGCACAGCCGTACAACATTTCATTCCCATGGGCGGACAGACATACGGCCGGGGTGACGGGTATTGTGGCGGCCGGCAACGCAATCACGCTGCCAGATGCTGGTAGATCCTGTATGTAAACGAAAAGGGCAGGCGGATCGCTTGATCCGCCTGCCCTTTAATTCCTTTAATGGGAATACGTTCCAGATACGGAACGTATTCCGAACACCTATGGAACCAAAACCCGCTCCAGACGTTCCACCATGAAATCCATCTCCTCGTCATTGATGACCAGGGGCGGAGAAATACGAATGGTGTGACCGTGGCTGTCATTCACAACAACTCCTTCCTTCATCAGTTTGCGGCAGAACTCCATGGCATTGTTGTCTTTAACTTCAATGCCGATGAAAAGACCCAACCCCCGCACCTCTTTGACATAGGGAGAACGTTTGCCGATATCTTCAATGCGTTTCTTTAAACGGGCACCCTTTTGTGCGGACTGTTCATCCAGTTTTTCTTCCTGAAATACCTTCAGGGCTGCGATACCGGCCACACAGGCCAGGGGGTAGCCACCGAATGTGGAACCGTCAGACCCCTTGGAAAAAATCATATCCATAATTTCGGCGTTGGTCATGAAGACGGACAAGGGCACCAGTCCCCCGGAAAGGGCCTTGCCCAGAATTAAGCCGTCGGGCACAATGCTTTCGTGCTCAAAGCAAAACCGTTTGCCGGCACGACCCAATCCTACCTGGATTTCGTCACAGACCAGGAACAGGTCTTTTTCATCAGCCAGGGCCCTCAATCCTTTGAGAAAACCCCTGGGCGGGATAATCATACCGCCTTCACCCTGAAGGGGTTCCACAAGAATACCGCAGGTGTTGGGGGTGACCGCTTTTTCAACCGCGTCCAGATCCCCAAAGGGCACAGAGACAAAGCCCGGTGTTAAAGGACCGAATCCTTCACGGTATTTTTTGTTGGAAGAAAAGGAGACCACAGAAAGGGTACGGCCATGGAAATTTCTGTCAAACACAATGATTTCCTGCTTGCCGTCTTCAATTCCTTTTTGTTTGAATCCATAGTAGCGCATGGCTTTTATTGATGTTTCAACCGATTCCACACCACCGTTTTTGGCCAGGACCTTGTTGCCGTGCGCACCGAATCTGGGGCCAAGCTGAGGGGCAAAGGAGGCACATTCGGAAAGAAATATGCCCAAAGGGTCAGTGAAAACCACGTTGGAGATAACCGATGCATAATTGCCGGTCAGCGCGTTGATCAGGGCATTGGTAATCGTGGGATGATGGTGCCCCGGGTTGGCAGCCGAGTAGGCGGCCAGGCAGTCCAGGTATTTGTTTCCCTTATCGTCGGTGAGCCAGCAGCCTTCGGCGCGTCTGATCACCAGATTTATCCTGGTATAGTGATGGGCGCCGAAGTTGTTTTCCAGCTTAAAGATGGAATTGTCTGATTCCGTGGAGAACCCCCTGTAATTATGTATTTTCCTCATACTTGTCATGGGAACTCACCTTCATTACCGGAAACCTATATGACTGAAACGGTAAACGTGTGGACGCCTTCAATATTTTTCCGGGGCTCAAATTTTAACACTTCTCGTGTTGTGCGATTTTTAAGAAGCTGACGGATTCTTATCTTAGGAACGCTCTGCTTGTCTGTGTCCACTTTTGTCATCTTAATGGTGATGTTGTTTTCGTTTTTACGAAGACCACCGATCACGACCCCGGACCAACTCGCGGTGACCGGCTCCTGGGGGACCCCGTTGACCGTAACCTGAGCCTGGTAACCATAGCTGAATACATCAAGCAGAGCGGATGAATACGGCTTTGAAACTAGGGCCGGGGGCGGTTTTACATTCCCGTCCATGGCACACTCCTGTCGCAGATCTGACAGATAAAATCCTGTTTTCCGGCCATCATTCTGATACATTGGCTTGTCGCAATTCATGGTGGCGTCCACTTTCCATCCTGACTCCTTGACAAATTTAATGGCGCTGAAGGTCGCCATGGGGTTTCCGGAGGCGTCTTTTTTCCCTGAATCCCTGACATAGACAAGACTTGCATTGTCCCCTTTTTCAAGCACCCCGGCAAATTCCATTTTGGATATATCCGGGCTGTATTTTGCAAAACCTTTTATGATTTCAGGCGTTAACGACCGTTGTGCCGAAGCCAATTTGTTTTTTAAGCTGCAAAGGCTGAAGGAAGACATTGTCTTTTCAAGTTCCGATTCATTTCCTGACCTGCTGGCCTGAAGATAGTCATTCCAGGCCTTTTCCAAAGTGGGCTTTAAAGACTGGGCAAAAGCACAGTCAGCGGCCAGAATCCAAAGGCCTGTAAAAATTACCAGAAGAAGTGTGTTTATTCGTAACGCCATGTTTTAAATCCTCCATTTCCAAAGTTTTTTTTGTATCAAATTTTTTTTTATCGCCAAACTCATCCGACCATCAATTTTAAGGATAGGCACCCCCTTTTGTCAACCAAAGCATAAAATATTCAACTATTACAACAGTCCCGGCAGAAAGGTAATAATCCAGGGACACATCATAAGTAGAACAATACAAACCAGATAGGCCGGAAGAAAAAATGTAACACCCTTAAATACTTCATTTAAAGTACTGCCCTTGGCCATGCCCGCCACCACATAAGTAGTGGCACCCACAGGGGGTGTAACCGCGCCAAGGGTTGTAACCACGGTAATGAGAACGGCAAACCAGATGGGGTCGCAGCCGATCTGAGAGGCCACTGGGAAAAAGATGGGGATGGTGATCAGCAAAAGGGCCAGGGCATCCATGATGGCACCGCCAATGGCGTACATACCGAAAATTACAGCCAGGATCACGGGATCGGGAACGTTCAGATCCGCCACCCACGAGGCCATGTTAAATGGAATGCGGGTAATCGTTAAAAATTTACCCAGGATCATGGCCCCTGTGATAAGCATGATGACCATGCAGGAGACCCGCAAGGTATCCATGATAGCCTTTTTGAAATTTTCCCAGGAGAGTGTCCGCTGGACAAGGCTGATAACCAGAGCAAAAAAGGCCCCTGCCCCGCCGGCCTCTGACGGTGTGAAATATCCGGCGTACAACCCGGTCATGATCAGGAAAAACAGAATCAACATCTCAATGGCACCGGAAAGAGACCGGATGCGTTCGCCAAAACCCGACTTTGGACCGGCCGGGCCCCATTCGGGATTCAGACGGCAGACCACATAGACCGTGAGCAGCATCAACAGACACAAAAGAATGCCGGCCCCGATGCCACCGTAAAAAAGCCGGGCAATGGACTGTTCCGTGGAAAGGCCGATGATGATAAGCACCACGGAGGGCGGGATCACAACCCCAAGGGTGGAGCCGCAGGCAATCGACCCGCACGAGAGCATGGGTTTATACCTGAAATTGGACATCTGGGGAAATGCCACCGTGGTCATGGTCGCCGCCGTGGCCGTGTTCGACCCGCAGATGGAGGCAAAGGCTGCGCAGGCCATGATGGTGGCCATGGCAATGCCCCCCCGGATATGCCCTATCCATTTATACGCCGCCTTATAAAGGCGATCGTTGACCCCGGAATAAAAAGCGATCTGTCCCATGAACACAAACAAAGGGATCACGGTGAGCCCGTAATTGGAAAATACCGCCCAGAACTCCTGGCTGATCATGTTTACACCCGCATTAACGTTGAGAATATAGGAAAAGCCGCCAAAACCCACCAGGGCCATGGCAAAGCTTACGGGCATGCCGAACACGAACAGCAGCAACATCAGGCCGACGATCCCGAGGATGCCCACCAGGGTCAGGCTCATTTGGAATCCTTTAGAATAAACAGTTTAACCAGATCAATAAACAGCATGGCAGCCAGCAGAAAGCAGCCGAATGCCACGACAAAAGCAAAGGGATAGTATACCATTCTAAGGGTTTCCGATACCTCTCCTGTTTCAAAAAGGGTCATGCCCCGTCGGCCCACAAACCACGCAGCGGCAAAAAAAAAGAGGGTGCATAATCCGTTGTTCACGGCAAAAACGGCCTTTTTGACCCCCCGCGGAAACCGGCTTATCAAAATGTCCACATGGATATGCTCTCTTTTTTTCTGGGTAAAGCCCATGGCAAGGGCCGTGATCACGGCCCCTGCAAATCCCATGATTTCATAGGTGCCCCGGATGGGCACCCCGACCCTGCGCAGCACAATATTGCCCATGGTCAAAAGGATCATGAAGACCAGAATGATCCCGGCAATGATCCCGGCCCACCGGTTAAGCAAGTCACTTATTTTTTCAATGGTTTCCATGGGTATATTGCTATTTTGCGGCGTGTTTTTCAATAAGCGTTTTAATATCTTTTACAATCCGGTCTCCGGGCAGACCTTTTTCTTGGGCTGTTTTAATCCAGCTCTCCGTAATGGGGGCAAGCCGCGCATTCCACTCGGCCTTTTTCTCAGCAGAGAGCGTAATCACTTCCACCTGGTGTTCTTTCTTTGACCAGGCAATGGAATCACTGACATGCCGGTCCATGTATTCGCCGGTCCAGGCAGACTGCTCTTGGATCATGCCGTCCATGACCTGTTTCACATCGTCGGGCAGCTTGTCCCAGCTGCCTTTGTTCATGATTACGGCAAAAGGATAGATCACGGTGTCGGTGATGGTGATGTATTTGCAGATTTCAGCAAATTTAAGATCCTTCATCACCTCCAAAGAGGAAAACAGTCCCTTGACCACACCTTTCTGCAGGGCTTCGGGGGTGTCGGACATGGGCATACCCACCTGGTTGGCGCCCCAGGCTTTGAGAATCTGGGCCGCACCACCGGATGCACGCAGATCAAGGCCCTTGAGGTCGGAAAGTTCGGCCACCGGCGCTTTGGACATGATATTGGCAGGGGCTGTGACAAACATGGTCAACACCTTTACCTTGTCAAAAGCCTCGGGCTGGTATTTGTTATACAGATCTAAAAGCACAAGGCTGCCGGTCTTGGCGTCGGGAATGTTCAGGGGAAGACTTGTGGCATTGGTCACGGTGAAGCGGCCGGGCTGATAAGCCATGCAGATACAGCCGATGTCGGCCTGGCCGTTGATGACCCCGTCCATCATCTCTTTGGCACCCAAAAGCGTTCCGCCGGGAAAGGTGTTGATCTGTACGGCACCGTCGGTACGTTTTTCAATTTCGGTTTTCCATCTTTCCATCTGTACGCAGGGAAAGGTGGGGGCTGGGGGAAAATTGGCATAGTTCAGGCTCACTTTTTTGGCCTGGGCCGGGACAGGGCTTGTTCCGGAAACAAACGCAATTGCTGCCAGAACACAGAAAAATAATGATGCTTTTTTCATTGTAACTCCTTTGTCTTTCCCCGCAGGGAGTAGTAAATTTATTCAGATGGACGGTTATCAAACACCCGCTTGCTTTTTTTTTCAGTCCGGGGCAGGGTGCCGTAATCCACGATTTCAACCCGGGATCTGACCAGCAGTTTTTTACGAATCCGGCCGGACACCTGGTCGGCCAGGCCGCTCTCTTCTCCTGTGGCGGCATCATTGGTGCGCTCCACCCGGATGGTCATATAATCCCTGCCGTCGGCATCCTGGTTCAGGTGAATCTGGTACTCGCTGCCCACCCCGTCAATACCGCTTAGAATATCATCAATCTGGCTGGGATAGATGTTTACCGCCCTGAAGATAAACATGTCATCTGTACGCCCGGAAATTCTGGCATGCCGGGGAAAGGGGTTGCCGCAGGCGCAGGCCCCGGGAATCAGCCGGGTGACATCATGGGTGCGGTAGCGAATTAAAGGCGTACCCTGTTTTTTCAGGGTGGTGACCACAAGCTCTCCTTCTTCCCCGACGGGTAGGGGCTTGAGGGTTACCGGGTCAATCACCTCAAAAATAAAATGGTCGGCCCAGTAATGGATACCTGCATGCTCTGTGCAGTCAAGGCCGGTGCCGGGTCCGTAAAGCTCGGTCATGCCGTAGATGTCATGGATATGTTTGGCCCCGGTAATCTCCTGGATACGTTTGCGCATGGACGCGCTGTGGCGCTCGGCCCCTAAAATGATGGTTTTTAATTTGATTTTTTCCGTCAGTTTGCGCTTTTCAAGCTCTTCGGACAGGAGCAGGGCCATGGAAGCAGTGGCGCAGAAGACCGTGGATTCAAGATCCAACAGCATGTCAATGTGCATGTCCACATTAGCCGGACCTAGAGGCACAGCCATGGCGCCTAAACGCTCGCACCCGTTCTGAAAACCAACACCTGCAGTCCAAAGCCCATAGCCTACGGCAATCTGGACCCGGTCGAGTTTGGTGACACCGGCCAACTCATAACACCGGGCAAAAATATTGGCCCAGTTGTCCACATCCTCTTTTGTGTAGCACAAAATTTTTCTTTTACCCGTGGTTCCCGAAGATCCGTGGATTCGTACAATGTCGGACATCGGCACAGACCGCAAGGGAAAAGGATAGTCCTTAAGAAAGTCATGCTTGTCCGTAAAAGGCAGGTTTTCAAGATCATCAAGAGTTTTGACATCTTCGGGCCTGCAGCCTGCGGCTTCGAGCTTTTTTTTGTAATAGGGGCTGTTGTTATAGGCGTGGGCCACGGTCCATTTCAGACCCTGTTGCTGAATATCGGCGATCTGTTCGCCGGTTATGTTTAAAGGGATAAAACTCATTAAGTTACCTTTTTTGATATAGTTGCATGCCTGCCTCAAGCAGGCTTAGTACAGTTGTCGCCACTGCTGGTTTTGCCTGGAATTTCTCCTTGATCATTCGCGCAAGAGTGTCCGGGTTGAACAGATGGGTGTCATCTTTGATGGCACCCATGAAAAATCCCAGCATGGCTACATTTTCGCTGCGTACATTGCCGGCCTCTTCAGCCAGGGCAGTGGCATTTCCACAAAACACCCTGTACCTGTCATCTTCAACAGGATCCGGGCTGTTCACCACGGCCAACCCCCCGGGTTTGAGAAAATAGGAATGGTGGGCAAAACTTTCGGCTTTCAGGGCAATCAGCGCATCGGCAGTGGCAGGTCGGATCAGCGGTCCTGAGAAATCACCGATTTTAAGATAGGAAATTACATTTCCACCCCTTTGGGCCATACCGTGGGTTTCCGAGGTGAGTACGGGAAGATTGTCGGCCATGGCAGCGCCGGCCAGCAGTTTTGTAATAAAAAGAACACCCTGCCCGCCCAGACCTGAAATGATAATCTGCTGATTATTTAACATGATATTTACTCCTGATTTTCAAGGACAAGTGCGCCCTTGGGGCAGACAAATGAACAAACCGCGCATCCGGTGCAAAGGCCGGGGTCAATGCAGATCTGTTCAGTCTCTTTGTCCATGTTTAGGGCCGGGCATTCAAACTGGCTTATGCAATATCCGCAGCCGTCACAGACATCCCTATTTACGATTACTCGTTTAAAGGATGCTTTGAGTTCAGCCCTGTCCAAGTTAAGCAGGCACGGGTGTTCGGCAATCACCACGGCCGGACCGTTTTCTTTGCAATATGCGTTTGCCTCTTTGAGAATATCGATAAATGCCGGCAGATCATATGGGTCTGCAGTTTTAATGAAATTTACCCCGCAGCCTTTGACAATGGCAGGGATATTTACGGCAATGCAGGGATCTCCTGATGCGTCCCTGCCCGAGGCCGGTGTTGGCTGGTGGCCGGTCATGGCCGTGGTCCGGTTGTCCAGAATCACCAGGACATAAGGAATTTTTTTGGTGACGGTTTCAATCAATCCGGGAATACCGGAATGGAAAAATGTGGAGTCGCCAATGGTGGAAAAAACCGGCGGTTGTTTCTCGTTTTTGGCATAGGCAATGGTGAAACCGGCAGCCTGGCTGATACCTGCCCCCATACAGGTAACCGTGTCCACGGCCCCGAGATTGCAGCCCAGGGTGTAGCATCCGATGTCGCTGGTGAAGATCCCCTTGGGCGCGGCCTTTTTAATGGCAAAGAAGCTGGCACGGTGGGGGCAGCCTGCGCACAGGGTCGGACGCCGCCCGGGCAGCATGGTGATTTGCGGCGCCTGGTAATCTACACCCACAAAGGCGCAGATCCGTTCTTCCACATTTTCCGGCAATAGTTCGCCAGCCGGAGAGATAAAGCCCGTATTTTTCCCCTTCACCCGATTTTTATCTGCCAGCTGCATTTCAATGACGCCCCAGGTCTCTTCCAGCACCAGAATTTCATCGTAGCCGTCCATCTCATGGATAAAATCCGTGTGAAGGGGGAAAGGCTGAACGACTTGGTAGAGAGGAATATCCATATTTCTTTCTTTAATAATGTCCCGGGCATTGGCCGCCGCCACACCAGCTACGACAATGGCCTGTCCACGACCTTTGGCCGAGCCGGACACCAGCCGGGGGCGGGTGGGTTCGTAGTGTGCAATTTTGGCCAGTTTGGCCTCCAGTTCCTTGTGGAGCTGGAGCCGAAATTTTGGTGTTGCCGCCCATCTGCCCGGATTTTTTTCAAAGGCTGCCTGACGCAGCGTCATTTCAATTTTTTCCACATCCATACTCTGGCGGGAATGGCACACCCGGGTCGTGGGCCGCAGCATCACCGGAATCTCAAAGGCTTCGGACAAGTCAAAGGCGATACCGGCAAGTTCCGCAGCCTGGACCGGGGAGTCCGGATCCAGCACCGGCAGTTTGGCCATGACCGCCATTAAGCGTGAATCCTGTTCGGTCTGGGATGAGTGGGGGCCGGGATCATCGGCACTGATCACCAGAAAACCACCTTTCACGCCTAAGTATACGGAACTCATCAATGGGTCGGCAGCCACGTTCAGTCCCACCTGTTTCATGGCAACCGCGGTTCGAAGCCCTGCCTGGGCCCCTGCGTAAGCGGTTTCAAATGCCACTTTTTCATTCACTGCCCACTGGGCGTGAATATCAAGCTTCATCTCTTTTTTCAGGGAAACAACGGCGGACAGAATTTCCGAAGACGGGGTGCCGGGGTAGGCGCAGGCCATCTGGCAACCGTTTTTCAGCAGCCCATAGGCCAAAGCCTCGTTTCCCAGCATTAGTCGTTTTGTATTCATTTATTATATTTAACCTCAAATAGTTTTATTTTGTGTTTCTGCGCACAGCAACATGCCAAAAAATCAGATAAAAATCAATTTAAAAAACTTTCCGAACGGGCACCTCGTGACCGATCTTATGACCAGGCCCTGACCATCAAGCCTGATGAAAAGTAAGGGTTGGTCCTATACACAACGTGTCTATCGAAGCTTAGGTTCCCGATTTTAGGCTGCGCAACATATAGGGTGGACCCTTACAATTTAAAAATTAAGGATTATACTTTATTAAATTCCAAATATATTGATAAAATAAACGAGTGACTTTAAGTATAAACAAAAAGAATCGTGAAAAAAAATGATAGATAAGCTTTTGCCTCTGGATCTGACCCCTGCAACAGAAATCAGCCAGCGGATACAAACCCTGAAAGAGAAGATGGCCCAGGCCGGTGTGGACGGTGTATTTCTGACCCACAGACCGGATTATTACTACTTCAGCGGTTCAGCCCAGGATGCCTGGCTATACGTGACCCTCGAACATGAGCCCATTTTATTCGTAAAAAAATACCTTCCCAGAGCGGTTGCCGAAAGTCCGTTGACCCAGATTATCCAGGTTTTTTCAGTCACGGAAATCCCCCAGATTATCCAGGACAGCCACGGTGGTTTTGCCAAAACCATGGGCATCGCCTTTGACCTTGTCCCGGTCAGGGATTTCAGGTTTTATCAGTCTTTGTTTTTTGGCTGTACCTGGCAGGATGCCTCGCCCCTGATCATCTCCTGCAGGGCAATAAAGTCAGAATATGAAATCGGCATCATGCAGGATGTGGCAAAAATATCCAGCCGGGTATTTGACTTTATAGCCGAAAACCTTGAACCCGGCATCCGGGAAACAGATCTGGCCGGACGCATTGAGGCCTTTGCCAGGACCCAGGGGCACTCGGGCCGCCTACAGGTACGCCATTACAGATCCGTCGGGTTTACCTTCCACATCATGGGCGGTGCAAGCGGGGGGCAGTCAGGTGCACTGGATTCTCCGGTATGCGGCACCGGTATGTACACCGCCTTCCCCTTTGGTGCCGGCACCCGGGTGATTGAAAAAAATGACCCCGTACTCATTGATTTCGGCACCATGGCATTTGGCTATCACATGGATGAATCCCGGATGTTTGTGACCGGAAAAATGGACCGCCGGGCCGATGGTGCAAGCCGGGCAGCCATTGACATTCTTTTCCATGTCAAGGAAGCCATGAAACCCGGTGTTGCCATGAAGACGATCTTTCAGATCGCCGTGACCATGGCGGACAGGTTTGGATATGGGGAACAATTCCTAGGCTTTCCCGGATTAAAATCCAAATTTATAGGACATGGCATTGGTCTCGAACTGGTCGAAGACCCCATTATTTCAAAGGGTCGGAGTACACTGCTTGAACCGGGAATGGTGTTTGCCGTGGAGCCGAAATTTATTTTTAAGGACCGGTTCGCCGCAGGCATAGAAAGCGTGATCCAGATAACGGAAACCGGCAGCCGTTTTCTGAGCACAATACCCAACAAGGTATTCATGGTTTAAGAAACGAAGTTGAAAAAGATGTAAAACAGCTTTGCCGGGAACAGCAAAGCAAGGCGGTATTCAGGGCTGTTCTTGATTTAGTGCTGATTTGCAATTTAAAATTTTCAAGGTCGTATTTTTAAAAAAGTCGGCAACCTCCTTAATAAGCTCCGGATCGTCCAGTGAATTTTTCACAATACCGAAGCCCTCTGACAGGGCAAAAATTTTGGCGGAAGCTCTTTTTTTATTTTCTACACTGGCTAGCCCGGTCTCTTCCCAGCCCGCGATCTCTTCAATCCCGAATTCAATGAATTTAAGCATCATGTCCCGGATTCTTTCCCTGATGTTCTCATCCCGGAATCCCATGGCATAGCAGGACCAGAACACAGCATCCCGCTGGGGCCAGGTGCCGCTGGCGTCAAAAAGAATTCCCAGAAGGGTCTCCATGCGTTCCTTGGAGCTGGTGAGCGCCTCCAACTCCTTGAGGTAATTGTTCATGGAAGTTTCATAAAGGAAATCTACCATTTCCATGATCAGGCCTTCCTTGCTCTTAAAATAATGAATAAGCAGACCTGAATTGACGCCCATTCGCTTTGCGATTTTACCGATGGTCATACCCTTGAAGCCTTCTTCTTCCACAACCTTGTAGGTATGCCTCAGTATTTCAGGTTTTCTGATATGAGATATGCTTTTTCTTCCCATAAATTATTCTGCCTGTTTTTATTGTTTATATGCTAATCAATTTATAATATATAAGGGTACTGCTTTTTTTTGTCAATTTTTATTGCAGAAGCCTCCTCTTTTATGTTTTATCAACACAAGCGTCATTTTTTTTAGATACACAAATTCGTCAACAGGAACAAAACAAGCTATGAAAATATTAGTGACAAACGACGACGGATACCAGGCCCCGGGCATTCGGGCCTTATTCAATGCATTAAAATCAGACCATGAGGTGACCCTGGCAGCCCCGGACAGGGAGAAAAGCGCCGTGGGTCATGGCATCACCCTGCACACGCCGCTGAAACACCAGAAAGTGCGCCTGGGACACAACGACTTTGGGCATGCGGTTGCCGGCAACCCGGCCGACTGTGTAAAACTGGCCCTGTTTGATATCTGTGACCAGACACCGGACCTTGTAATTTCAGGAATCAATGCCGGGTCCAACACCGGATTAAACATCAACTACTCCGGTACCGTAGGCGCGGCCCGGGAAGCGGCCATCAACGGAATTCGCGCCATTGCCGTATCCATCCAGTACGGTGATGAGATGGACTTTCACGGCATGGCAAGCTATACAGCTTCCATTCTGGAGAAAGCCATGGCCCTGAATCTTCCTCCGGGGATTTTCCTGAACATCAATGCTCCGGCCGTTTCATTTGACCGGATCGCCGGCACAAAGGTAACCTCCCAGGCAGATAACAACCTGATTAATGTATTTGACCGCCGCCGAAATCCCAGGGACCTGACATATTACTGGTACGCCGGCATGGCGCCGAATGAGCCATGTGAAGGGTCAGATGACAGTGCATTGCTTAAAAATTTTATATCCATCACACCGCTGCAGTGCAACATGACTGCCCATGCAGCCATGGATCTGGTTGCAAAGGCTGATTTTTAAATGACAATACCAGATAAACATTCGGCCAAGGCGTCCGAATTTCAAGCATCCGAACGTCAAGCATCTGAATTTCAAACATCCAGGGTCACCACCATTGCATTTGCCCATTTTGTCCATGATATTTACACAAGCTTCCTGGCACCCCTGCTACCCCTGATCATTGAAAAGCTTTCCATCACCCTGAGCCAGGCAGGTCTTTTATCCACGGTGATGCAGATCCCATCCCTGGCCAACCCGTTCATTGGTCTGTTTGCAGACAACAAAGGGCTTGCCCGGTGGCTGGTGATTCTGGCCCCGACCCTGACCGCCATTCCCATGAGCCTCATCGGCATTGCCCCGTCCTATGGCATGCTGCTGATCCTGGTCTTTGTGGCCGGCATCTCGGTATCCCTGTTCCATGTCCCTGCCCCGGTGACGGTGGCAAGGTATTCGGGCAAATTCAAAGGCCGGGGCATGAGTTTTTTCATGACCGGCGGAGAGTTTGCAAGAACAATGGGGCCCATCCTTGCCGTTGCGGCGGTATCTTACCTGGGGCTGGCCCGGTTCCATTTTGTCCTGGCCCTGGCCCTGGCCACCTCCGTGCTGTTGTTCATAATCCTGGAACCCTCACAGGAAGCGGTAAAAGCAAAGCGTCGGGGATCTTTAACCCAGTCCTACAAAGAGATCCGGCATGTACTCAATCCCCTGGCGGGCATTCTTTCAGCCCGGGCCATGATGCACGGGTCCATGGGCATGTTTTTAACGGTGTATGTCGAACAGGCCACAGGTTCGTTGTGGCTGGGGGGCACGGCACTGACCCTGTATGAGGCCACAGGCGTTGCAGGCATCCTGTCCGCAGGTATCCTGTCCGACCGTCTGGGGCGAAGGAGAGTGCTGTTCTGGGCCTTGGCCGTAGCCCCTGTGACCATCTTATTGTTTGCCCTAACCACGGGGGTAATCCAGATACTTTCACTTTTGATAACAGGGTTCACCGTATTGTCAACCACCCCTGTGATGCTGGCTCTGATCCAGGAGAATGCCAAGGAAAGTCCCGCAGCCGCCAATGGGCTTTTCATGATGCTCTCCTTTGCCGTAAGATCCATAGCTGTTGTGGCGGCAGGGGCCATTGCAGACGCATTCGGCCTGAACATGATGTTTATCATATCCGCCCTGGCAGGTTTTACGGCAATCCCCTTTCTGATTAAATTAAAAAAATGAGGTGCATATCATGTTAAAAACAAATAAAGATAAAGTGGTTGAACTGTTCCTGGCCTGCAAACCCGGCATGCCCCGGGCAGGAGCCGGCTGGAAAGTGGACCATAAAGGAAATCCCTTTCTGCTGCCCGGCATCGGCGGCATCACCCTCAATGTTCAGGTTGGGGACCCGGCATTCGGACTTGCCGGCGACCATATCGAACCCGGGGTATCCTGCACGGCCAATATGGAAAACCCCAATGATTTTCCCAACAACACCCTCCAGCTTTTCTCGTGCGTGGGCAACCAGGCTAAAATCATTTCCGGAGAAGCCCAGGGAGAAACCGGTGTGGTCATCGGCCACCACGGGGGCTCCGAACATGTGATTGTGGAATTCCCCCGCAAAATCAAAGAAAAAATGAGCTATGAGGACAAAATCCTGATCCGGGCCAAAGGCCAGGGCCTGGCCCTGACCGACTATCCTGAAATTAAACTGTTCAACCTGGACCCCGGCCTGCTGGAAAAAATGAATATTGTTGAAACCGATGCAGGTATCCTCCAGGTGGCCGTGACCACCATTGTACCTGCGCCCTGCATGGGATCAGGTGTTGGACGTGCCCATGTGGGGGCAGGTGATTATGATATCATGACTTCAGATCCCGAGACCGTAAAAAAATACAACCTGGATAAAATCCGATTCGGGGATTTTGTGGCCCTGATGGACCATGACAACGCCTATGGCAGGGCCTATGTCCAGGGCGCGGTCACCATCGGCATTGTGGTCCACTCCGACTGTCTGCTGGCCGGTCATGGACCCGGGGTATCCACGCTTTTAACCTGTGCAACCCCCCAGATTGAACCTAAAATTGATCCGTCTGCCAACATCGCCGATCTTCTGGGGATCGGCAGTGCGGCCGGCGGATACGAATAGCGATTAAGGCTGTAATCAGCATATACCTGGTCTGGGGCCTGGGAACGCTTGGATTCCAGGCACTGGACCGGATATTGCCTGAAACGGCCCGGGCCGGATTTGATTATATTATCATTGTGGGGCTCATTGCTTGTCTGGCCTGGATGACCCGGATTTATCAAACACGAATTGAACCGGCCATCGGTACGGACACGGTCCGGCGTCTGTCCTGGATGGGGGCTTTGACACTGATCTTGGTAATTCTTTACCTGCCCGTCCAGGCAGGTCTGAAAAGCAATTTCATTACGGTCCTGTCCACGGCGACCCTGGTGCTTTTCGCCTGTGTGGCAGGCCACTGGCTGGCCATCCCGCTAAAGCGCCCCGCTGAGTTTATTCCCATTGGATTTGCCGTGGCCCTGTCCGACATGTTCAGTGTCTTTATGGGCCCCACCCGCAAGTTTGCAGAAAATATTTCCGGATATTACCGGGAAGGCATGACAGGCCCGGTGCCTGTGGTGGATTTTTTCCTGGTCAAAATGCCCATGCCCGGCAATGATTATTTTTTGCCTGTGTTCGGCATCACCGACTGGGTCGTGGTAGCCTTATTGTCGGCAGGCGCGCGGCGATTCGGCATAAGCGACAATATATTCAGCCTTGCCGGATCAAAACAGGCGAAAAACACGTCCCGGGTATTTTTCCCCGTGGCAGGTATCGGTCTGGTTCTCTCCATTATGGCGGCAAGATCGATGAACCTGTACCTGCCCGCCCTGCCTTTTATTGTCATTGTTTTTCTGAGCGCCATGGCAGCAAAATATCCGGCAGTCCGAAAACTTGGGGCAGAGGAGATCCGGGCCATGGTTTTTATAAGCTCCCTGATAGGTGTGCTCATGGCCGTGTTTGCTTTTATGAAAAAGTGACAAGCCCGTCTAAGAGGTAAAAAAAATCGGTGTGTTTCCTGCACCGTCAAGGTTCCAGAGGGCTCCCGCCACAGGAACGATCTAAAAATCTGGTTGCCTTCATTGAAAATGACATTGTATAACAGCCATGGGCTGAAGTGACATATCAACTGCCAGGCATAGCCCACAACAAAGCTTGAAAGATCTGAGTAACTTACCCAGGCTTTCTTATAACGGCCATGTCTTGACGGACACAACAAACAATAAAAGATGTGAGTATTGAGTATTGAGAAAACAGCTTGTTTTAAATCTCACTACTCAATACTCATAACTTTATTATAAAAGAAATTAAAAGCAATTTTATCATCTCCACCTGCACTTGAGTATAAAGAAAAATCAAAAACAGTATTGAATCAATTATTATTAACTTTTGAAAGAAGTTTAATCCTTAGTGATCTATGGGCAAACAGAAAAATAAAAACAGATATCTATTTAGTATCAGGAACCGAATTTTTATTTTTGCGGTATTGATTACGGCCATACCGTCCCTGTCAATGGGGCTTTTACTCCAGAACATGCTGCAAACCACGCTGGAGGAAAAGGTTAAGCAAAAGTTTGCAGACTCTGCACAGATCATGGAACGGGAAATTTCCCTATGGCTGAAAAAGCGGGTTTATGATCTAACCGTGTTTTCCAATGCGTCAATTGTATCGGAAACCGTTACGGCTTATCTTAACACGCCTGAAAAAAAGGCGGATGACAATAAAAAACGGCGCCAACATATCAAAATACTTGAAACCTATCTCAGTACACTGCAGCATCAATTTAAAAATTATGTCCGGATTTTTGTTCTTTCCAAGACCGGCTCTGTTATCGCCGCCTCTGAAAGCGGCGGCCGGGCGCGGCCGTTTCCCTTTCCCAATGATTGCATCGAACAGATTTCAGACAAACAATGGTTCAAGGGAAACGCCTATATTGATTCAAGGGACAAGTCGCCCCTTATCCTGATCGGTGTTCCCTTTTTTCTGGATCAACTTTATGAATACGAAACATTGCTGGCGATTGAAGTCAGACTCACGGGATTACTGCCTTTATTGGATCCGGCGAAGTTTCGAGACTCCGGAGACTGGACCTATGAAGCCCTTGTGGATATAAAAACAGGTCGGCAATTTCTGTTCGGCAGGGGGGCCAAAAAAGTGCTCAATGAAATCTCTCTGGCACCGTCTGATGACAGCCAAAAGCTTCGTGAATATGTCAACGGCAGGGGTGAACGCTTAATGGGGCTGGTCGTCCCGTTTCGAGAACTTGAATGGGGACTTTTTATTACCGAGAATTATGAAAAGGCTTTCTCCGGACTGATCAACGCCCGTCATCGAAATATTATTATTCTCTGCTGTTTTACTGTTCTGATGGGTATTGTGGCTTATCTGCTGAGCAGGCAGATCATGGTGCCGCTGTCGGTTTTAACCAGAGGGGCTGAACGGGTGGCCGAAGGTGATCTGGATGTCCGGCTTCCAGTATACCGCAACGATGAAATTGGGTTTGCAACAACCGTTTTCAATGAAATGGTGGCCAAACTCAAGCTCAGCCAGACAAAACTGGAGCAACTGGCGACAATTGATCCTCTGACGGGTTTGAATAACAGAAAACAGGTGATGAGTATCCTGCGTGATCACTACAAATATTATCGCCGGTATAAAACAGGATTTTCCGTATTAATGATTGACGTGGATCATTTTAAAGATGTTAATGATACATACGGACACCAGGCCGGAGACACGGTATTAAAACAGGTGGCGGAACTCTTTGATGAAAATCTGCGTAATGTCGACTCTGCCGGTCGGTACGGCGGAGAGGAGTTTCTCGTGATCCTTGCAGAGTCCGGAATGGATGAATCCATCCAGGCGGCAGAACGTATCCGAAAAGCCGTTGCAAGCCATAAATTTATTCATGAAGATCAGGAAATCCAAGTCCACATTTCCGTTGGTATCGGCAGAATCCAGAAACAGGACGGGGATGAGCAAAAAGTCGTCAAGCGAGCTGATATGGCGCTCTACCGTGCCAAGAATGAGGGACGAAACCGGGTTGTTTACCAGGCTGATGACGACCAACAAAGGGACGCGGCAGAGGCGGGAAAATATCTGAGCCCTTAATAAAGAAGGGAGAGATGGATCCAGCCGGTCTCGTCAGTCTCTGCCAATTTGACTTTCACCCAATCCTGTTTATGGCCGACAACAGTAACACTGCGTCCTTCTTGAAGTACTTTTTTGACACCCGCCTTAATAGACGGGCCTTTCCGGAGATTCCCGGCTGTAAACAATTTCATCTGCAAGGGCGTTAGAAAAAATATTTCCTTTTCCGGCATATCAGCGGTGCTGCTGTCTTCACCTATATCAATGCTTTTTGCCTGCGCCATCGCTTCTCTGGACAAGTAGGCCGCATTTTCATAGTTTCCATTTGCCAGTTCCTGTTTACTCTCTTTAAGGTTTTCTAATGCTCTTTCCCGAACAATTTTCTGGGACTTATTCAAGGGTTTTTGTTCCACAGTGCTGATGACGGCCGTCGCCTCGGCAATAAGGGTGGCCGCTTCCAGTTTGCTGCCCCGGGTCGCCAGCTCAGCCTTGCTTTGCGAGAGTTCTTTGATCAATTTTTCGTTCGCCTGCCGGCAGGTATCGGTTTCTTTATGCCTTGTGAGCAATCTTTGCTGTAATTTTTTTGAAAGCCGTTTCTGCTCAGCCAACTTGCAGGTCAGCTCCGCATTTTCTTTCTCTATTTGACGAATCCGCGAATCATCGACAACCGTATTTTCTTTCTCTATATTTTCTTTCTCTAATTGACGACTCCGCGGATCATCGACCACCGCTACGGGCTTTTCCACTGTACAGGATGAAAAAAAAAGCAGCACCAACAGGCCGGCGGCCACTCTTGTAATGTATTGGAACGGCATGACCTTACCACCAGCGCTGAGTGTCTTTTGAATCATATGCTTATTGTGATTCCGTAATTTGATATAGATTAAACTGCTCAATACATTGAATTGTCAGGTATCATAGGACAAGAGATTGCTTCTTATCAACAAACGTACAAAAATCCCTGAGAAGTAAAAAACAACAATCACGTTCGAATTGAAACAAAGCGGCAACAAAAATTAAAAAGCACTTATGGGTTTTCCGTAAGTGCTTAATCTTTTTATGGTTGGCACGAGCGGACTTGAACCGCTGACTTCTACCGTGTCGAGGTAGCACTCTACCAACTGAGTTACGCGCCATTAAACATATATGACTTTTAACAGACCCTTGAAATTATGTCAAGAATATTGACGCTATTCCTGCAGTCTTTCCTGAACATTTTCCTGGCCGGTCGTTTTGGCTGATCCCTGGGAAAAGGTGTCCGGCTGCGGGACAATAACTTTTGGATCATCTTGGGAGGGCTCGGAGGCCGGGTTGTTTTTTGGGGAAGCCACAAATCTTATCTTAACCGCATCATCCAAGACCATTGACACCTCAACACCGAATTCTTCAAAGGTTCTCAGCATCACGGCATTGGCAAACTGCGCTGGCGTTCCTTGGTAGGTGACCTCCATAATGGCATGGGAAGATCCAAGCTCCCGTGGCGAAATATCTTCAATCTCCCGGATGTCTTTGAGCTGACGTTTCAGGGCAATAAATCGAGTCAGAAAATTATCCCCTTCCACATAAAGATCAAAGGTTTTTCCCTCTTTCATGTTCTGGGCCCAAAACCCTTCAATTTTTTCCCTCAAGGCCTGCCCGGCGCTCTCTGATGCCTGGGCAAGTGCCTGGTCTGCGCCCCGGGTATCTGTGCTTTTGGCTGCGGCCGTGGAGGTTTCATGGATCACCTCTTTCCGGGAAGCCGTATCCAGCACCGTAAAAGCAACACCTGCCTCAAAGGTTTTTTCATTGCCCATTCGATTAGCGGACTCCCGGGCTGATGCCAGGCCAAGGACAACCATATCGGCCTTAAGGGCCTGCCCCAGGGCCATGGCAGCAGTCTGATCACCCATGGCAGAAAATACGATATTATAAGCAGCGGGGTCGGGATAATTGTTTCCGGCCACCACCAAAGGGATACGAGCCTGCTCAAATACGACTTTCAGGCTTTTTTCCGCAACGGAGGCTGCGGGGTTACCTTCCGGCTGCCACCACCAGCACCGGGGTTGCGTATCTTCAGGCCCCTGTTCTGCAATGAGCAAAAGAACCTTTGGGTTGTTTTGAACCTGGTTGAATACTCCGGCATCACGCAAACGTTTTTCCATTAGTTCCAGGCTTATCTTTGATTCTACGCCCACAAGATATGCCCCATTGTGAGCCATGCCGTTGATGACCCGGTAAGTGGAGACAAAATCCATGGTATGGGCAAGAAGCCGGTCATAAAGAACGTCAAGATTTTCGCCCAATTTCTGCTCGGAAACCACAGAGACGAATGCAATTTGAACAGCCTTTTCCAGGGCATCTCTCACTGCGGCCTTTTGAGCATCTGAAGTATCCTGGCCGTTTATTTTATGCTGTCCGATGGTGATATGGAGACTATCCTCCCGGGCAGCCATTACCCCGGGCAGGGGAAAACAAAAAACAGCAACGACAAATGAGACCAATAAAAATCGTAATTGAAGGACCATGATCATACCTTTCTGAGGATGGAATAATCCGCAATCAGCTCCAGCAAATATTTTGAGGGGGATTGAGGAAAAATATCCAGAGCCGCCCTGGCTGACTGCACATGGGCAAGGGCGCGCTTGTTTATATATTCAATGCCGCCCAGACGAATCAGACGCGTTTTAAGACTTTCAAATTCTTCCTGATCAAACTGCGGCCGGGCCATGGCGGCCAGGATCCATTCGCGTTCCAGGGCATCGGCCTTTTCAAGGCTGTAAATCAGGGGCAACGTCAGCTTGCCTTCGCGCATATCTGCCCCGGGGTTTTTGCCCAGCTGGTCGGCTGTGGCGGTATAGTCCAGCAGGTCGTCGGCCATCTGAAAGGCCATGCCCAGGTGCCAGCCATAATTTTTAAGGGCGGTTTCCTGATTTTCATCCACTCCGGCCACAATGGCACCCGTTCGACAGGCCCCCTGGATCAGAACGGCTGTCTTGCATTCTATAATTTCATTGTACTCCTCTTCTGAGAGGTCCGGATTGCCCTTTTTTTCCATCTGGAGGATTTCGCCCTGGGACATATCGGCTGTAATTTGAGCGATCACTTCAATGACCCGGGGTGATTTTGTTTTTGCGGCAATCACAAGCGCTGTGGCCAGAAGAAAATCGCCTGTGAGCACCACGGTTGCCGCATCCCACAGGGTGTGGGCGCATGGTTTACCCCGGCGTGTATCAGAGCCGTCCACCACATCATCATGGAGCAGGGTGGCGGCATGAAGATACTCAAAAATGGTGGAAAACTCGATTTCCTGTCCGGTCTGAAACCCGCACATGCGGGCCGCATGAATCATAAGCAGGGGCCGCAGCCGTTTGCCGCCGGCAAACAGCAGATGACCTGCCACCTGCCTGACCAAATCCAGATTAGGGGTCAAATTCGCTTCAAGGGCCTGCTCCACCAGCAAAAGGTCAGGGCCTGCCAGTGCAAGAATCTCTTTTTTTATATTTTTTTTCACACCATCTCCCCGGCAATATCATATTCAAATGCATCGGTTATTTTTACCTGAACCAGACTACCTGTGTCCAGTCCATCTGAATAAATAAATGTCACCCCGTCCACTTCCGGGGCCTGGAACGGGGTTCTGCCGATGTATACCCCGTCTTCTGGATTTTCTTCCACAAGAACCGGATACACACGGCCCACATGCCGGGCATTGCGTTTTTCGGAAATCTTGGCCTGGGCTGCCATAATGGTGTCGTGCCGCAATTCCGCCACATCTTCAGGGATATGACCGCTTAACTTGTGGGCGGGCAGATCTTGGGAGTCTGAATAGGTGAAAACACCCAGAAAATCAAATTCGACCTCCTGTATAAACGCCAAAAGGTCCTTGAACTGCTGATCTGTTTCTCCGGGAAATCCGACAATTATGGTGGTCCTTAACGCGGCGTCCGGATCGAGGCGACGGATATCGGAAAAAAGCCGGATAAGATCCTGCCCGGTATAGGGTCGGCCCATGCGTTTTAGGACCTCATCATGGGCATGCTGGATGGGCACATCATAGTATGAACAGATGTTGGCATGGCGTTGCACTGCTTCAATGACCCGTTCATCAAGGGTATGCGGATGGGTATATAGGAATCGAAGCCAGGCGGACGGATCTTTTTGAGCCATCTTTTTTGAAGTTTTTTCAAGAACCGTATGAAAGGCCGGGCCAGCCAGATCCAGGCCGTAATCGGTAGTGTTTTCCGCTGTGAGAATGATCTCCTTAACCCCCTTATCCAGAAGGGCAGAAGCCTCCCTGCAGATCAGCTCTATAGGCCGGGAACGCTGGCGTCCCCGCAGCGTGGGAATAATGCAATAGGTACAGTGGCGGCTGCATCCTTCGGACACTTTGATGTAAGCGATTTTTTCATTAAGAAGCTCCCGGGCCTGCACAGGGGTGTCTACCTGCCGGGCGTCGGGCTCCGGAAACAGGGTAAACGGCATCTTGTCGGTATTTTCCACGGCTTTTACGATATGGTCACAGGCTGCGGTGCCTAAAAAAGCATCCACCTCCGGCAGACTGTCCAAAAGATCCGGGTCATCCTTATATCGCTGAACAAGACAGCCGGTGACGACCAGCCGCCGGCACGAACCGGTGGTTTTAAATTCCGCCATCTCCAAAATAACATCAACCGCCTCCTGGGAAGCGGTTGAAATAAACCCGCAGGTATTAACAATAATGGCGTCAGCCTGGGCCGGATCGGTTATCATCTGATGGCCGGCGGCGACCAACCGGCCAAGCATAATCTCACTGTCCACCTGGTTTCTGGAACAACCCAGGCTTTCAAGATAAATTTTCATATAGATTTTGCCATGAGATCTCCTACAAGGGCGGAAAATCGTGACGGATTATCAAGCTTGCCGCCTTCGGAAATCACGGCAATATCATAAAGCAGATCACAATAGTCCGTAAGCACCGGATTGGTCGTATCGGATTCAAATACGGACTTGATCTTTTCCATAACCGGATGATTGACATTGACCTCCAAAGCGCGTTTCTGATCCGGGGCTTTCTGACCCGAGGCTTTCAGAATTTTCTGCATGTAAGCGCTCATGGCCCACTCGTCGCCTGCCAGACAGGAGATAGAGTTCTTGAGCCGTTTGGAGACCACCACATCCTTGACCTTGCTTTCCAGCTTGCCTTTAAGAAAAGAGAGCAGTGCTGAATACTCGTTTTTCTTTTCGTCATCCACCTTCTCCAGGTCAAGATCGCCTTTTTCAGCGCTTTTCAGTTTCTTCTCCTTGTATTCGGGCAGGGACTGGGTCACCCATTCATCAATGGGGTCCACCATGAGAAGGACTTCGTAGTCCTTTGCCTTGAGCGCCTCAAGCAAAGGGGAATTGAGAAGGGAGGCCAGATTTTCACCTGTGATATA
The DNA here is from genome assembly GCF_000233695.2 of Desulfobacter postgatei 2ac9. NCBI lineage: Bacteria > Pseudomonadati > Thermodesulfobacteriota > Desulfobacteria > Desulfobacterales > Desulfobacteraceae > Desulfobacter > Desulfobacter postgatei. Next base: position 439,038 of record NZ_CM001488.1, on the reverse strand, counting down.
GTAAATCTCTTTCTGGTCCTCTTTCATATTCTCAATGTACTGGTCAAGGGTTACATATTTATCGCCGGACTTGGTGGTTTTGTAACGCAGCAACGATGCCAGCCGTTCCTTGTTGTCATAATCCGTGGGGATACCGGCCTTAAGTGCCTGGCCGAACTCCTCGTAGAATTGAATATATTTTTCATCTTCCATGCCTTCAAGCACGGAAAAAATCTGTTTAACCAGGTTCTTGCGGATATTTCTGACTAGGCGGTCTTCCTGCAGAATCTCTCGGCTGACATTAAGATTCAAATCCGGAGCATCGACAACGCCCTGGACAAATCCCAAGTACTCGGGCAAAAGCTCCTTGCAGTCATCCATGATGAACACCCGTTTGCAGTAAAGCTGCATGCCGTGTTTACGTTCCGCCCGGAACAGATCAAAGGGGGCCTTGGAGGGAAGATACATAAGCACATCATATTCGGTCACCCCTTCAAACTTTTTGTGAATAATTTCACAGGGGTCATCCCAGTTATGGGAAATGTGCTTATAAAACTCCTTGTGTTCATCCTCGGTAACATCGTCCTTGGATTTGGCCCAGATGGCTTTCATGGAGTTCAAGGTCTCGTCTTTTTTGACTTTCCGATATGTCTCCCCGATGGGCTTGCCGTCTTTATCCCTGATGATCTCATTTTCAGGAATAGGCTCGCTGGTCTCCACGTTCATGATGATGGGATAGGTGACAAAATCGGAATGCTTTTTAACAATGTGGCGGATGGTGTACTCTTCGGTGAAATCCTGCTCTCCCTCTTCCGGATCTTTGAGGAATAAGGTAATCTGCGTACCCCGTTTTTCCTTGTCAATCTCTTCAAGGGTATATTCGCCCTTGCCGTCGGATTCCCACCGTACACCCTTTTCCTGGCCCGGGGCTTTGGTGTCCAGACGCACCTTGTCTGCCACGATAAACGCAGAATAAAAGCCCACGCCAAACTGGCCAATGAGTTCCGGGGAGAGGCCTGTTTCATTTTTTGATTTTTCCAGGGCTTCCATAAAGGCGGCGGTGCCGGATTGGGCGATGGTGCCGATATTGTCATTGACCTCGTCAAAGGTCATGCCGATACCGTTATCCGTAATGGTGAAGGTCTTGGCTTCCTTATCCGCAGCCAGGCGGATATGGTAATCATTGTCATCTGAAAACAGATCCGGTTCTGTCTGTGCCTTGAACCTGGCCTTGTCAATGGCATCCGAGGCGTTTGAAATCAACTCCCGGATAAAAATCTCCTGATTGGAATAAAGAGAGTGGATAATCAGATGCAAAAGCTGCTGGACTTCGGTTTTAAATTGTCTGGTTTTTTTTTCTGCCATTATATCTCCTAAGGACTTAACAGTTTAACAATTAAAATTAAATTTTTAATAATAATTGTCGCAAAAAACCAATTGTCAAGATAACGGGTTAAAATTCAAAAAGCCCCGGTTTGACAAGGGCAGATTAAGATTGTAAATTTGACTAATGGACATTGTTTAAAAGGATAGTTCATGAACACCTCCTCATATATTGAAAAAATTCATTCCGCCATTTCCTCGGCCGCCCACCCGCCGCCCCCGGATCCTGCGCTGTTTAAGCCCACAACCGTAATGGCGCTCTTTCTTTTCAGCCGGGAACCTGCCCTGCTGTTTATCCGGAAAGCGGACCGGGAGGGATATGTCTGGCGCAACCAGATGGCTTTTCCCGGCGGACACGTGGACAAAACAGACGCTTCGGCCAGGCAGGCGGCCTTTCGTGAACTTTACGAAGAAACAGGCATTGTTTCTGATAATGTGCAGTATATCGGATCGCTGGGCCATTTTCAGACCGTGAAAAACCGGGACATCCAGGCATTTACAGGTGTCTGGAACCGGAAAGATGACCTCGTTTTTGATACCGAAGAAATTTCAATGGTGCTTGAAATTCCGTTTGAAACGCTCTGGCAGACCCACCGTGAAAAAGGCTATGCCGGTCACAACCCCGGTGTTATGGAGCTGACCTATCCATATAAGGATGTGGTAATATGGGGGGTTACGGCCAAAATTGTTCATCATCTTTTAGAGGTGGTCGGAGACATATCAGGATAATTTACTCGTTGTTGCTCCTGATATTCAACCGTACATAAACTTTAATAACCAGAAAACCGGAAAGTCCGGTCAGCATCAACGGAAACCATATATGGCGGACAAGCTTAGGGTCGTCACCGGCCACGATCACCCCACTCACGGCAAAACAAAAAACCAGAACCATGGAGCAAATCAGCACCCAACAGGCGAAATTAGAATCATACCAGGGCGTTATGGTTTTTCTAAAAAACGGATTCTGGTCAAGCTGCATGGCACCCTTATTTTATTCGTGTTAAAAACACAACATATAGTATTTTCTTCTTGACACTCAACTATATATTGCGTTAGATTTGGTTTGCAGACCGGGTCTCCCCGACTGCATTCTCATCAGAGTATGCGAATATCAATCAGATTTCAAGAGGTAGTCAGATGTTTGAACAAATCAAAAAAAGAGACGGACGGGTAGCTGCGTTTGATTCTTCTAAAATAACAAATGCTTTGATCAAAGCGGGTGAAGCGACCAAAGAATTCAACGGCAGGGATGCCAAAAAAATGACCATGCGGGTACTGACCCTTGCCCGGGAACTTCAACTGGGTCCCATTCCCGAGGTGGAGGAGATCCAGGATATTGTGGAGCGGGTACTGCTGGATTCCCCATTTTATAAAACAGCCAAAGCATACATTATCTACCGGGAGCAGCACAACCAGATCCGGAAAATCGCCATCAATGAGAATGTCGGGCTCATGGAATCTTACATCAGCCGCATGGACTGGAAGGTCCGGGAAAACTCAAACATGAGTTACTCCCTCCAGGGACTGAACAACTATATCTCATCGGATATCACCGCCGAATACTGGCTCAATAAAATCTATCCCCCGGCCATCCGGGATGCCCATTATAGCGGAGATATCCATATCCATGATTTAAGCCTTCTGTCCGTATACTGTGTGGGGTGGGATCTGCAGGACCTGCTCCTTGAAGGATTCAAAGGCGTGGCCGGCAAGGTGGAATCCTCCCCGCCCAAACATTTCAGAAGCGCCCTGGGCCAGGTCGTCAACTTTTTCTATACCTTGCAGGGAGAAGCGGCAGGGGCCCAGGCCATGTCCAATTTCGATACCTTGCTGGCCCCCTTTGTCCGGTATGACGACCTTGAATACAAAGAGGTCAAACAGGCGTTGCAGGAATTTGTTTTCAATATCAATATTCCCACCCGGGTAGGCTTTCAGACGCCTTTCACCAATATCACCATGGATCTGAAAGTGCCTGCCATGCTCAAGGACACCCCTGTCATTATTGGCGGAAAATACCAGAAAGAGACCTATGCCGCATTCCAGGATGAGATGGACATGATCAATTCCGCCTTTGCAGAAGTGATGATGGACGGCGATGCCAAGGGCCGGGTATTCACATTTCCGATTCCCACCTACAACATTACTGCAGATTTTAACTGGGCCAATCCCAAATTGAAAAACATCTGGAAAATGACGGGCAAATACGGAATCCCCTATTTTTCCAACTTTGTCAATTCCGACATGGACCCCGAAGATGCGCGCTCCATGTGCTGCCGGCTCCGGCTGGACAACCGGGAGCTGCGCAAGCGTGGCGGTGGACTTTTCGGTGCAAATCCGCTGACCGGTTCCATCGGGGTTGTCACCTTGAATCTGCCGAGGATCGGGCTCCTTGCCCAGGATGAAGCTGATTTTTTCAGCCGCATGGATAAACTGATTGACATCAGCGCAAAATCATTGGGCATCAAACGCAAAATTCTTGAAAAGTTCACCGAAGGCGATCTGTACCCCTATTCAAAATTCTATTTGAGAAAAATTAAGGAAAATACAGGCGTTTACTGGCGCAATCACTTTTCCACCATCGGCGTTCTCGGCATGAACGAAGCCTGCCTGAATTTCCTGGGCACGGACTACGGCATTGCCACACCCCGGGGACAGGCCTTTGCCATCAAGGCCATGGATCATATCCGAAGCAAAATCGAAAGCCTGCAGGAAAGTACCGGTGAAATATTCAACCTGGAAGCAACCCCTGCCGAAGGCACCACCTACCGGTTTGCCAAACTGGATAAAAAGAAATTCAAACACATTATATGTGCCAATGAAGAGGAGTTCAAAAACGGCTCAGACCCCTTCTACACCAACTCCACTCACCTGCCGGTAAACTATACGGACGACTTGTTTGAGGCACTGGAACTTCAGGACGAACTGCAGACCAAATACACCGGCGGTACGGTTCAGCACCTGTTCCTGGGTGAGGAGGTCTCAGACATTGAGGCGGTCAAACACATGGTATCCAAAGTGTCCAACACCTTCCGTCTACCCTACTTCACCCTGACACCTACCTTCAGTGTCTGCCCCTCCCACGGCTATATCTCAGGGGAACATGCCAAATGCGAAATCTGCAATGCCGATACGGAAATATACTCCAGGGTGGTGGGTTATCTGCGACCGGTAAGCCAGTGGAACAACGGCAAGCAGACGGAATTTAACATGCGCAAGACCTATACCGCCCAGAAGACGGCGGCAAAGATGGCATCATAACCGTTCGGAAAGGGTTGCCCATGGATATTGGCGGATTTCAAAAAAACTCCCTGATTGATTTTCCGGGAACCATAGCCTGTGTACTGTTTACCCGGGGGTGTAACTTCACCTGCCCCTATTGTCATAATCCGGAGCTTGCTGCCCGAACTGCCGGTCCCTGCGGGAGCGGCAGTTCGGGTTTGAATCAATTAAACTTGAACCGATCCGAGAGTACGGATCAAAAAAAAATTTTTGAATTTCTCGATAAACGCAAAGGCATGATTGAAGGGATTGTTATTACCGGCGGAGAACCCACCCTTCAAGCGGACCTGACGGATTTTATCCAAACGGTCAGACAGATGGGATATAAAGTCAAGCTGGATACCAACGGCACGGCCCCCAGGATCATAGACGCGCTTTTTGACCTGGGGCTTTTGGATTATCTGGCCATGGATATTAAAACAGATATAGACCACTATCCCATGGTAATGAAAAACCCCGGACACCTGGATCGGGTCATGGAAAGTATTTCACTGATCATGGCAAAAGCGCCGGCCTATGAATTCAGGACCACTTGCGCAAAGCCGTTTGTCACGCCTGATATCATGAAAAATATCGGCAGGATGATCCGGGGGGCAGCATCCTATGTACTCCAGCCCTGCTCCCGCAACGTGAATTTGCTGGATCCGAATTTTGCCGCCGTGGATGATCATTTTCTAAACGCCGATGATATGGCGGCATTGAAGAGCGCCGTTTTACCTTTTGTGGAAAATACCAGGATACGATAGAACACAAGATATGGAGGTTTCAGGTATGAAAAAAATCACCCTTATATATTTCAGCCCCACCAAAACAACCGAAACGGTTCTTAGGGCCATAACCCAGGGTCTTGCCCGGAGTCTGGAAATCAGTGGGTCCGAAATAACCGCCGTCAATTTCACCCGTCCGGAGAGTCGAAGCACCGTGCTTGCGCCCTTTGATCACAATGATATCGTGCTCCTTGGAGCGCCGGTGTATGCCGGCCGCGTACCCGCGGATGCCGCGAATTTTTTTAAAAACCTGACGGCTTCCAACACCCCGGCCATACTCACCGTGGTATACGGTAACAGGGAATATGATGACGCTTTGCTGGAACTTAAGGATATCGCGTCGGTATGCGGATTTATCCCGGTTTCCGGGGCGGCCTTTATCGGCGAACACTCTTTTGCAAGCACAGATATTCCCATTGCCATGAACCGGCCGGATGAAAACGACCTGAAACAGGCCGAAGACTTTGGCAACAATACCGGAAAGCTGCTAAAAAAGACCAAGGATTTAAAGAAAATTGCAGCCTTAAAGGTACCGGGAACTTTTCCGTACAAAGAGGGCATGGGCAAGGGTGCCCCGGACTTCATTGAGGTGACGGATGCATGCACAAACTGCGGGACCTGTGCCACGGTTTGTCCGTCAAAAGCCATTGATCCGGAAAACGGGTTTGCCACCATTGCGGCAGACTGTATTCTATGCTGCGCCTGCATCAAGGCATGTCCGGAACAGGCACGGTTGATGAAGGACGGCCCCATCAAAGATAAGGCCAGGTGGCTGAACGAAACCTGTTCAACCCCCAAACCGGCCCAGGTCTTTTTTGCCGCAGAACCCTGAATTTTTTATCTGCCGCCACCATCCTGAACAGGCCCGTAACGCAGAGTATCAAGGCGTACCGTCGCTGCCATTTCTCTTGATAACTCAGACAGTTTATTATAGACTTAGCGGGTTTAACAGATGATAAAAAAAGGATTCTAAATGAAATTTTCCTTCAATAAAAAGGATATCCTGGAAGTTCTGGCAAAAATTCAGGGTATAACCGGCAGAAAAACAAATTTAAAAATCACCTCAGATATTTTGATCAAGGCGGTTGAATCAAAGATAACTATAACGGCCAATGACCTTGAAACGGTTTTCACCGGCACCTATGAGGCGCAAGTCGACACCCCGGGGCTTCTGTCTATCAACTCAAAAAAATTCTTTGAAATCATCAGAGAATATCCCAATGAAAATATCAGCATCAATGAGGTTGAAAACCGGTGGGTTGAAATAGGATCCGGGGACAGTGTTTACCATATTGTCTCCTCGGATTATGAAAACTTTCCTGAAACCCCTGTGATTGAAAACGTCAACTTCATACAAATTGCAGCCAAAGACCTGAAAAAGATGGTGGCCGTATCTTCTGTGGTGGGATACCTGAGCGATGAAAAAAGGACCTATGTCCTGGGTTCCCTGATTGAAAAAGCCGTGGTCGACGGAGAGGAAGTGCTGCGGATCGTTTCAACGGATTCAAGAAGGCTTCACTGTTTTGATGCGCCGTTTACCGGAGATCTTGATCTGGGAAGTTCCCGGGTAATCATCCCCAAAAAAGGGCTGGTCGAACTTGGAAAATTCATTGATTCTGACATTGAAACCATCAACGTAGGCGCCAAGGACAATCATTTCGTGTCCCAGCGGGCCAATGAATCCATCATGATCAAACTACTCGAAGGTGACTATCCGGACTACAGGCTTGTCATGAATTTCGAGGAGATGATTCCCATTGAAGTTGACCGGGCAATGTTTCTAACACTGATGAAACGGGTATCCATCCTTACCTCGGAAGATTATAAAAGCGTTATATTCAACTTCACGGAAAATAACCTGACCGTTACCATCACAAACCCTGAGATCGGCGAGTCAAAAGAACAGCTCATGGTTGGTTTTTCAGGAGAAGAGATCAAAAGCGCATTTAACCCGAGGTACTTCATGGACGCCCTCAATCTGTTCGAAGACGAAATTGTGACATTGAACATCAAAGACAGCAAAAGCCCCTGCATCGTTAAAAGCATGAAAAACAATAACCTTATCTGCGTAATAATGTCCATACATATATCATGAATAAAAACCAAGGAAGTAAAGATTACGGCGCAGGCGCCATCAAAGTTTTAGAAGGCCTTGAAGCTGTCCGGAAAAGACCGTCCATGTACATCGGCAACGTGGATCTCGAAGGCCTGCACCATCTGGTATATGAGGTGGTGGACAATTGTATTGATGAGGCCATGGCAGGATATTGTGATACGGTTCTTGTCACCATCCACGAAGATATGTCGGTGAGCGTGGAGGACAACGGCCGGGGTATCCCGGTTGAAATACACGAAACCGAACACATACCGGCCTGCGAGGTGGTCATGACCAAACTGCATGCCGGCGGAAAATTTGATAAAGGTGCCTATAAAGTTTCCGGCGGCCTTCACGGTGTCGGTATCTCCGTTGTCAATGCCTTGTCCGAACGTCTGATCATGGAGGTGTTCAAAAACGGCAAAATATACAACCAGACCTATTCCAAAGGGCACAAACGCACTGAACTTGAAGTCATAGGCGATACGGAAAAACAGGGAACCAGGATCACGTTTTCCCCGGATTTCACCATTATGAACCAAAATGAGTTCAGCTATGACACCTTGTCCCGGCGTATGCGGGAACTGGCTTTTTTGAACAAAGGGATCAAAATCGTCATAGAAGACGAGCGATCCGCCCAGAAGGATGAGTTTTATTATGAAGGCGGAATCGTCTCCTTTGTGGAATATCTGAACCGGTCCTGTACGCCCTTGCACGATCCCATCCACATTGAAGGGGATAAAAACGATGTCCAGATAGAGGTGGCCATCCAGTACAATGACACCTTTAAGGAGAAACTGTACTCTTTTGCCAACAATATCAGGACCATTGAGGGCGGAGCCCATGTATCCGGGTTTAAAGGTGCCCTGACCCGTACGGTGAATGCCTATATCTCAGGCAACGCCACTCTGCCCAAAAACATGCAGAGCATCAAGATCAGCGGGGATGACATGAGAGAGGGGTTGGCCGTCATCATCTCGGTCAAGCTTATGGAGCCCCAGTTTGAAGGCCAGACCAAAACAAAACTGGGCAACAATGAGGTCAAGGGCATTGTTGAATCGCTGCTCAATGAAAAACTGGGCCAGTTCCTGGAAGAAAATCCCAATGTAGCCAAAAAGATCATCGCCAAGGGTGTGGATGCGGCACGGGCCAGGGATGCGGCCAAACGGGCCAGGGAGCTTGCCCATAAAAAGGGAACATTGCTTGACTCCACATTGCCCGGCAAACTTGCCGAATGCCAGTTTGCCGATCCTGCAGAGCGTGAACTCTTCCTTGTGGAGGGCGACTCTGCAGGCGGCTCTGCCAAACAGGGCCGGGACCGCAGATTCCAGGCCATCCTTCCGTTGAAAGGTAAAATCCTGAATGTGGAAAAGGCCCGGTTCGACAAAATTCTCAGAAGTGACGAGATAAAAAATATCATTACGGTTCTGGGCACAGGCGCGGGCAGGGAAGAGTACAACATAGAAAAAATCCGCTATCATAAGGTAGTTATCATGACGGATGCGGACGTGGACGGCTCCCATATCCGGACCCTGCTTCTCACCTTTTTTTACCGCCAGATGCCGGATCTGATATCAAAGGGCTATCTGTATATTGCCCAGCCCCCGCTTTTCAGGGTGGGATCAAGGAAAACCGGCGTATACCTGAAAAATGAAAATGAATACGCCGATTACCTGATCCGCAGAATTTCATCCCAGAAACAGATCGTGATCAACGACCAGGACACGCCCCTGACCGAAGATGAATTCTATGCATTTTTGCTGAACATGACAGACTACTACAACAGCATGAACCAGCTCCACAAACGCGACTTTGATACGGATCTTCTGTTTACCCTGATCACGGAAGGGGTCAGTTCAAAACGCTTCCTGGAAGAAAAAAGCAACCTTGAGGCCCTCTCCATGACCTTGAAGGACAAAGGATATACGCCCCGGGATATCGAATTTGACGAGGAACGAAATATCTATGAAATGGATATTCTGGATAACGCAGGACAGACAAAGCTGCTGCGTGTGGGAAGGGAAATCCTTGGCACTAACGACTACCAGAAAATGCGCCAGGCTTATGAAAAAATACAAGGCCTGAACCGTCCGCCCTTTTCCCTTTCCTCGAAGGCGGCTGATGCAAAAACAGTAAATATCCTTGAAGATTTACAGGGTCTGTACGAATTTCTGATGGCCGAAGCCAAAAAGGGGATCAATATACAGCGCTACAAAGGTCTGGGTGAGATGAATGCAGACCAGTTGTGGGAAACAACCATGAATCCGGAAAAACGGATTATGCTCAGGGTGGATATTGAAGATGCGGAAAAAGCAGACGAGATATTTACCCTGCTCATGGGAGAAGAGGTGGAACCCCGGCGCAATTTTATCCAGAAGCATGCGCTGGAAGTCTCTTCCTTAGATTATTAAATAGTGAAGGAGAGTTGAATATGGCAGGTTTAAACAAAGTCATCCTCATCGGTAATTTGGGAAAAGACCCTGAAATCAGGTATACCCAGCAGGGACTGGCAGTGGTAAATTTTTCACTGGCCACCACTGAAACCTGGACCGACAAAAACACGGGGGAGCGCCAGGATAAAACAGAATGGCACAGGATTGTGGTATTCGGCAAACAGGCTGAAACCTGTGAAAAATACCTGTCCAAGGGAAAACAGGTTTATATTGAAGGGCGGCTGCAGACCCGAAACTGGGAAAAAGATGGCCAGACACACTACACCACGGAAATTGTCGTTTCAAACTTTATGTTTCTAGGCAGCAGGGATGGCGGCGGCCAGTCCGGTCCAGGGGAATCAGATTACCAGAGAGGCGGATATCAGAATCAACCGAATTCCGGCGGTCGTGGTGGATATACCCCAAACCGACCTGCGCCCAATTCAGATAATTTCCAGGGACCTGCCCAGCCCGGCACGCCAGAGGGGTATGACCAATCCGTTCCGGACGATGATATTCCGTTTTAACGATTTTTATCATATTGAGAACGCGTCCCGCCGGTACTTACTCTAAAGAATCGAGGCAACATGGAACACATCGTAGGTATAGCAGATATGAAAGTCAGCAACCGGAGCGGTGATACCATTGTGACATACTCGCTTGGTTCATGCGTCGGGCTTGCAATATATGATCCCCAGGCCGGAGTCGGAGGGATACTTCACTATATACTTCCGAACTCCGCCATTGATGAAATAAAGGCAAAAAGCAATCCATTCATGTTCGCTGATACCGGCATCCCGGAGCTGTTTAAACAAGTATATGCACTGGGTGCTGAAAAATCCAGAATTAAAGTCTTTGTTGCAGGGGGAGCTGAAATTATGGAACAGGAAGGAATTTTCAATATCGGCAGACAAAACTATTCAGCACTGATGCAGATATTGACCCAAAATAATCTTTCCATCTGGAAACAGGCTGTTGGGGGGTATTCAAACCGGGCAATAAAAATGGAGATAGCCTCCGGAAAGATTTATTTGAAAACATCCGGATTAGGAGAGGTGCAGTTATGAGCAACCTGCAAATAGTGATCAAGGAAATAAAAAATTTAAAACCTATTCCTGCCGTGGTCAACTCCCTTTTGGAAATCATAGATGACCCCAATTCATCCATGAAAGACATTACTAAAATCATCCAGTACGATCCTGCCATTACCGCAAATATCCTTCGAACTGCCAATTCCGCATATTTTGGTTTGAAACGCCCCGCTGAAACCATCCAGGAAGCCGCCATGATGCTGGGTACAAACCATGTTGTGGACCTGGTAATGCTCAAGCTATGCAGCCAGGCAGTCAAAGGCACCCAGAAAGGGTATGATTTGCACGAAGGCGCGTTATGGAAATATTCCGTATCGTCGGCCCTCATTGCAAAACAGGTGGCTGTCCAATTGGATCTGCCGAATAAAAACAGCATATTCACCGCATCACTTCTCAAGGATATCGGCAAAACCGTTCTGGATAAATTCATCCAGGATGCCTTTGAAAAAATCTCCAATCTGGTAATTAATGAAAACTTCAGTTTTATGGAGGCTGAAAAACAGATTATCGGCGTGGACCATGCCGAGCTTGGCGCAATGATTGCCAAAATATGGAAGTTCTCCCCCAGAATGGTCGGAATCATCCGTAACCATCATCTTAGCAGCGAGACCATGGTCAGGGACAAGGATCTCGCTGTGGTCTATCTATCCGACTGTATATGCATGATGATGGGCATGGGGGTGGGGGCGGACGGACTTGCGTATCGGTTCCATCGGCAGGCCATGGACCATATTGGTATTTCAGCCGAAGATACATTGAAAATTATCGCAGACTTCGCCTGCCGGATGGAGGAAGTAGAAATGCTGTTAAAGGTTGCCTGAACCTTTAATCTCAAGTCACTTTCGCACCTCAATGCCCTGTTCGGCAAGATGCTGTTTCACTGACTGGATGGGCACTTCTTCCCGGTGAAAGATACCTGCGGCCAATGCCGCTTCAGCCTTTGTACATTTAAACACTTCGGAAAAATGCGCCTCACACCCGGCACCGGAAGAGGCAATCACCGGGATAGTGACATTGCTGCGCACGGCATTGATCAGGTCCAGATCAAACCCGGATTTTGTTCCATCCTTATCTATGCAGTTGAGCAGGATTTCACCGGCCCCCAACGCTTCACAGGCCTTTGCCAGGGCCACGGCATCAATATCCATGGCTTTCCGGCCTCCGCTCACCGTACACTGGTACCAGCAATATACTTCACCGTTAGGGCCTTTTTCCCCGGATGTCACCTTGACCACATGGTGCTTGGGTGCATCTTCCGGGGAAGCGACCCATGCCCTTTTGGGATCAACGGAAATCACCACGGCCTGGGCCCCGTAAACCCTTGAAATCTCTTCAATGGCTGATCTCTTTGTTTTTTGCCCGGATTCAAGGTATGCCATGGCAATATACACCGCATCAGATCCAATGGAAACCTTATCCGCACCGGCCCTGAAATACCGGGACGCAACATCCAGGGACGAATAGTGCCGGCCCCGGGCATCTGTGAATTCCCGGATACCCCCGCCAATGGTCAGGGGCACAAACACCTGCTTTGAGGTTTCTTCCAGGACCTTTAGCATGGGCATATCTTCCAGGGGAAAATCCCTGAATCCTGTTATATTTAAAAAGGTGATCTCGTCAGCGCCCTGCTCGTAATATTTTTTGGCCAAAGCCACGGGTTTGCCAAGATTTCTAACACTGCCCGCTTCCCTGACATCATACTGATCCCCTTTGGTGACCACTAAATCCCCAGTGTCGTTGGACCGGACATCCAGGCAGGCAATCACCCGTTTTGACAGGCCTTTAGCCGGTATGTCAGCAGGCCCCCGGGCTTTAAGGCTATCTGAGTGGATGAAATTATCAAGTAGCTTCATGCCGGCAGCCCCGCTTTTTTCCGGATGGAACTGGGTGCCGATAATATTGCCCTGCTGCACAGCCGAGGCATAAGGGTAATCATAGGTGGTGGTGGTCAGGATAACGTCCGGATTTTCGGGCACGACATGGTAGGAATGGACAAAATAAAATTTTGTATCCGGTTCCACCCCGTCAAGAAAAGGGGAGTCCTGTTTGATGTGGATTCCGTTCCACCCGATGTGGGGCACGGACAGTTCAGTTCTGAAACGTTTCACCCGGCCTTTAAAAAATCCAATGCTCTCGTTGGGGACCAGTTCTTCCTCACTGCCCTCAAACAGGGCCTGCATACCCACGCAGATGCCCAGAAACGGCCGGTCAGCGTTGAGATATTCCCGCAGAGGCGCGACAAACCCACGCGCATGAAGGATTTCAAGCATGGCCCCATAATTGCCGACACCAGGGAAAATAAGCCTTTCTGCTGCCAGGATATCTTCAGGTTTCTCAACCATTTTAATGCTGCCGCCCATTTTTTCCACAGCATTGATCAGGCTGCGGACATTACCCGCCCCATAGTCTAATACGGTAATTTTCATAATTTTATTCCAGACGCTGTTGTTATATAAATCATAGCTTGTTAGGTTTTCACTTCCATCCGGCCTTGGGTTGTTTTTTAGTTCACCAATTTTTTCTAACCGTTTAACAAGATGCTGTTTAGGTATTTTCTTAAAATTCTCATTTCTTTTCTTTATGTAGATTTCATTTTAGAAATATCCAACCGAAACAATAAAAAACTTCTGGCAAAAATTAAACAAAATAGTCCGTTAATGCCAAGCCAAAAACTGTCGAGGAAACCACCAGGAATCCATCGTACATCTGCCTGGTCGAATAAATCCCAGATTAGATGAGAACCTAGGCCGACGCCAAAACCCACAACAATCAAGGTCAGGAATACCGATTTGAAAGGTCTGGCAACAAATAAAATTAAAAAGAACAATAATCCACTGTGAAAAATTGGATTTCGATGTTGCCCAATTCCTAGCAATGTAATATCCAGATCTGAAAAAATTGTTCCGAAATAACATGGAATAAGTGAAATAAAAAACATAAATATTAATCTGATTTTTGAACGAACTGAGTTTGAGAAAGTCAATACAAACCCCATTAAAGAGAGAATTCCAACCAAGCTATGTGCTGCTCGATATGAACTTTTCTGATCAAAAAAATTCAAGACAAAAAAATTAATTGTAATTGCTATGGCTAAAAATAGTCCAAGTATCAGAAATGCTTGTTTCGTTTTTTTAATAGCGTCTATAGTCATTGCATTCTCTTTTAAAGAAATAACGGCGCGCTGAGCAGAACTGTTCTGCCGGCGTTTTGTGGTGTGCCGGGCACGGCACATCTTATTAAAAGTGAGTCAAATGTATAAAATTCAAATACATTTGGCAAGTCTTAGATCCAGCCGGATGGAGGCGGGGAGTGTGGGAGGGCTCCTCAGTGATGGGGAGTCCTATCCCGATTATGTTCTTTACCTTTCAAGATTGCTGAGCTTATCGCTTTTGGAACATTGCGCTTAAATCAGCATTACAACACCGCACCACAAAACTTGCAGTGGCGGGCATCGGCATCGTGACCTTCAGCGCTGCACTCCGGGCAGACCTGGGTGGAAACTTTACGGCCGAAAGCCCGCGACATTTCCACGGTCACAATACCAGTAGGCACGGCGATGATGGCATAGCCGAGAATCATCACCATCGACGCCAGCGTCTGGCCAAGGACAGTTTGAGGCGAAATATCACCATATCCGACCGTAGTGAGGGTAACGATTGCCCAGTAGATGCTGCGTGGAATGCTGGTGAAGCCATTGCCTCCGCCCTCAATGACATACATCAGTGAGCCGAAGATGACCACCAGGGTCATTACCGTGTAGATAAAGACGGCAATCTTGTGACTACTCGCCCGCAGCGCCTTCATAAGGAGTCGCGCCTCCCCGAGATAGGGGACCAGCTTCAGGATACGGAAGATGCGCAGGATGCGCAGAATTCGGATGACCAGCAGGTACTGGCTTCCCGGCAGGAATAGGCTAACGTAGGTCGGGATGATCGCCAGCAAATCGACTACTCCATAAAAACTGCCCGCGTATTTGAGTGGCCGGCCGACACACATAAGTCGCAAAAGGTATTCGACAGTGAAGATAATCGTAAATACCCACTCGATCGCATAGAGCAAGCTGCCGTAATGTGACTGCACGGCAGCGATACTGTCAAGCATCACCGCTATAACACTGGCCAAAATGCTGACAATGAGCAATACGTCGAATCCTTTCCCCAACCGGGTGTCGGCCTCGAAAATCACTTCATGCAAAACGGTTCGCCAGTGGGCCCTCGGAGGCGTTACCTCGTGGCCAGCATCCTTCGGCCATTTCATGGCTCTACTCCTGATGGTGTTGGGCGGAATCAGGGGATCCGCCTAATTTAAAAAACAAGTGGTGTGGGAGGCGCCTCAGTGATGGGGAGTCCTATCCCGATTCTGTCATTCATAATGTGTCCACATGCGGAGAACTTTAACAATTTTATCAGCATTTATAACTTGGTATACGATTCTATGTTGAATATTTAATCTTCTTGAATATGCACCAGATAAATCACCTACAAGTTTTTCATAAGAAGGGGGTGTTTGGTATGGGTTTTCCTTTAAAATATCAATGACTTCCTCTGCTTTTGACTTTAACCCCGATGTTGATAGTTTCTTTGCATCCTTCTGAGCTTGTTTGGCATAGACAACTTTCCAAATCACCAGTCAAGATCCTCACTGCAATCTTCTACTGGAGTTGACATTCCATCTTGTATGGATTCACGCATTCCAGGGATGTTAAGTAAAAACATTGTCTCTTGAATTGATTTCCAGTCTTCTTCAGAAAGAAGGACCGCATTCCCTCTCTTTCCTGTGATGATAATTGGCTCATGGGATGATGATGTCTGATCAATAAGCCTGTAGAGATTTGAACGGGCTTCTGTTACCGATAATATTCTCATATATACCTCCTTGTATCTTAAACCAACATAACTGTACGGCATGCCGTACGCTTTGTCAAGGTGGTAGTTTTGAGACAGAGCGCGGTGCTGACCGGCGCTGTGACCCCCAAGATTACTAATCCGGTGACACCTTACCTATTTTCCTTCGACCTGGCTTCTTTGGCCTGAGCCGTCTGTCTAAAATAGTCTCCAATTGCTTTACAAAAGTCGTTTTTCCCAAGGGTCGGCCGTTACGTTCATGCTTTCTGAACAATTCGATTTCAGATTCCTTAATATCCGAAGATAAAAAATCATCCCAAGATTTATTAACAATCTCAAGCAAGGGTCTTGTTTTGACAAGAACGTCATCCTTTTCATTCATATGCGCCCCGGCGCTACTCCATTTCCAATCCTCAGGACGTTTTACAAGACCGGCACGGACCGGGTTATACTCGATATACCGCGTGCATGCCGGCAAGTAACTTTCTTCCATGATAAAGGATGCAAACCGCCCCTACCATAAATGACCGCGCCAATCTTCCCTGAAATTGATCATTCTGGTATATCGCCGGTGTGCTTCCCCAACGGCCAGATTTAATCCATCCTTGATTTCATCATGCAGATCCCTGTGAATCTACTGATTTTAGACATGGTCATGGCCCCTCTCCATTTCGGGACTTGAGACCTACAAACGGATCAAAAAAATCCGACCGTCCCAGAAAGCCATTCTTGCAAGTGGACATTCGGAATCAGAAGATGTATTAAAAACCCTGTCTATAGTAGCAGGAGCCTTTGTTAAAAAACCCTATACCATACTGGATATGGGCATTGCCGTAAAAGAGGAACTTAACAGATGATGGATATTTTAAAAACAAAAGCGGATATGCAGGCCTGGTCTGCTGCAAAAAAAAGAGAGGGAAAGACCATCAGTTTTGTACCCACCATGGGATACCTTCACAAAGGACATGTTTCGCTGCTTGAAATAGGCAAGCCTTTGAGTGATGAGCTGGTCCTGAGCATTTTTGTCAATCCCACCCAGTTTGCCCCCAATGAAGACCTGGACGCCTATCCCAGCAATATTCGCAATGACCTGGATCTGGCACAGCAGGCAGGCGTAACAGCTGTTTTCCTTCCGGATAAAAACGAAATGTACGGGCCAAACTACCAGACCCGCGTCTCTCTGGACCATCTTCCCCAGTACCTGTGCGGCCGGTCCCGCCCTGTCCATTTCGGGGGAGTGGCCACGGTGGTGACCAAACTGTTCAACATTGTCATGCCTGATGTGGCGGTTTTCGGAAAAAAAGACTTCCAGCAGCTTGCCATCATCAGACAGATGGTGAAGGATCTGGATTTCAATATCCAGATCATCGGCGGGGAGATCATCAGGGAAGAAGACGGGTTGGCCATGAGCTCCAGAAATGCCTATCTTACGCCGGAGCAGCGTACTTCCGCGGTCTGCCTTTCCAAAGCCATCAGCCTTTTAAAACAAAGGGTTGCCAAGGGCATCCGGTCTGTTCCGGATCTTGTCAGGGAGATGGAAGCCTTTATACTCTCATTTGAGCACACCCGGATTGATTACATTGAATTGTGCAATCCCCGGACCCTTGAGCCGGTGGAAACCGTCCAGGCAGAAACCCTTGTGGCCCTCGCCGTACAGGTGGGAAAATCAAGGCTGATTGACAATGCCCTGATTGAAGCGCCCTGATCTTTTTTACACTGGCGGTTTCACCACGACAATCACCCGGCACTCCTTTAAAAAGATGTGGCGCTCGGTCTCCCTGTCCAGGGTTTTGGCGTCTGCCATGCTCATCACAATGGCGCCGATTTTGTCCCCGGTTTTTCTTAATGCCTTGATCACCAGGGGATTTGAACCGATTCTGGCAGACGCAAGGGCCTGGTCCATGTCGCACAGATAGGCGCAGACCCCGTTTTGAACGGCAAATTCCCGACTTATAAAAACAGAGGAATAGATTTCCCTGCCCTGTTCACTGACAATGGTGGGATAAAGTAAGGGCTCAAAATTTAACGTTCTTGCATCCACAATCAGTCCGGTATATGGCTTGGCACCGGCTGAAGGCGTCTTGTCAACCGGTTCAGCCGACCCCTGCTTCAGTTCGCTGATCTTGGGAATCTCCCGGATGTGGTCCGGAAGCACCAGTTGAAGAAATCGGCCATAGGATGTGGCCTCCACCCAAACTTCCACATCCAGGGCAGATGTATACAGTTGACGGCAAACCCGCGCATCCTGGGCAACCTTCTCAATCCCGGCAAGAATGGCATCATGGGTTGATGCGTATTCCCCAACCGTGAGATCCCCTGAAATTTTGATCTGCTTGAGAATGGCAATTAGGTTCCGGGTGGCACAAGCTCTGGCAGACCCAGGCATGGCCACAGCCTTGCCTTCGGCATTGATTTCGGGGGAGGCATGGCCTGTGGCCGTGAAAAGGCCGGTTGTCCAGTCTATGTGCCCGTTTTCAAGGGATTGAAGACAATTGGGCAAGGCTTTTGCCGTAAACATTGTCATGCCCAAAACAAAGCTCCCTAAAATAAGTATTTGATGGGGTTTCATCCGTTAAGCTCACTTGCCTGATGGGGAGATTTTCTGGAAAATGAAGCAAGAAAATGGTGTTCAAGCAAATCAGCAATTGATTTTATATCCTCTAACCCAAAACAGTTTTTTTTTTCGGGCCGGATATCCGTATCTGTCACAAAAGCAACAAGATTAGGGTCTTCAAGACATAAAGGTGCTTCATGGGGGCTATTTTTCCTGAACACCTCAATTTTGGGAAGAGACAATGTCTTGAATCCTTCAGCAAGAATAAGATCCGTATCACCCAGATAGTGAAAAAATTTCTCTTCGTCCGGACGGGTATCCTCTTTTACCAGGGCCACCTTTGTATCCGTCACAAGAAGTGAGGCAACAGCACCGGCATTTTTATGCCGCCAGCTGTCCTTTCCCTTTTTGTCAAAATTTAAATTATGATGGGTATGTTTCACAGATCCCACACGAAACCCGCGTGCGCTGAGCTCTCTGATCAACTTTTCCATCAACGTGGTTTTTCCTGAGTTGGATTTGCCGACAATTAAAACAACCCGAGGCGTTTTTTTACTGTTCATATACACAGCCTTGAATGTTTTTTATTCTTGAACCATGGATTAAATACGGCTAAGGTATAAGATGCACATGTAAAAAAGTCAAGAAAAGGAGGATATTATGGATTTATCTTATATTTGCGTTAATCATAATTGCTCGTTCCCGGGGGCAAATCCCTTTGAAGTGACATTCAAATCAGAATCCATCATGGATGAAAATAATGTTGCAAGCCTGTTCTGCCCTTTTTGTCGAAGTGAACTCATGCTGGTACGGGTTCCGGATGTATTCCCGGAAAAATTACCAAAGGACAACACAATATAGCACAGTTGAATCAAACCGAATGTGTTTGGGCTCGGCCTGAAAACCAATGACTCTCTACCCTGCGTGGGACGCCGAACCTGGAGGACGATGACGAAAGCCGTGCATAGGCCACGCCAACCCAGAACCGGAAAATATTCGATGCGTTACTCACCGTCTATCAACGATAGCCCATGCTGTCTGGCCTTCCTTGCGTTCATCCTGCTTCTTGCCGTGGCAGCTTGTTCGACGGGACAACCGGAGATGAATAAGGCGGGCGGCGAATTTGACGCGGTGAAGACTGCCGCCCCCTCCGTCAGCAAAGTCGACAAACTGCAAGGTCGTTGGCGATCCCGAAGCGATACCTGCGCAACCATCGAGATCAAGGGGAACATCTTCTTGTCGCTATACAACGAGGAGATCGTGAGCAATGGGGTCTTGACGTTTGTAAACAATTGCCAAGAGCGTTTTCACGACCCTCAGGGTGAGTTCTTCATCGTTTCCAACGAGGCTGATGCTCTTTGTTACCATCTCACCGTGGTCGGGGACACCTTTCTATAGTACGTATACATCCCTCGCGGTACGACCTTGTCCTACGAACGGATCGAATAGCGGGTCTGTCCTGCATGCCACAGGCGTTGATTGTGGGCGGTTTTCGGCTGCATCCGCAAGGGGTTTCATCTGGGCACACACAAGATAAATTAACACTGTTTCAATAAGAGGGTTAAATATCGAAATAAAATACTGGGGAGAGCCCTTAACACAAATTTTAAAGTCAGAGGAAAAACTCATAACTATTTAAATAGAACAGGTATGATCAGCCGGGTTTTGTCAGATCTATGCTGATGGCGTAAGCGCCACCGTCAAGTTTGGCGGTCAGCGGGTATTCGCCTTTTTCAAACACCTTGAGCATGGCCCGGTTGGAGGAGAGAACATCTGCGGTGATTTTCACGGCCCCGCGCTCCTTTGCCAAACGGGTAAGCATCTTCAAGAGAAAGGAGGCAATGCCAAAACCCTGGTAGGCCTCGTCCACAACAAAGGCCATATCCATGAACGGCTTGTCCGGATGCTTGGCAATACGTGCCTCGGCAATGATGGTCTGGTTGCCGGGTTCACCCACAAGGCCCACCACGGACAGCACCTCTCTGTAATCCACATTCACATAGGCCTGCATTTTGGCATGGGGCATGGCTTTGATGGGTGAAAAGTAACGGTAGTAAATGGCGTTATCGGAAAATCGGTAAAACAGCCTGCGCATCTGCTCTTCATCCGACGGCTTGATGGCCCTGAACCGAACCTGCAGATCATCTTTGAACGTATGGATGGTTTCGATCTCCTTGGGATAAAAATGGGCCGAATCGGCAATGAACATCTGGTCCGGGTAAAGCAGGTTCTCTTTTTTGCCGCCTTCCACTAGCTCTGTGCGGTCTTCGGGATGGGCGATCTCAATCAGGGCCTGGGCCCGTTCCCGCAGGCTTCTGCCCCTGATGTGGGCCACCCCGTATTCCGTGACCACAAGGTCAATGCATTCCGGAAAACTGAGCTGGTCCGGGGTATCATCCAGAAACAGACGGATATTTGGCGCGCCATCCCTGTTCCGGCTGGGAAGGGCCACAAGATTATACCCGCCCTGGGAGAGTTCGGCACCGTTCAGTATGTCTGCAATCTGGCCCGGATCTGCGGAAATATTGGCAGATTTCGCGTAAA
Organism: Desulfobacter postgatei 2ac9; assembly: GCF_000233695.2. Lineage (NCBI taxonomy): Bacteria > Pseudomonadati > Thermodesulfobacteriota > Desulfobacteria > Desulfobacterales > Desulfobacteraceae > Desulfobacter > Desulfobacter postgatei. The sequence goes on along the minus strand of NZ_CM001488.1, from coordinate 418,070 downwards.
GAGCCACTCGGCCCGACAGGGCCACCCGCCGCACCGGCAGGACCATGACAAATTTTTTGTTACGCCCGATCTGCAACGGATTGAATATCTTGTCAATGCCCTGGAACTCCACCATGGGATTTTTGTCGAGCCACGCCATCAGTTTTTTGGAGCCCAGGGCATAGGTGGTCAAAGACCGGCCCAGGAACATGCCCTTTTCCCGGTTGGTAACCGCCCCGCTTTCAGCAAGTTCCATGAGCGCATCCGTGAAAAACGGCGTATGAATGCCCAGGTTTCTTTTCTTTGCCAGGTGCCGGGCCAGGGCCTCGTAAATGGGACCGTAGGTAAAGGCAATGCATGATCCGTCATCAATCACCGAGGCGGCATTTTCAGCGATTTTGTCAAACACCGGCGCCACGGGGTATCTTGGAAAATAAAGGGGTGGAACCCGGGCCTGGACCAGCATGTGAAATTCACTTATATGAACAAAGGTGTCCCCGAGGGTAAAGGGAGTGTGTTCATTGATCTCAGCCACAACAAAATCGGCCTGCTTCATCACCTGTCTGGCCACATCCACACCAAGACCAAAGCTGCAATAGCCGTTTTCATTGGGCGGGGTGATCTGGAGAAAAGCCACATCAATGGGTATCAGTCCTTCTTTCATGAGCAAAGGAATCTTGGAAAACCGGGCCGGAATCAGATCCACCCGGCCTGCGGTGATGGCCTGGGCCGACACCCACCCGGAAAAAAAGGTCTTCAGGCGGTACCTGTGGGATTCCAGTGCGTTATAGGATACGGCATCTCCGAAACTGAGCAACTGGATCAGGGTCAGGTCCTCCAGATTGCAGCCTTCGGCGCTCATCAGCGCATTCACAAGGGTTCTGGGTTCGGCGGTTCCCGTGCCGATAAAAATGTGCATGCCCGGCGCAATCCTGGACAACACTTTATCCGTGGAGACACAATGTGTTTTCCAGGCTGGTGTTTTTTTTCTGAACATGACGCAGGCTATTTTTTTAATTTTTTAATATTATCCCGTGCAAATTCAATGCTTGGGTCTATTGTTAAAGCCATTTCATAAAATTTGATTGCAAGCACCGGTTCTTTGAGTTCCCGGTAACAGGACCCCATATTGGCATAATTGATGGCCAGGCTTGGGTCCACATCCAGGGCTCTTTCAAAATAGGTAACAGCGGTTTTAAAATCCTTTTTCATAAAACAGCAGGCACCGGCGGTGTTCAGGATGTCAGGGCGCTGGGGATCGGCATTAAGGCCTATTTGACATGTCTCAAGGGCCGGGTCCAACAGTCCCAAATCTTTCTGGGCCGCAGCCATATGGGAACAGATATCAGGCAGATTGCGCCTGGCAGGCCCGCGCTCAAGGGCCGCCCGGAACTGTTTTATGGCATCTTCGCCCTCTTCCAGGGCGCTGAACATCAATCCTTTGTAGAAACTGGTGTAGTATTGCCCCGGGATGAGTGATTCCAGTTCATCCAGCTGGTCTATGGCCAATATGGGATGGGAATTTTCCGTGATCAGCCGGGCGGCAAACATGCCCACGCTGGCCTCGTCAGCCCGCTCCCTGAAATGGGCGCCCGGCATTATGGTGTAATAGGCCGGGATATCCAGGCCGGGATGGGTGGTGCAAATGGAGAGCAGATGAAAGCCTTTGTCCGCCAGAATCCGGATCAGGTTTTCCACTTCCACCTTCATGTTGTCCGCAGACAGGTCCGGCAGATCCGCGGCATCCACCATGGTTTCAGGATGGGTGATATAACGGGCCGCGTCTATATCCGTGAATTTCGGCAGACCGGATGCCACATAATTGGACCCGGAATTAAAGTCCCCGGCAAGCTGGGCCACTTCGGTCAGGGCCCGGCCCATGGCTTTTTCCGGGGACGGGGCCGTGCCTGCGGTCCATACGATCTCGCTTGTATCCGGAAAGGTGGCCGGGTCCCAGGCCAGCACCGCTATGGTGGGAATGCCCGTGTCAAGGGAGAGATCGCTTGCATAAATCCGGATACCCTGGGTTTCATATTTGGCAAGAAGTTCCCGGATAAGGGGATCTTTAAAAGAGTCCAGACGGATGCCGGGCACCTTTAATTTTTCCCGGGATACCCGGGAGCTGACGTGACGCTCCACAAGCTCACAAATGCCCTGGGTCAACGCTTCTTCCGTACAGTTGCCCGCACTTGGACCGTTGAATTCATTGATCATATAAAACCAGTTAAAGGGGATATTCACCTCTTTTTTATCGGTCAGATCATAACCTTTGGTCCATTGGAGGGGCAAAGAATCAAATATGGGTTTAACCTTTAATGCCTCGGCTTCATCGTCATGGACGGACTGGGTGATCAGGGCATAATCCAGGGCCTTTTCGCCAAGCTGCTCAGGCGTGGCATGGATAAAGTTTTTTTCATCTTCGGCAAAGGAAAAAAAGCTGAACCGTTCCACCAGTTCCATGACGGCACTGGCCTCGGACTGTTCCGGTGTTCCGCCTTTGCCCATCTGTTTATTGGTGCCGGTCACCCGTTTTGCATCCGCACCACACTCACTGTAAAACACCGGAATATCCAGGCGGCCGTTGTCGATGCGCCGGGTCCGGCTTAAAATGTCAAGGTCCAGGGCAGCGGCCTTTTCCCGGAACCGCCGGACAGTTTCTGAAGGAGAGATGATCTTATCCTGGTCAAAGGTATAATTTTTCGGGGCGTCTTGGAGTATAATTTCATAACCCATGGGGTTCAAAACCTTTCTACTTATAATTTATAGCTTTCAAAGTATTACTGCGCTGTAAAAAGGCTCCACCTTACCATGAATTGTTGCCGATTTCATCATGATAGCGCCTGTACGGATTTAAAAAAAAACAGGTGGAAAGCAAAACCGATTTTCATCTGCTTGAGTTGGGTAAATCTTTCTGGATGAGGCGATCATGATTCAAATCTATATTTTAAATCGGCCAACCATTTCATCGAGTCTGGCAGCAAGCTTGGAAAGTTCTTCAGCACTAAGTTTGACCTGGCCGCTTCTTTCAGCGATTTCTCCTGATGAGTCATTCACTCCCGTAATATCCTGAGCAATTTCTGCTGAGACCGCTGAACTCTGATTCACATTTGAGTTAACTTCTTCAATACCGCTGGAGGCTTGAGCAATATTCTGGGCAATTTCACGTGTCGCTGAAGACTGTTCTTCGACCGCCGTAGCAATTGTAGAAACGATATCGTTTACATCAGCAATGACCGCTGAAATTTCTTCAATGCTGCTCAGAGAGATTGCAGAACTTTGCTGTATATCTTCAATCCTTTTTTTGATATCCAAAGACGCCTCGGATGTCTGCTTTGCAAGATCTTTAATCTCACTTGCAACAACTGCGAATCCTTTTCCTGCCTCTCCTGCTCTTGCCGCTTCAATGGTTGCATTTAAAGAGAGAAGATTCACCTGTTCGGATATATCGGTAATCGTCTCCACCACTTTACCAATGGCGTTGGCAGAGTTGCTTAATTCGTTTATGATGGTTGTGGACTCATCTGCTTTAGACACGGCATTCAAGGTTATGCTTCGTGCTTTTTCTGCACTCCCGGCTATTTCGTTTATGGTTGAGTTCATCTCTTCTGCTGCACTGGCAACGGTATTCAGGTTAATACTGGATTCTTCCATTGCCGCTGCCACGGAACTCATGTTAGAGTTCATTTCCTCTGCCGCTGCGGCAACAGCATTTGCACGCTGGGATGTTTGATCTGCGCTGTTTGACATATCATCAGCAATTGAGGCCATCTCTGTTGATGATGATGAAAGGGTTTCTACATCCTGTTTTATATCTGTTATCATTTGGTGCAGCCTTTCAATAAATTTATTAAAACTTTCTGATAACAGACCGACTTCATCCTTGGTTGAGACTGGCAGGCGGATCGTCAAATCACCTTCTCCTTCTGCAATATCTTTAAGGCCGCCTGCTGTATTATTTATTGGTTTTACGATTGCCTTGACTACAACAACAGATACAGCTATCAGAACTAATAAAACGGCAACAAACAATATGGTAGATGCCTTCATCATTGACGAAACAGTGTCTTTAGATTCTATCGCCAGCCGATTAACCTTTTCAGCCTCTTCCTGTGCTAACGAAATATAACTTTGCGACAGCTCATCACTTTGAGTCCCTATGACGTCGATCACATCACGGGTTTCACTGAACTTATCCAAAGAAGCGATTTCAATTTTGTTCAGTTTGTCGCGGTTCTCCTTTAAAGTACGGCTAAGCTTTATGGCTTCACGACTGGCAGTTTTCCAGGTTTCATAAAACCCTTTAAACTCAGTATATTTATCCATCATTGCTTGATCATATTCAGCAGAAGCTTTCCCCATCCGTTGGCCAACCTGTTCAATGTTTTCAGCATTATCAGAGTCATAAGAAGCAAGGATTTTCAAATCCTGCGCAAACGTTGCCCGTATTCTTGCCTCCATAGCCTGATAGGCATCACGATCTGCATTGACCACAAAATTAACAGCTGTTGCGTATCTCAGACTATTCTCGGAGGAAGCGGCTATTTTAGCTTCAAACATTTCTGTGATCTCATTCATCAATGCCCGCATTGACGAAAATGATTTTTCGGCAGTTCCTATAATTTCCTTCCGGGTACCATAGGTTTCACTGTATTCATGGCACAGAGCAATCGTTTCCCGACTTAATGCCTGCCATTCGGGAAACAATTTTTGGAATTCATTATAGGTGTTAAGCATTTCTTGGCTAAAGGTTGCTGAAGCGCTCTTGATCCGGTCATGAACCTGCTGGATATTTTCCAGATTACTTGCATCTGCTTTGTTTATAGCCTCGGCATCATGTGTCCCTTTTGCCTCTAATTGGGCGACATATGCCTGATAAGCATCCCTGTCTGCGTTTAAAGTAAGAGAAACGTTTTTACCGGAGTTTTGTAATTGGGAAATGAGGGCATTCACTTTTCCAAAAGCAGTCACAATCTTCTCTGAACTATCAGCCACTGATGATATAACCCAGGCAGCGCCTCCACCAATAATCAACATTGTTAAAATTGACAAGGCCACCAGCATTCCTATTTTTAATTTAATTCCCATTGGTCCCCTCCAATTTTTGTTTTCCTTGTTTTTGATTTCGATAGGACGGTCTTGATCACCACAAAATTTTGCATAAAGGTATAATTTATACCTCATGAAAGTTTTTGGAGTCAATACAATTTAAATACGTTTACCCTGAATGGCTGCGCCAGCTGATTCATCTTCAAGTTAGCCAGCTTCTGGGCCTCGATAGCTGTCTGCTTTTCCTTTATCCGCTCTTTTGCAGCGATATTCTCACTTAACTTGTGCTTGAGACCGGCAATGATGTCGCGCAGTTGTTTCAGGACCTCCTGGTGTTCCTTGAATTGGGGCTCGAGCTCTTCCAGCGACTTGTCGGTGATCTTTCGGGCCATCTCGGTGGTCAAGCGCATTTCCCGATCCTTCTGCCTGGCTTTGAGATCTGTTTGACGCTCATCCAGATCCTTGGCCCTGGCCGTCAGCACCGCCCGATATTCAGAGGGCAATACGGCCGCCAAAAACTGTTCTTCATCTGAAAAACCAACGGGCGCGAGCGCTGCGGAGAATTCAGTTTCAAGACCTCTCCGTTCCGGCTCTCGCAGGTCGATACGTTTCTTCAGAGATTCGACATGGGCCTTTGCGGTATTCGATTTTTGCTGAAGTTCATTGTGCCGTTCTCTGACCTGTTTTTCGGCAGCTTCGGCATCAGAAACCGCCTTGTTTAAACGGCGCTCCTCATCGTCGGGATTCTTGTCGCCGTATAGTGCGTTACGCGCTTTACTTCCGGCGGCGAGTTCCTTTTTCAAGGTATCCAGACGCTCCAGCTTTTCGGCCAGGGCGGTGCTTTGGGTTTCAATAACCGCATCCAGGCGATTCACCTCACTGTCGATGTCGGCAATCTGTTTCTCGATGTCCGCCTTTTTCTTGACCTGGGTCTGCCACGCCTTCAGCCGCGCCTTGAGGGATTGGATCAGTGATGAAATGTCCGTTTCAGGGATCTCCGCAATACCAAGGGGCAGGAGTTTGGTAGAGACGGCCTGCATGCGTTCGGCAAAATCGGCACGGAGTTTCACCAGGCCGTCCTTCACCTCGGCCAGGGCGTTCTCAGCGGCCTTCTTATCATTAGCCGCTGCTGACTCCAGCTTTTCAGCCTTCGTCAGATTTTTACGGGCCAGAGTTTCAGCTTCTTCGCGTTGCTTGATGGCGGATTCCTGGTCCTCGGCTTTGCTGATCAGCCTGGTCAGGGCGTCGATCTTCTGTTCGGTTTCATCGGGGATGGGTACATTCCCTTCCGCAAAGGGGTGTTCGGTTGCGCCGCAAAGAGGACAGGGCTTGCCGTCTTCCAGTTTTGCCCGGTGATCTTCAAGCTCCGCAATTTTGGTCAGGAAGGCCATTTCACGCAGCAGGGTGTCCTTCTCGGTGCGGTATTCCCGCAACAAGCGGTCTCCCAGCAACTGCCTCAAACCATCCTTGCCCTCCTGAAGCTGTTTTGAGGCGTCCTCCAGCTCCTGCTTCCGAATGCCGGATTGCTTCTGACAGTGTTCGAGTGACTTTGTGGCCAGTTCCCGAGCTGTCGTGGACGCTTCTTGATCCGCCTCTTTTTGGACGATTTCTTTTTGCTTGGAGATCAGGCCGCCGAACTGTTCTTCAACGCCGGCCAGACCGCTGATCAGCCATTCATCCTGTGCATGCGCCTTGATGTAGCGGTCCACAAGCGCCAGCGTCTCCTGAGCTCTGGATCGTTTTTTCTGCGCTTCGATCAAGGCTTTTTTGTCTGCATCAATCTTTGCCGCATCCCTCTCAGAGACCGCATCTCCTTCGGAAACAGCCTTTTTCTGATCGGCAAGTTTCTGATCAAGGAAGCGAACCTTCTGCAATGCAGGCGCTGCCGATTTCAGATCTTCTTTAGTCCGAGCGGTTTGTTGCTCAGCCGATTTCAGTGCCTCGGCCTCTTGCCTGGCAAAGGATTCCAGTCCGGGAAGAGCCTCTTCCTCCGCTTTCAAGCCAGCTCTGTCATGCGCCTGCTGTTTGCGGATGGCGGTGAGCGTTGCGTATGCGCCGTCCAGTGAGGCGGCACTCAAAGCCCGGCCCAGCTTTTCACGATCCGGTTTGAAGGCCTCGATATCGCCCTGCAGCTTGCTCGCTTCATCGGCCAGATTGATGATTTCCGTCTTCAGCCCGTCGATGGTGGTGAGCCAGGCAATGGCCTTCCCGGTCTCAGCGGATTTGGCGGCAAGGTCTGTCTCTTCCTTCTGCTTTGTCTCGAGTGCCTGCCCAATCTCTTGTTCCTGCTCCGGCTCAAGAATCACGATACCTGCTGTTTCAGCCTGGAGCTGGTTCAATTTTTCCCGCTCCCCGCGCCGGCGCTCATGGACACGGATGGATATCCGGCTGTAGATCTCTGTGCCCGTTATCTGCTCCAGGATCGGAGCCCGATCATCCGGTGCCGCCTGAAGAAACGCGGCGAAGCCGCCCTGGGCCAGCAACATGGATCGGGTGAAACGATCAAAGTCCATGCCGGTAGCTGACTCGATCTGGTCGGCTACACCTCTGATCTTGGATTCAAAGATCTCCCCGGAATCGGCATTGGCAATTTCGTGTTTCGGGGCCTGGAGTTCGCCATTCGGCTTCTTGCGTGCCCGGTGTTGGCTCCAGTGACAGCGGTAACGCCCAGACTGAGTTTCGAAGGTCACCTCGGCAAAGCATTCCCCGGTCTGGCGGGACATGATTTCGTTTCCGCTCTTGGTGACCTTGTTCAGGCGAGGCGTCCGCCCATAAAGGGAGAGGCAAATAGCATCAAGGATCGTGGTCTTCCCCGCGCCGGTGGGGCCGGTGATGGCGAAGATGCCGTCAGACGCGAAGGCCGGGTGCATCAGGTCGATTTGCCATTCGCCGACCAGTGAGTTCAGATTCTTGAAGCGTACCTGCAGTATTCTCATCGACAGCCTCTCTATTCGGCCTGCACATCGTCTTCATAGAGAGACGAGACCGTTTCCTGGTAGGCCCGAAGCAGCTCCGGCCGCTGCTCTTCAGGCACCTCATGAACGGCAAGGCATCGTTCGAACACGTCGTTCACATTCAGGTCGTCGAGTGTTTCCTCTGCATGGATTTGTCCCAGCACGCGGTCGATGATGCGGTTGTTCTTTATCCGGAGGATTTGCATCCGGGTGCCTGAAATTGCAGCCTCCAGGCGCTCACGCAGGTCGCCAATGACCTCAATGCCGTCATAAATGACTTCAAGCCAGGCCCCTGATCGATTTGGGTCGTCCGTTGCCGATAATTCAAGGATGCGGGATGAGATGCCGTCCCAGTCTCCCTTGACGCGCTCAAGCCTTTGAAACACCGGCACGTCGATCAGTTGTACGGATGCAGCTGTGCTGTGACCCTCTATCTGATCAAAGGCAACCAGGCAAACGCTCTTCTGCTGTTTTGCCTCTCCAAACCCCATGGGCAATGGAGAGCCGCTGTACCGTATGATTTCGGAGCCGTTCACCTTTTGCGGGACGTGGAGGTGCCCCAGCGCCAGATAGTTGAAGCAGGCAGGAAAAATCCCGGCTGTCACATGGGCCAGGGAGCCCACATAGAGTTCGCGCACGCCATCACCATCGACGGTTTGTCCGCCAGCGGTGAACAGATGTCCCGTGCCAATGATGGGAATATCGGCCCCGAGTTCCTCGCGCTTCTGTTCAGCCAAGGCAGCGACGGCGGCGTAATGGGTGCGGATGCCGTCAATCAATTTCCGCTCCTTCTCCTCGACGCTCTCCCCCGCTTCCGCCACGCGGATATCCCTGTCTCGGAGATAGGGCACGGCACAGACAATCAATTCCGGAGCGTCCTGCTCATTACGGAGTACCAGCACTTCGTCTTCCGCGGATTCCGTGCTGCTACCGACCACGTGGACATCCAGGGCTTTGAGCAGCTCCCTGGGAGCATTCAGAAAGGAGGGCGAATCGTGGTTGCCCGCGACAACGACAACATGCCGACAGGATGAGGCGGCCACCTGGCACAGGAACCGGTAATAGAGCTCCTGGGCGCGATTGCTTGGAGCGCTGGTGTCAAAGACATCACCCGCCACCAGAAGGGCATCAATTTCATTTTGCTGAATCGTTTCAGCCAGCCAGGTCAGAAAGGCCTCGAATTCCTCGTAGCGTTTTCTGCCGTAAAGAGTGCGGCCGATGTGCCAGTCGGATGTATGAAGGATTTTCATGGAGCCCCCTCGGTTGTCACAGCCTTTCCTTCGAGGTGTTCTTTGTTCTCTCCAACACTATTGAGCAAAGCCAAATACTGATCCCTATCTTCTTTCAGCCTTGCAATGATTTGTCGCGCTGCGGTCTGCATCTCTGGCACTTCAATAGGTGTTGCCCCACGCTCGAAAACACCACACAAATGCGAATATTCGTTATTGATTCTGTCCGTTAAAACGGCAGGTATCTTTTCCTCGCCGAAGAAAAGGCGTAGAGTTTCCTCCATCATACCTTGGTCTGGGTACTTGTAATAGAGGTAAACCTCGAAAAACTTTCTAGCGTTGTTTCCGAAGTTGTAGAAAGTTGTGTAGTTGGTGTCGTCAATAAAGTCGATTGCTGCGCACTTGTGTATTTGATGGAAAAGATAATTGAATTCGGTTACGTATTCTTTCAAATAATGTGGCATTACTCCGATGGTGGATGTTTTATCTTGCCGGGTAATTATAAAATAGCCTTTTTGATAGTCCTTCTTCTTGCCATCTACGTCGATAAATTTTCCGCTCAGTCTCTTTAAATATTTTAAAAAATCAAGATTGTGTGTTGATACAAACAACTGTTCGAATCTTCCGCTGGAAACAACCTCAGTGCTTAGCAAGCTGTAAACGAAAAAGATATGATTCCCATCGAGCGATGAGATCGGATCGTCAATCCAGATGATCGGCTTTGAATCCTTGGTATCAATATCGTCAAGTTTTGCCAGAAAATAGCAAAATGCCAGCAAGCTGCATTCGCCTTCACTCAGGTGGTAAGCCTTCTTGCCGTCCCGAATGATTTCAAACCTGATACGCTTGGATTCCTCCCCAACAACTTTATCTTTCTTGGCCTCTATCGTGAGAAACTGGTGCCCGAAGAAGTTGTTCAAATATTCATTGACCTTCCTTGCGCCCTTTTCCTCGTCGTTCAGTTCGCGCTTTTTGGCTGTAATCAGCTCTTGTTTATGACGGAGGTCTGCTTCAATGCGTTTCTTTTCTTGCTCGGCTTTATTGAGCTTGTCCTTGAGGTCTTCAATGGCAGCAAACTGATTTTGGTATTGGATGGTGACGAGATAGTCTGATACTTCCTTGAGCCGTAACGCCTTTTTTGCTTTTGGATGCTCCGTACTTAACGAGTTTGAAAACTCATCGGATTCGTTCCGAATCTTATTATATGAACCCCATACGGCAACCAGGTCGCCAGAGTCATCTTCGGGTTTTTCAAATGACTTTGGGTTGAGGATGTCATCTTTCCTGCAGGAGTGTCTTTTCAGAGATCAATTTTTCACATTGTGCCAGATGCTCATCGGTTGGCAGTTGATAGTTTACGTTTTGAACTATTCCAATATCAGTTTTAAGTTTTTGAATATTGTAATTTTGGTCTCCAAAACGCTCCGGGTTATACTTAATGCCGATTTTCCTGTCGGTCGCCTTGTCGCCTAATTGTTTATCTAGGTCATCGGTGGCTGTTTTATGATTACCTCTAACGACATCGAAATCTGAGATCGCTTTTTTCTTCTCGGCATATAAACCTGTCTCTTTTCCCTCCTGCTTTGAGCCAATCTCACCTTCAAGCGCTTCTATTTCCTTCTCGATTTTGTTGTTGTCGTCTCCAAGAATGGCGAACGGTTCGATGCTGTCGTCAGGATCCGAGATGAATCGCAGATTATCCCGAACAAAATCTTCGTTGAAAACTCGAACAACTCGACCATGTCCAGCCAAGAAATTATGGGTAACATTAGTTCCATCTTTAAAGCTCATCTGAAATTCAGCAGATGTATATTTATTTGAAAGAAATCCGGTCTCAAGAGCTCTCCATATTCGTGAAACGGTTGTTTTGCCAGAATAGTTGCGACCATATAATATATTAATTTTTTTAAATTCAGCGACATTCTTGTCTTTATCCTTCACGGAGGATGCCTAATGAAAATCCTGAAAGACTGCCAAATTTTTCATAGAATCAATTCTTTTAATTCCGCTGCTCATTTCACCATCCCCCTCAGCCGGGCAAACAGCTTGTCAATATATCTGTCCCGGTCATTGGTCATGAACAGCACGTGCATATCCTCGAGCTCGTCCTGTGTGTTATCCCATTTCAGTTGCGGGTATCGCGTCCAGGAAAGGATGAAGCTGTTGAGGATCACGGTCGGGTCTTTCAACCGTTGCTCGACATCCTTGATCCGCTTGTGGAACAGAACCTTCTCGCTGGCGGGGCCTTCGTACAAAAGACCGTGCGGCTCGATGAAGGTGACATACTGTTTTCCGCCAACCAGCATCCACAGGCGGCTGCGAAGTTGTTCGGCGCTTGGCATGTTATGGGTTCTCCTGATTCAGTTGCTTTAAAATGGCGTTGCCTTTGGCGGTAAGACGGTATTTCTGCAGTCGGCTGCTGGGCTTGTCCGGAAGCGTATATTCAATTTGCTGTTGTTTCAGCAAATCCTGCAAGGTGCGCTTGAATGCGCCCGTTTTTGACTGCAATCCAAGCTTTTCCGCTAAAATATTGGCTGAAATCTCATTCTCCACAGCGAGTATTTTCAACACTTCAATCGACTGGGCCCCTGACTGGGCCCCTGACTGGGCCCCTGACTGGGCCCCTGACTGGGGCGATGTTAGAAAGACGCCAGGTTTTCGTCGGATAGTTGTCACCCACTCGCCCGCATCAAGATGGATGATCGGCTCCGGAAGCCCGGCTTGCCGGCAACGCTGAATCATGTCTCGGATGCCGGTTCCCATGCGTTCGATGTTTTTGGTCAGATAGAGCGGCTCGGCAATCAGCGGGTTGGCCGGGACGGAATGGTGCGGCTGTTTGAGCTTTTCCAGCGTCAGGCCGGGCGGCATGCTACCCGGATTCCAGATCTCCAGCCGGTCCTTGAACAGCATCACCTGGACGCTGGCGTTGCTGGTGTAGTCGCGGTGGCAAATCGCGTTGACGATGGCCTCGGACACCACCTCCTGCGGGATTTCGTAAGCCGTAGGCACCTGTACGCCTTGGGAGCGGTCACCCGTCCAGAGATCGACTTTTGAGAGCACAAAATCCTTGGCCTGTTGAATAAGTTCGAAGAGCGTTCCCTTGTAGACCTGATACGAGGGAATAGGCTTTTCCACCTCGAAGCCGTGAAAATGGGCGCACCTGACCTCGGAGGTGATTAGAAAGCGTTGTGGTTTTTTACCAAAAAGCAGGACGGCGGCATGAGTAGGCCGCCCCTTGTCGAGCAGATTCAGGTGGGACAGCACATCCTCAGGCGGCGTGTCCTCGGGCAGGGGGAAGCTGCGTCCACGCCGGGCCAACAACAGAAACCGAGAAATGCCTTCCAGATCCAGATCCTCCAGCGTGGCGTTGCGACAGAAGGAGGCATCGAAGGGGGTAAAGCGGATCAGTTCCTGCTCTTCCAGAAGCTTGACAAGACTGGCATAGACGGCGGAGAGCAATTCTTCGGGAGAGTTGACGCGGCGGCGGATCAGTTCGGAACTGGCCTCGCCGATCAGCGCCTTCATTTTCGGATGCCGCCTGGAATCGTCGGTTCCTTTGACATAGATCAGGCGCGTCTTGCCCAGTCCGGTCGCCTGGCGGAATTCGCGATGGGTCGGTGAGAGCCCTTCGCCATCCTCCCAACCGTATTCATCCTGGTGAGGATTCAGGTCTACACATGCATCAAATAGCGCACGGCCAAGGCGGTCGACACCGGTGCCGCCGACCCGGCTCAATTCATGCGCGTAGTAGATTGCATGGTAGTCCGTAATCATTCTTCCGAATCCTTTTTATTGCGATCAGCCGCACCGCCAGCTTTTACCCACCCGTCGACTTCGTCTTTCTTATATTTAGGCAGGAGTCGATTGTCAAACGCTTTAGCCCGGATGCAGCAGCATGCGGATGAATATTTCACGCAGGTAATCCCGCTCAAACGCAGATCAATTCCATGAATTTAAGATTGGCCCGGGGGAAAGGAAACCGGTGAAGCTCGTCTACACGGACCCATTTATGGTCAATGGGACCATTGAGAGTCACCCGGCCCGAGAGATAATCGCAGAAGAATACATCCATTTCTATTTTAAAATGGGTGTATGCATGAAAAACCCGGGTTAAAAATTGCAGATTTCCGGTCTCAACACCGGTTTCTTCCCGGATCTCACGGATGCACGCCTGTTCAGGGGACTCTTTGGGTTCCACCTTGCCGCCGGGAAATTCCCATAATCCGCCCAAAAGCCCGTCCAGTTTTCTTCGGGTGATCAGGACTTTTCCGTTTTTCCTGACAATGCCGGCGGCAATATGAACCGTGGGCACCTTTTTTTTCTCCGTGCGCCTGGGGAAAAGAGCTGTTGCCTGCTGTTCGCAGGCGCAACATTCCCGGACCAGGGGGCATGCGTCGCAATCCGGACGTCTAGGGGTACAGACCAGGGCGCCAAGCTCCATGATCGCCTGGTTGTATGTGCCGGGATCTTTTTCATACAACAAACTTGCGGCAATGGCCTTGTATGCGTTATGGGCAGCGCTGTGATTTACAGGCGTGTCAACGCACAAAAGCCTTGCCAGGACCCGCTTGACATTTCCGTCCACCACGGCATGGGGCTTTGACCCGGCAATGGAGAGCACAGCCGAAGCAATATAATCCCCCACACCCGGAAGATTCTTAAACCCCTTATAATCATCCGGAATAATGCCACCCATATCACGGACCACAATACCGGCAGCCTTGTGAAGGTTTCTTGCTCTGGCATAATACCCAAGGCCCTCCCAGGCCTTAAGCACGGTTTCAAGGTCTGCGGCAGCAAGGTCTTTAAGATCAGGCCAGGTTGCCATGAACTTGTGATAATAGGGGATCACGGTTTTAACCTGGGTCTGCTGAAGCATCACCTCGGAGACCCATACCCGGTACACGGGGATATCCCCGCGCCAGGGAAGCTGCCGGCAATTGGCCCGATACCAGGCCATTAAGGCGGTTTGAACTATTTTACTTTGCCTGTTTTCCAGTTTCGCACCAAGTTAATAAATGTTCTGGTGGCGGTTCCCGAAGGCCCTTTGGGAATATACGCCTTTTTAGTAAAATCCCATGCCGTGCCTGCAATGTCCAGATGCGCCCAGGGGGTTTTGCCCACAAAATTTGACAGATACGCGGCCGCAGTTATGGTGCCGGCCGGTTTCCCCCCGGTGTTTTTAATGTCCGCCACCTTGGATTCAATCTGTTTTTCATAATTTTTATTCAAGGGCAGTCGCCAGACAGGTTCCCCGGCCAGATTCCCGGCCGCCTCAACCGCTTTGACCAGGGCGTCATTGTTGGACACAAGCCCGGTATAATGATGGCCAAGGCCGATGATGACCGCGCCCGTCAGGGTCGCTGCGTCAAGTACACAGGTGGGCTCAAAAGTTTCAATGCCCCAGGCCAGGGCGTCGGCCAGGATAAGGCGGCCTTCGGCATCGGTGTTGATCACCTCACTGGTTACCCCGTTGTAGTGGGTGATAATGTCTCCGGGGTGAATGGCCCTGGACCCGGGCATATTATCCGTGGCAGGAACGATGGCCACAACCCCCACATCGGGCTTATCCAGGGCCACGGCCTGCATGGCGCACATCACCGCCGCACCGCCGCACATATCGTATTTCATCTCCTGCATACCCTCAGACGGCTTGATGCTGATGCCCCCGGAATCAAAGGTCAACCCCTTGCCCACAAGGAGAATGGTTTCCGTTCTGTTTTCCGGCAAATATTCAAGGACCACCATGCGTGCCGGTACATAGGACCCCTGGTTGACGGCAAGAATCCCCCCCATGCCCATCTGTTCCATCTCCTTTTTTTCCAGACACCGGTAACCCAGTCCGGTCTGTGCGGCAAGCTGTTTGGCATATACCGCAAAATCGGCAGAAGTCCAGTGATTGCCCGGCTCATTGGCCATATCCCGTGCCGTACAGGCGGCAAAGGCTGAATTTTTTGCCTTTTCAATACCCTGGCATACGATATCAGGATCATCTTTGCATACAAATTCTATGGCACCAAGGCCGGGATAATCGGTTTTCTTTTTGGTGCTTTCCTTATATTTTTCAAACCGGTAATCTCCAAGGATAATGCCTTCGGCCAGGGCACCCGCAGAGAGTTCCGGATCACTTATGGCCGGGGAGAGATGCTTTGAAGTCGGCAGACAGACAGCCACATCCTTAGCCTTCACCGATGCACACACCTTGGCAACTTCTCCCCCGGCCTCCCGCAGCATGTCCAGGGCAGCCCCTGTCTCCTTTTCCTTATTCACAGGGCCTGTACCTAAGACCAGAACCCGGAGGGCAGAGATGTTTGACCCGGGCGGCGGGTAAAACAATATCTGTTCTGCAGCCTTGCCGGAAAAATCCTTCAACTCAAACGCCTTTTTAACCTGGGGCTCTACAGCGGCATCGCATGCAGGCATTTTGCCCTTTGCCTCCACGGCAAAATAAACCAGAAGATCGGTTTTAATTGTTTCAGCAGCTTTGGTGGTGGTGGTGATACGGTCTTTTTTCATGGGGACATCTCCGGTTTTTTTTAAAAATTCAAAATCCATTGAAATTTACCATAAAACCCGGGCCAGGTAAAAAAATTATATTCCGCATGCGCCATTCAAAATTGATATTGAACTGCAGGCAGGTTGGATCAATGATTGCCCGCCAATTCTTTGCAATGGGTTGACTTCCGGAATATGATCAGCATTTTATAATAATCGACAATCAAGATTACAGGATGTAATGATGAGCCAAGACTACCCGTTTGAAACCGGCATATACCGCCCGCCCAGTGAAGGGGGCAGCGCTTCCCTGCTGGTCCGCTTTACCCGCAACTGTCCCTGGAACCACTGCACCTTCTGTACCATGTATAAGGGAAAAAAATTTAACCTCAGACCCCTGGAGGAAATTAAAGCCGACATCAATGCCATGGCACAACTTGTTGTCGATCTCCAGGCTGAATCAAAAGCCCTGGGGCACGGCGGCCAGGTCACCCGGGAGGCTATTCTGGCATTGCTTGACAAAGCCCCTGGCTTAAACCACCATCCGGGTGCGGATATGCTGATCCAGTGGATGGCGGTGGGCGAAAAGACCGCATTTGTACAGGACGGCAACTCCTTGATCATGCCGCCCCAGGACCTGATTGCGGCACTGATCTATCTTAAGCAAACCTTTCCCTCCATTGAAAGAGTCACCACCTATGCAAGGGCCCGGACCCTGGCCCAGCGGTCAATTGAGGATTTGAAAGCCATACGCGCAGCAGGTCTCAACCGGCTCCACCTGGGCCTTGAAACCGGAGATGATGCCCTGCTCAAGCAAATCAAAAAAGGCGTAACGGCGCAAGGCCATATTGAAGGGGGTAAAAAGGCCATGAAAGCCGGCTTTCAGGTATCGGAATACTGGATGCCCGGCCTTGGCGGCAAGGAGATGACAGAGCAACACGCCGAAAATACCGCCCGGGTCCTCAGTGAGGTCAATCCCCACTATATCCGCTCCCGGCCCTTCAGGCCGGCTCCCGGCACACCGATGTCCGACCAGGTCAACCAGGGGCAGATCACCCTGCTTGATCCCCGGGAGCAATTGCTTGAACTGCGCCGCATGGTCCGGAACCTGGATGTAACATCCAAGGTTTGCTTTGACCACATGGGCAATTACTGGCGAACAGCCTCGGGCGAACTGGTCTTGCATCATGAGTATGAAGGATATCAATTCCCGGATGAGAAACAGACGGTCCTGGACCGCATTGAACTGGGTCTTGCCTTTAACCCCAAACCTGTCCGGCTGCTTCATCTGTAATGTTTGATGTCAAATTTCAAACGACTCATCTGGAGGATTCTGTTCAGGTCAATTTTATTTCTTGCCAACGCGCCCAAACAATTATATACTTTTCGGATTCTTTCACAAGGGTTCGTCTTCTCAACGCTCAGGGAATGCACCCATATAAAAATACGCCGATGCTATTTATCATACGCTTTCTTTTCAAATTAAAACGCCAAACCGGCCTGGTGAACGGCTCTATCAAAAAAGGCGGGTTTACCCTCATTGAATTGATGATCGTCGTTGCCATTATCGGAACACTGGCCGCCATTGCCACGCCAATGTATCTTAATATTAAACACAAGGTCCGTGTGACCATTGCCATTTCAGACATTAAAACCATTGAAAAATCGCTACTGGTTTATTACTTTGACTTTGATAAATTTCCCTCTAACCTTGCGGCAGTCGGCATGGATAATTTGACGGACCCCTGGGGTAACGCATATCAATATATTCCCGTGGAAGGGACCCCGAAAGGAAAATTGCGAAAGGATCATTTCATGGTGCCTGTAAATTCAGATTATGACCTGTACAGCATGGGGCCGGATGGAAAGAGTGTGGCCCCGTTTACAGCCAAAGCCAGCCGGGATGATATTGTCAGGGCCAATGACGGCGGGTTTGTCGGGCTGGTTTCAAATTATTAATGGAGAGCAGAATAGATGCGAATCGGACGATCCCTGTTTCAAAGCAAAGTGGGCAGAAGAATTTTTATTTTATTTGTGATGTGTGCGCTCATTCCCATTCTGTGTCTGTCTGTGATTTCCTATATCCAGGTGTCCGTCCAACTTAAAAAACAGAATGCAAGAGATCTACAGGATGCGGCCAAAGTCCATGGCATGGCCATTTATGAGCGACTGCTGCACCTGGAAAGAGATATGCAGTTAAGTCTGTTAAAATCTGACCACTCAGATGCCTTTGCCAAAAAATTTCTTCCGCACTTCAATGCCATGGGAGTGATTGACAGTGCAGGGCAAACTGAACGCTTGTTCGGCCAGTTTCCAGCTTTTTCAGATGCGTTTCTCAAAAAAGCCACCAGTGTATCCCAGGATAATACCGCCTTGATCTTTGAAAACAACGATAAGGAAAAAGCGGCTCCGGCCAAAGCGTATATGATAATGAAAGCTGACAAAACAGGTATCCTGGTCGGAGAAATCGATACGCTGTATCTGTGGGGAATCGGACATCAAAATCTCCTGCCGCCCATGACGGATCTATGTATAACGGATCAGTACCGGAAGGTTCTGGTTTCATCATTTCCCCTTACCGAGGAGCTGCGCCGCCATCTGGCCAGGGATACCGAAAATGACCAAGTCCGGCTATTAGAGTACAATGATCAAGGAGAAAATTATTTTGTCAGTTACTGGTCCATGTTTTTAAAATCAAACTTTGATGCACCGGTATTGAACGTACTTTTAAGAAACCCGAAGAAAGAAGTACTCAGCGCATTAGCCCAATTTAAAATTATTTTTCCCTTGATCATTCTGCTTACGGTATGGATCGTTCTTCTGCTGAGTATTGTCCATATACGCAAAAGTCTGGTCCCCCTTGAAGAAATAAAAAAAGGAACCCAGCGAGTGGCCCGGCAGGACTTTAATACCCCTGTCGAGGTAACAAGCGATGACGAATTTGAAGAGGTCGCCCAATCGTTTAATATCATGGCAGAACAACTCAAGCGGCAATTTGAAGATCTGAATACGCGGTCGAAAATTGATCGGGAGATTTTATCTTCACTGAATACCGCGCAGATCATCAACACAGCATTAAAACGGATGTTTCTTTTTTTTGAATGTCATTCTGTCACCCTCTGTCTGGCCGCTGAAAAAAAACCGGAAACCTTTCACGGATTCATTCTGACGGATTTGAAAAGGAGAAAACCAGATGAAATATTTTTCGATCTGTCCAAAACCGATCTGGAACAACTGGCAAGAATAGAGGAGCATTACATTGCTTCCGATCAGGGTTTAGTCAGGCGAATAGCCGCCAAGGCAGGTGTTGCCATTGACGAGTACCTGGTGGTGCTCCCCATGATGATTGACGAAAAGCTCAAAGGGATCATCACACTTGGATATGAACAAGAAAAATCATTCTTGAACAACGAACTCAAACATGCCCGTCAAATTACCAATCAGATCACCGTGGCGTTGTCCAATTCTTTTCTGGTGGAAGAAATGGAACGGCTGAATGTAGGGACCCTGGAAGCCCTGGCAAGAACTGTGGACGCAAAATCTGCCTGGACGGCCGGTCACTCGGAACGGGTCACAACGCTTGCCATGAAGATCGCCGATGCCATGAATATGGAACAGCAGGAAATGGACAACCTGCGCCGGGCAGCCTACCTGCACGATATTGGCAAAATAGGCATCCCTTTGTCGATTTTGGATAAACCCGGCCGTCTTACCGACGAAGAGTACGATATCATCAAGGATCATCCATCCATAGGGGCAAAAATTCTGGAACCAATCCACGCATATGCTGAAGCAATTCCTATTGTCCACCAGCACCATGAAAAATTCGACGGTACCGGATATCCACGGCGCCTTGCCGGTGAAGATATCTGTATCGGCGCCAGAATCCTGGCTGTTGCCGACGTATATGACGCAGTCGTCTCTGATCGGCCATATCGAAACGGCTGGCTCAAGGAAAAATCGATAAAAATGATTACAGACAATTCCGGAACCCATTTTGACCCCAAAGTGGTGGATCTATTTCTGGCAGTCATTTCAGATCTGGGATTGACCTAATAATCCAAAAACTTGAGAATCTGAGAACCCGCGCTTGAATTCTCACTTTTCTTTTAAAACCGTATATTTCAAGACCTGCCATCTTGCGTATAATTATTAAATCATACGACTCTTCTTGACAGGAAATATCTTTATATTCTATACAGTTACCGTAATTGTTAGATGTTAACAGCTTTCACGGCAAGGCGTTTGCCTGCGGTGAAAGCAAATTGAACAGTGGAATCAATGGAATACGAAAATGAAAACAGGCAATATTAAAAAACAACTGACTATTTATCTGCAATTAGTCCTGATTCTGGTTTTCTCCCATGTATCAGGCGTTGTCACATATGCCGCAGAGGAGAATGCGGCAAAGACCCATGATGAAGCGATTCAGCTTCAGGTGCTTGAATGTTTGAACCTGATAGCCGTATCCTTAACCCATATCATGACTTACAATGACAAGGTTATTCTGGATCAGGAATACAATATGATCATCAATAACCTGAATTTAAGCAACATCCCTGATGCCGACCTCATCACGCTGCTCCAGGAACTGATGGATCTGCTTACCTCCTCAAAAATCAATGATTATGACCGGGAATATCTTCTCAAAGATTTTGATAAAAATGTTCAACACGAACTTAAAAACAGAGTCAAATCACTTGTTTTTGATACGGATCTTGTCATCAATCCCTACAACACGATTTTAGCGGCCTTTGTCGCAACAGGCTCCTTCTATTTTAACTACCGATCCCAAATGGACACATACATTAAAGAAAAAGAGAAAGGTAAGTGGGCCATTGAATCAAAGACCATGCAGGAACTTAACAATTTCTACAAAAAATTGCTCAAATACTCCTGGACGCTCATGAGAAAATACAACTTGCCCGATACATGGCGACTGGATGAAAAACAGCTGAGGAACTATACCAATATTTTAAAAGAGCCTGATCTTACCAAACGCTGCAGGAAATTAGAGCGGATTGAAACCAGCTTTCAGAAATTTCCGCCATACTGGTACTACCGGGGCCAGTCAGCCCAGGAAATCGGACGCACCAAAGAGGCTCTCCACTGCTTCCTCCAATTCCAGCGGATACACCAGGGCATCCTGAGAAAAGACCCGTACGCCGCTTCAGTTGCCATGTGCAAAACAATGCTCATGAAAAATTCAAATTCTGATGCGATAAAACGCGATCTGGCGCTGATTGTGTCCAATTCCGATGATAATGACTGGGGAAACCTGCTTTTTGCAGCCCTCCAGTACGGTCGCCTGGGGGATTCCGATACCGCAGGCAAGCTCATTTTACGTAATCTGGACAACGGGCACACAGCCTTCATCGACACGCCCGACATGGTTAGAACCGTTGGGCCTGCGTTGCTTTTAAACACCCCAAAGGATGTGTTCAATCGCATCATCGACGTGATTCTTAATAACGATACGGTTAAAAATTACGATGTACTCTGGCTCTACGGTCAGACCCGCAACAGCGATATTTTAAAGAAGATACGCCTTGAATTTGACAGGGTTCTGCTCCAGACCACAGGCAAGTCATTTTTAAATCCTCTGAATATTTTCAAAGATAATAACCTGTTAGTGTTCTTGCCGACACGGTGGGTGAACGGCACTTCGCTGGTGACATTGAAACTTGAGGACGAGTCTGGAGAAATAAAGATCAACCCTTCGGATACCGAAATACTGGATAATTTCCCCGAAATGACCCTGTTAACATTTAAAGATGTATTTTCAGTGAAACAACTTATAAAGAAAAAACAGGCCGTTGACATATCAATAACATTTATTCATGAAAAGCTGGACAGGGATAAAAGGGATATAAAAGATTACACCATCGAGATGGTGTTTCAGTCGGATATCGTCAGTTCCAAGGAAGCGTCGGAAAAAGAGATGAAGTACCTCAATACCCTGTTTGAAGGGAGAATCCCTGAAGCTATGAAGATAGAAAAGAAAAAAGACGACAAACGATTGACTGTCTGGTTCAGCAAAAAGAAAATAATTTTAAACGGCGAGGCCTTTGACTGGAATGATGACGGCTTGATCATAAATCAGAAAAAAGCGCCCATTCCCGACTCAGACTTGAAATGAGCATGTCATGATGCCAGGGATCTTATATTAAAACGGCATTTCTGCTCCGCATACGGGACAAGGGCACCTTGAATTTTTTCAAGGTGCCCTTATCAAAGCCGTTGTCAGAACCTTATGCGTAGCCCCCACGCATTGAGCTTGCCTATGTCACGACCCGCGTGATCAGATACGGACAGGGTCCACTCTCCTTTGGCGGATTCGCCGATGAGAGGGGATAAAGCGGGGGTCGTGCCTGTGTCGAATGTACGGATCAAGTTATCCCGATTGCCTCCGGTCCGCTCGTGTACTGTGACTGTCTTCCCGGAAGGCGCCGAGAGCACCACTCGCAGATCACCGATATAGGTATGGGTAATATCCACCTGGAGTTCAAGTTCCCGGACCGTACCCGCCCGACCCATCTCCAAGGTGTGGTAAATACCCTGGGCATCATTATCGGGAATGTGTAGACCGGGTGCCGCCTTGAGTTCCTCCCAGTCATCCGCCTCGGGCGCGATCTCTAATGTCCAACTACGCAGGGTGCCTTCATCCATCCGCGCATGATCGGAGACCGACAGCCGCCACTCCCCAGCAATCGACTGGCCAATAAGACCCGCCAGAGCGCCGGTCGACTGTACATCGTAGCGGCCATGGAGGTCTTGTCTGGAGGCACCATTACGATTGTGTAGAGTGATCTGGGTACCGGCAGGTGAGATGAGATCGACTTTGAGATCCCCGATATAGGTATGCCGGATATCAACTTCCACCGCCACAGTTGCGATTCTGCCTGCCTGGGTCAGTGAGATGGCGTCATAAACACCGGCCGGATCCTGGTCGGGAATCGCCAGGCCTGGCTTACTTTCGGCACGAATCAAACCGCTTTCATCAGGCTGACCCAAAGCGCCGACAATCACCAGGGCGAACGCCTGATTTGGTTGGGGTACGTTGGATGCCACGACCTCGATACGCCAGGAACCGGGCAAAGGCGTGGAGACCTGCACCATTTCGACATTGTTATTGGCATCCATGGTCAAGGTTCCGTCGACTGATGCGTTACCGACATGGCGTTTACCGTCTGGTGCCGTCAAAATGAGGTTCAGGTTGTTGACCAGATGCTCGCCGGGATAATCGCTGTACGCCATAACCACCCGTAGCGGGATGGCGTCGCTCTGGATCAATATCTCGCGTGACCATATCTCACCGGTACTCAGCCCCTGCGCCACATCAATGTATTCGATTGCCGAAGATGCCTGGGGTGCCAGTGCACCATCCAGATCCAGACGCCCAAACCCCTGCGCGTTATCACAGACAGCCCCCGCTTTGCCGATATCTGGAAGCCGTTTACTCCCGGCAATCAACGTCGCCTTGATTAGAGCGGCGGAAGGATTGGCAATACCCTTGTCACGTCGCAGGAACTGCCTGACCAGGGTGGCGGCCCCGGCAGCCAGCGGTGTGGCCATGCTGGTTCCCCCCATATAAAAATACTTGCGGGAACCGGGAAAAGCCGCCCAGGCATTGTTGTTTGCTGCAATCCTGCTGGAGCGGGTGGAGAGCACGAATGTGCCGGGCGCCACCAGATCGGGCCGAATTCGCCCATCCTCGGTGGGCCCCCGGCTACTGAAGGCCACTACCTGTTCAGGGTTGTCCGCCATGGGTGCGTTACGGTAAGGCGCAACCGGGTAGTCGTCGGACCACCATAAACCGTATTGCTCGCCATTAAAGTTGGAACGTTCGTTTTCGCTCGCGCCCACACAGATGCAGTTCTTGGCCGTGGCGGGAGAGGTAACGCTCATGGGGTTGATTTTTCCGTCTCCATCCTGGTCCGTACCGTCATTTCCGGCGGCAACCAGCACACAAAAGTCCTTGTGGTCCCACACGAAACGATCAAGCTGTTCGCTTTGAGGGTCGTACTCACCGGGATCACCCCCACCCCACGAATTCGAGTGGATACGCGCATTGTGAGCGTAAGCGTCGGCAAAGAGGGTGGAAATATTGTCGGGGATACCCGATAGCAGATAACGACCAATCGAACCGTAATAGCTGGAATCCTCCCATTTCATCTCCTGCTCAATAGCCTGGAATACCAGTCTTGCCCCATGGGCCAGGCCGCGGATGGGCCCCTCTGTGCCGCTCAAACCATGGCTGGCGCTGCCGTCGCCGAGTACGGAACCGGCAACATGTGTGCCATGACCGCTGTCAAGATCGGCAGGGCCATCGTCGGCCCCGGGATTTTTGATATAGGTTGCATAATAGGGGTTGATCGGGTAACTGAGCATCGCGTGTATTCGGCCGCTGAAATCCGGATGTATCGAGTTGGCGTCACCGGTATCCAACCCGGTATCACACACGGCCACAACTTCTCCTGATCCATCCAGGTTCAAACCGGTTGCACCGGTAGCGATGGCCGTTCGCATCAACCTTCCGGCCACATCGTTGCTGGTCCGCTTGAGACTATGCTCCCGGATCGAACGGACACCGTGGACCGCGGCCAGATCCCGAATCCGCTTTATCCCTCCTTTTCCAGCAGGAACCCTCAAAATCATGATCCGTGCATCCGGATCCGACCGAAGCATCTCAAAACCAAGAGCCTGCACCTGTGGCTCGGCCTGCTGCTGGGTTTCGCTGTCAAAAAAAGTCACCGAATACATCCCCGGCAACACCCGGGTCCGGGGCAACTCACCCTGCACCTCATCCTTTTTCCGCTTGACCCCGGACAAAACGGATGGGGCGACCCGATCCTTGTGGCTCAAATGTCCTGACCAGCGCACGTACGGAAGGGCGGCAATGCGTGAAATACATGCATCGTCCGCACGCACGACATAGCTGAACGAGGCGTGTGGCACCTGTAGCTTGCCGCCTGCGGCCTCAACGCCCTGCAGCCATTCCTGTTTGATGGGGCCTATAAACTGGACCAAATAGTGATGCATTCCCGGCGATAGCTTTCCCTCTCCCTTATAAGCAGGATGAGCCCGCATCCGCCCCCCCGAATCCAGACGCGGCAGCTCAGTATCGATATCCCGCCGACCCACGGGAAGCACGTATTGGTCCGTGATGTCCTCCACAGGATAACGGCTGGCCAGCGAGTCCACCAGCTCCTGGGGCAGCCGAGTCAGTAAAAAACCAGTATAGCGCTCGATGACAGGAATTTGATCGGAAAGTTTATCCTGTTCCGATCCGGAGCAAAAAACTTTTAATGTACGTTCCATGATGGACCTCTCGATTCTAACAGGTAAATGATAGTGATCGTTTATGGCCTTGTAAAAGCCTTTTGATATCGGTCTCAATAATACCGATCTTTCCTAACTGCAGATTAAACTACAAGTGCTATATTTGCTCTCCGGCACTGCAATTTGGTCTATATCCAAAACGTTGGGTTCATTCGGTGTGCGGTGTTCTTAAAAGTGAGTCAAATGTAATGGATTTCCAAACATTTGGCAAGTCTTAGACCCAGCCTGATGGAGGCGAAGGGCGTAGCGGTAGTGCAACGGGGTACGGGCGACGGTGTGCTTCGAAAGGAAGCAGCCTTGCTGAGGCAAGGTACGGCGAAGGTACGGGATGACGAACAGGAATCGGGTATAAGGCGCACATACCGGGACGAGTCTGCACCACAAGGATCAGAGACCGAAGCGGAGCACAGGGGCGGAGCAACTCGTAATACCCAGATAGTCAACAACAAGGCCCCCGGGTTTGTCCTTGTAGACCCGGTTCACCCTGGCGATGGCCTGCATCAGGTTATGGCCTTTCATGGGCTTGTCGATATACAGCGTGTGCATGCTGGGCACATCAAAGCCGGTCAGCCACATGTCGCGGACAATCACCAGCCTGAGCCCGTCCTCCGGGTCCTTCATCCGGTCCGCCAGCACCCGCCGCTGATCCTTGGTGGTATGATGTTTGGCTATTTCAGGGCCGTCGGAAGAGGCCGAGGTCATGACCACCTTGATCTTTCCCTGTTTCAGATCACCGCTATGCCACCCGGGCCTGATTTTGATGATTTCTTTATATAAATCCGCTGCAATGCGGCGGGACATGGCAACAACCATGGCCTTGCCTTCGGGGAACACCTCCTGCCGCGTTTCAAAATGATCGACAATATCCCGGGCTACCTGTTTTACCCGGTTGTCGCTGCCCACCAGCGCTTCAAGCTGGGTCCATTTTGCCTTGGCCTTCTGGGTTTCGGTGAGATCCTCCTGGTTCAATTCCTCGTCCAGTTCGGCAACCAGCTTTTTGCCCTCTTCGCTCAAGATGATTTTGGCCAGCCTGCTTTCATAGAAGATTCTGACCGTTGCCCCATCTTCCACTGCCTGGGCAATATCGTACACATCGACGTAATTGCCGAACACCGCCGGGGTGTTGACGTCGGTACTCTCAATGGGTGTGCCGGTAAATCCAAGATAGGTGGCTTTAGGCAATGCGTCCCGCAGATACTTGGCAAAGCCGTAGACTATTCTTTTGCCGACCACTTGGCCGTTTTCATCCTTGTCATCAATGAGCTTGGCCTTGAAGCCGTACTGGGTCCGGTGGGCCTCATCGGCAATGACGATGATGTTTTCCCGTTCCGACAAGGTTTCATATACATTGCCCGCTTGGGGTTGAAACTTTTGAATGGTGGTAAAGACCACACCGCCTGACGAGACCTTGAGGAGATCCTTTAAGTGGCCTCTCTCTTCCGCCTGGACCGGCTCCTGGCGCAGCAGTTGTTTTGAGGCGGCAAAGGTCTCAAAAAGCTGGTCATCCAGATCGTTGCGGTCGGTAATGACCACCACCGTCGGATTATCCATGGCCAGAACGATCTTGCCGGTATAAAAAACCATGGACAAGGACTTGCCGCTTCCCTGGGTGTGCCACACCACCCCGCCTTTCCTGTCCCCCACCGGCTGAGCGCCCACTCCGGGAAGGCCATAACTTTCCGGGGATTCCCTTACCTCAAACACCTCTGATACGTCTTTAGGATTTGCCCCGAAACCGGATGCCCGCAGCGTGGATTCCACTGCCCGGTTAACGGCATAATACTGGTGATAGGCGGCGAGTTTTTTTATCGTTTGAATGGTGATGATCCCCGTGTCCCTGTCTTCCTTTTTCGATTTCTCAAACACGATGAAATGGCGGATCAGGTCCAGCAGGGTTTTCATCTCCAGCATTCCCTTGATCAGCGTTTCCAACTGGCCGATCAGCGGTGAGGCCTCCACCTTGCCGTCTGCAGTTTTCCAGGCCATGAATCGGGTGAATCCGGCGGAGATGGAACCTGCTTTGGCTTCCAAACCGTCGGAAGCAACCATGAATGCGTTAAAGGTAAACAATCCGGCAATGGACTGTTTGTAAGTCTGAAGCTGCCTGAAGGCCGATTTGACCGTGGCGTTTTCATCAACCGGATTCTTCAGTTCAATGACCATCAGCGGCAGGCCGTTAATAAACAGGTGATTTTGCTCATAGACCGCCCTTGTGTTCAGGGGCGAGAATATTCATGATCAACCGGATCATGGTTTCCTTTTGTTTGGGGTCGGACTCCGCCACCAGCAGGGTCAGGGCGACAAGGCCGGAATCGTTGATCACGGGCTCTTCTTTGCGGTTGAACAGGCGTCCGTTCCGGGCCATGAAATCTACGAACAAAAGAGCGGCGCTCCGTTTGTTGCCGTCGGCAAACGGGTGATCCTTGACCATAAAATAAAGAAGATGGGCCGCCTTACTTTCCAGGGTGGGATAAGCGGGTTCTCCGAACACGGTTTGGTCCAGATTGCCGAGAATCGCCTTTAATCCATTGTCTCGGTCCAGGGCGAACAGATGGGTGGCTTCCCCGCGTCCGATGAGGGTTTGCTTGAGCGCTGTCAGTGAGTCCCTGGCCTCTTTCTCCGTGGGCAGGGTTCCGCCCGGTTGGCCTTCCGGATCGGTCAGAAGCCCTTCGTCGTATCGTTGCAGCCACAAAAAGGTTTGGGTGTAGCGGCTGATGATCTCCACCAGCCCGCTGCCCGACGCGGCGGTGACGGCCGTGGATCGGGCAGCCTTGCGGATCAGTGCCAGGGCCTGTTCCAGCTCGGCGGCGTTTTCTGAGAATCGGGCTTCATTGAGGGTATAGCCCTGGAGCAGATACCGGCGCAGCACCTGGGTGGCCCAGCGCCTGAACCTGACACCTTGCGGGGATTTGATCCGGTAGCCCACCGATATGATCACGTCAAGATCATAAAAGGCGACAGGGCGGTCGGAATTTGCAATATGCAATTTTTGCATATTGCTTTCTTCGTTCACCTCGCCTTCATTCAGTGCGTTTCGGATATGGCGTGAAACCACGGATTGATCCCTGCCGAAAAGCTCGACCATCTGAGCCTGGGTCAGCCAGACCGTGTCCGTTTCCAGACGCACATCCAGGCTGATCTTGCCGTCCGGGGTTTGGTAGAGGGTGATGGGGTTTTCCTGATCATTCATATCGCCACCCGTACCTCGCCGCTCATCAGTTTGAAGGCCTCATTGTTCGCAATTAGTTCCGGGGAAATGAGTCGCTGAATCAGTTTTACGGCGTCTTCCCGGCAGTCCTGCGGCACGGTCGGATTGATTCTGCCAATCGCTTTGCGCAGTCTCTCAATCAGCAGCACATCTTCAAAGGATTCCCGCTCCGGGGTTTCACCGTCAGGCGCAATGGTTGGGCCGTAAATATAGTGGTTCCCGGATTTCTCCAGCAGTTCGATGGTGAATTTTTCAATTGCGGATTCGGTTATTTTGTTCATATATATTTGCGCCTACCTCGACAATGCCTCGACCCGAACTCGTGTTTGGATACTCGTCCTTATTTCAGTGTATAGCGATATTTCTTTCTCGTGTTCAAAAGCTACGGATATGCAATAATCCTGTATTCTGTTTTCATCGGTGATCCATTTGTTGAAGTTCAAGAGAACAAGTGAAATAGGGCTGGATGGCCTGCTTTTTGGGTCCCGCTTGTACACTTTCCACGCCTTTTGATGACAACCTGCCTTTCTTGAATTGGGGCCGGGAAAGAAATCAATTTCAAACTTCTTCAAGCCTTCAGGCACTCCCGTCTGTTCAGTCTGTTCCTTAATGACGCCATATTTTTCGATCAGTGACTGTGGGTTGATCGAATGGAAGACATGAAACTCCATCCGGTTTCCGAGGTAGCTGTCCCCTCTTGTCAACCTCGTTTCAGGATTAAAAGTGAGGGTAATGATTATTTTCTTTTTGCCGGGTTCCGCAAAGAAAATATCGGGAAGATTAAGAGCGTAGACATTCATCTGGTTTAAGCCTATTTGCCCCTCATCCCAGAGGATTGCCCTGTTGTTGAATGAGTTGACTGCACGTTCAAAGTCGCTTAGACCATACCCGCAAACCATTAGATGTGCTTTTTCGGCGTATTTTGCTTTATCGGTCTGATAAAATTCCTTGTTTGGCGCAACTGGATACTCCGCGCCCATGAGCAACATGTTTTTGATGAAGTTGCCTGATCGTTGCGGGAAGTAATTAGCGATTTTTCCGGCGAGATAGGCAACCTTGGGCGCGGCAAAACTGGTGCCGCAATCGTATTGAATAATATCCTCTGTTGCCCGATTATTGAGAAGGGGGATTTTGCCTCCTCTATCCTGAGTGATTCTTCCATAGTTGTCGAACAAAATAAGATTGCCGCCATATTCAACAAGCTCTGGCTTTATCATGCCGTTAATGCCGAACCCCGACCTTGTAAAAGGCGACGGCTGGCACTCATCCGCAATAGGGGTTTTTATCTGTTCAGCGCCATATCGCTCCCGTTCAATACGCACCTCACCGGCAATGGAGCCTATTGTCAAAGCGAGCGATGCCGTGGCCGGATTAATGATGCGGAAATTCGGATTTTGGGTCAGATAAACCGGGTAATTTGATTGAATGTCCGCAATAGAGCCATAGAACCCGGTAGGGTCCTGATTGCCGGCGGATACCACAAAAACGACATCCGGAAAATCAAACGCCAGTTCATCAATAAGCGCGGCAAGTGGGAGCTGTCGATAATAGTGTTTATGCCAAACTTCATTTGCGTTGCCCAATGAGATGTTGACTGCCCTGATGTGATATTCGGGGTTGGCAAGAAAACTCTCAACCGCATCTTTCAACTGATGCTCAACAAGTTTTTCAGGATCATAAACAGAACATATTTCACCGGTAAACACATTTCTTTCCGCATACAATACTTTGGCGGAAAAAATCCAGTTGGCCGGTGTGAAATTTTTCGCGTCCAGGCATTTTTCAATGTCCCCATAGGCCGCGCAGCCTGCAACAGCAGTTCCGTGGCCCACGGTATCTTGTATTTCCGCCTCCCCGGCCTGAAAATTTTCTTCGCCGCCGACACATTTCTCCAGCATCGGGTGGTTTGAAATAATGCCGGAATCAACAATCAGAATACCGTGTGCGGCATCATCCGGTTCATTGACTTCTATTGTGGAAACATCCGGCCGGGTATATTCAAATGGATTGAACTGAGGCAGGCAAGGGCGGTCGGCCCGGCTGATCTCTTTGAGTTCGATAATCTCATCAAAGATCTGTGCCGTGAGCCTTGCCCTAACCAGAACAAAAGTTTTGGATATAAGGGTATCGGTGATGCGGAATTGACTCCGGTTGGGATAGGCATCCTTCAGCTCATGGATGAACCTTTCGTTTTTCCGGGGATCGGTCATCCTCCATAATTCGATATCGATAAACTCGGGTGTTTCCCCCAACGGCGCATCTTTTAATCTCTTGCCGATTTTTTTCTCCCTGGGAATGTCCTGAAAGGAATCAATTGCATTGAAAAAATCATATTTGGGGCCTGTTTCGCTGCCATATTTCGCAAGTTTGTTTTTGAACCCGCTCAGGTTCTCGTCATCACTGAAAACCACCCAGAAGCCTTTTCTGTTTTCCGCAACTGATAGGACATGAATTCCCATTGATGAAAGCGTATTCTCAAAGGCATCCGGCGAAACACTCTGATTGATTTCGATTTCATAAATTAAAGACGGGGTGATCCTGCCGGCGAATTTTCTTTTCAATGTGGCAAATGATTGGGATATTGTTTCCGCTTTTCGCCTGGCTGTTCGAGAAAACGCCGCTTTCCGCCTCCCTTCGGGGAGACTGTAACCGCCGCCGCCACCTCTTTTCTGACGTTCAACATTGCCATGGTAGATTGGCAGTCTCAGGTGGTCATGTCTTTCCATTACCGATCTCCCATTTGATTATTCCTGACCTTTTCCCGGCGGCTGAATTTATAAATAGCGGTTTCGATGTCGTTTTGGGAAAGACAGGGCCTGGAATCAAGAATTGAGAGCTTCATGGCTTCTTCGGTTATCATTTTGATGTCAGCCGGAGAAAATCCTTGGGTCAGATGAACCGCCTTGGGCAAATCGATGCCTGGGTCTTTTTTGATCGGCCTCATGTAGAGATCGAACAATGCTTTTCTGATATGTTCATCGGGGAGTTCATAATAAATCACATCGTCAAAACGCCGCCAGATCGCCGGGTCGAGCATATACTGATGATTGGTTGCCGCCAGGATAAGACTGTCGCCCTTGATGTTGTCCAGCATCTGGAGAAAATTGTTGACGACCCTTTTGATCTCTCCATGTTCATGGCTGTCGTCCCTGTTTTTGCCGATGATATCGAACTCATCGAAAAGAACTATCCATGTACCGTTTTCTATAAAATCAAACACTTTCCGGAGATTGGAGGCTGTCTCACCAAGATACGATGAAATGATGGAGTCAAATCGGACATACACCAAGGGAATTTGCAGGACGGAGCTGACGATCCTGGCGGAAAATGTTTTTCCCGTGCCGGGCCTGCCACACAGAAGGATCTTTTTTTTGTTTTGGAGATTATAGGTTGCGAGTACGTCCGCATCTTTAAACTCCCTGAGTGCCTGTTCCAATTGATGCTTTGTTTCCTGGCAGATCAGCAGGCTGTCCATGCTGATGTCAAAATGCTGGATTTCAAGCAGGGGGAAGCCTTTTTCCGTATCGCGAGGTATCGGCAGAGCGTTTTTAAACCGCTTGTTGCTTCCCGATGAACTGTTTGAGATGTAAAGAGCCTTTTCCAGTTCCCTGGCAACGATGGTATGTTTTTTTCTTTTTTCGTACTCGATATATTCCCGAGCCGCATTGTAAAAGGCGTCATTGTCTTTTTCGTGAAAGGACAAAAATATTTTTTTTATTAGATCGGAGGTGGTCATCGCTGTCTCCCATAGAGAGTATATTGCACAATCGGCGGTTCCAACCACCTGCCGTATTGCTCGATTATCTTTCTCAGCCTTTCCATTTTCTATATCATCTCAGTTTTCATATCGCCACCCGTACCTCGCCGCTCATCAGTTTGGGGAGCAGGGTGTCTCGGAGTTTTTCGAGGGTGCGGATTTGTATTTTATTCAACAACATCTTCTCAAAATATCCTGAAACAGAATTGTCAAATTGAATAATCTCATCCCTTGGTGGCAATAGCACCTTGTGTTCTTTAAATGTGGTTGTTGTAATTGTGTCAAATACACTGCCATACGCCGATGACTGTAATTCCTCAACGACATGATTTATGAGTAAATAAATAAAATAATAGTTTTCTGAGTTCTTCGGCAATATTCCATAATTTGATTGACTAAAAGCCATCGGTTGGGCAAGCATACAATATTTCCCAACGGTTCCTCTTGCTGAGATTACAGTTGCATGTTTAGGTAATATTTTTGCCGCGCTATTTTTCAATCCATGCTCTGTAATATGTTTTGGGGTGTCCTGGACAAAAGATTTGTGATTTGCTGCGATATCACCACCCGACAGCCATGGTATGTTTCCATCCCAGTATTCGAGTATTGAGGTTTTCGGAGTTCCTCCACCAATCAGATCAACAAGTTCAAGAAGGCTGCCATTCTCCCAATCCTCCTCCGCCTCCTCCACAAACCACTGCCGAAAAAGGGTTTCGGCCATGGCTTCGAGGGTTTTGTTCTGGCGGTGAAGCAGGTCTATTTTGTCGTCAAGACTGGAAAGGACCGAGGCAATGGCTTTTTGTTCGGGGAGGGGGGGGAGAGAAACTGGAACCTTCCTCAGGACAGCGGCTTTAATTCCAAAAACAGTAGTTCCTGATGCTCTTGAATCAAGTTCATAGTGTCCGACTGGACTTTGAAAATAGTATTTTAAAAATGGATTAAATACAAAATTTGGCTTCCCTCTGAGGGTTATTACTCTCTGAGCTAAAGCAACATTTTTATCTTTGATAAGCGCAACTTCGCCGAGAGGGGCTTCGGTAGTAATAACTACATCATTAATTTCAGGTAATCCTCTTGTCATCCAGGACTCATAATCACCTAACGCAATAAATTCATTCGGCTCAATTATTTTCCCGCTTTTGACTATTTTGGCGGTCACCAATGGAATACCCTCTTCTGTTTTCTTTGGTGTCTTCCCTCTATAATCAATGAACTTTTCGATTATATCTTCAAGAATGTATGCTTTCCACTCACCCATCAATCTACACCTTTCCCCAAATTCACCCAACTCAACACATCCACCCCTTCACTCCCCAT
This sequence comes from Desulfobacter postgatei 2ac9, assembly GCF_000233695.2. Classification (NCBI taxonomy): domain Bacteria; kingdom Pseudomonadati; phylum Thermodesulfobacteriota; class Desulfobacteria; order Desulfobacterales; family Desulfobacteraceae; genus Desulfobacter; species Desulfobacter postgatei. The sequence goes on along the minus strand of NZ_CM001488.1, from coordinate 384,743 downwards.
AATCCACCCCCCTCCAATTCCGCCTCAATCTCCTCAATACCGGGCAACTCAACGCAGTTTCCACACTGCGGGCAAAGAAAGATACTGGGATTGTCTGTTCCAACAAAACGCAAACCGCTGTCTTCTTGAGTTTCATTTTCGAGAATTACGGTTTCATTATAAGTAATTAATTTACCTTCAATGGTAATGTCCTCCATCAGTTTGCAATGCTGACATTTCAACAATTCTCTCGTATCTGTAAATAAACCCATCTCATCGCCCTGTTTCCGGATTCTTATCAGTTCGGTTGCCAACTTACAAATATCGTTATGGATTTTATTTTCATTTTTCATCTTCAAACAAATCCTTGACAATCGCCAATCGCTCCGCAATCACATCTGGTGCCGGCAGATATTTGCTGTATTCTTCCGGCAAGTGAGTCGAGGTGCTGTAAGTTGCAATACCAATGGGCTGGGTTGTCGTTTTGAGTGAATATTCCACGACTGTTTTGTCCTTGCTTTTACATACAATGATGCCGATCGCATCATTTTCACCATCTTCTTTATATCGTTCATTGAGTGCGATCAGGTAAAACTCCATTTTGCCTTTATATTCCGGTTTAAATTCGCCGATTTTCAGTTCCACTGCGATAAACCGTTTTAATTTCCGGTGAAACAAAAGCAAATCGATAAAATATTCTTTCTCCCCGACCGTCAGCCTGAACTGGTTGCCCACAAAGGTAAACCATACGCCCATTTCCATCAGAAATTTACGGATATTTTTTACCAAAGCCTGTTCCAGTTCATGTTCACTGTGTTCTTCCGCCAGTTCCAAAAAATCAAAGGTATAATGATCTTTTACAGCGAGCTTTGCCTGATGTTTGTATTTTTCAGGCAAGGTTTGGTCAAAATTGGTCTGATTCAGCAGGTACTTTTCATAGGTTTTATTTTCAATCTGATGAACCAGAACATCCTTGCTCCATCCGAATTTTCTGACATGCAGCATGTAAAATTCTCTCTCCAGAGGATCTTTGCATTTGGTCAGAATCAGAAAATTTTTTGTCCAACTGATTTCTCCAACCAATGGTTGGAGATTTTCATGCTGTTGAATTTCCAGATAAAACAGCCGCATATTCCATAAATTCGTTGTAGAGAATCCTTGAATCCCAGGATATTCCCCCTGAATATCTTTTGAAAGCTGTTCAACCACGGATCTACCCCAGCCAAGGTCTTGCGGTTTCTCGACAATCATCCTGCCAATGTCCCAATAAAGCTGTATCAGTTCTTTATTGACTGCCTTCAAGGCGTCATATTGGGAACGGCGTATCCGTTCCTTTATGTCGGTAAAAAAATCTGTGTAATGACGATCGGGGCTTAATGATTTATCCATGATTGATCTTAATTTTCCCGAAGTTTTCCAATATCAGTTGATTCAGCCGAGTTTCCTCTTTCAATTGCGCTTCGAACTCAGCTCTGAGTCTGGTAACCCGCTCCTTGAAATCAAAATCATCCTCTTCATCGGCCAGCCCCACATACCTGCCCGGCGTCAGCACATAATCCAGTTCCCGCACCCGGTCAATGGGCACGGAGCAGCAGAACCCCTTCACATCTTCATAATTCCCGTCCGGATTCCGCCAATTATGATAAGTGCCGGATATGGCGTCAATATCTTCTTGAGAAGCTCTCCGCTCCAGTCGCTGTCATTGAAGGGCGGATTGGCGATGACATAATCAGCCTTCAGATCCTTGTGGCCGTCGTTCAAAAAGGAGCCTTCATTGTTCCACTTGACCTGGGAACTGTCAATGCCCCGGATCGCCAGGTTCATCCTGGCCAGCCGCCATGTGGTGTGGTTGCTCTCCTGGCCGTAGATGGAAATATCGTTCACCTTGCCCTGATGCTCGACCACGAACTTTTCCGACTGCACGAACATGCCGCCGGAACCGCAGCAGGGATCGAACACCCTGCCTTTGTAAGGCTCAAGCATTTCCACCAGCACCTCGACAACGGAACGCGGGGTATAAAACTGACCGCCCTTCTTCCCCTCGGCCAAGGCAAATTCCCCCAGAAAATATTCAAACACATGCCCAAGCACGTCGGCGCTGCGGTCTTTGGCGTCTCCCATGGCAATATTGCCGACGAGGTTAATTAAACCGCCAAGGTTGGTCGGATCAAGATTGCCCCTGGCATACACCTTGGGAAGCACATCATTGAGAGACGGGTTGTCTTTTTCAATGGCATCCATGGCCTCGTCAACCGTCTTGCCGATCGCAGGCTGCGTGGCCCTGGATTGCAGATACGCCCAACGGGCCTTTTCAGGAACAAAAAAGACATTTTCCGCCTTGTATTCGTCCTTGTCCTCCGGGTCGGCCCCGGCATATTCACCTTCCCCCCTTTTCAGCTTGTCATACAGGCCCTCAAACGCATCGGAAATATACCGAAGGAATATCAACCCCAGGACAACATGCTTATACTCAGCAGCGTCAATATTCTTCCTGAGCTTGTCTGCCGCCTTCCAGAGCTGCGTCTCCAGCGGCTCTTCCTTGTCATTATTCTTCCTGGCTTTTGCCATTTGTTGCTCCAGCTTTTAATTTGGTTTTTATTACTGATACCAAAACCTTGTGCTAATTCTGCTTTGCGCTGTCAATGATGCAAGGGGCTAACATGAACATCACCGGTGAAATCCGGTGTATGTTCGTTGTTGAAATCTGTATTGATTCTTAGGATACTGTTCTTAGATGAAAACATCTGCGTATTTTTGTTCAATTGCTTGGATTTCACTATCAGTCAGCTTTTTGAATTCTTTTTCTCGTGCTCGTTTTGATAGTTTTCCACCATTTTGGACAAGAAAACGTATAAGCAAATCAACAAGCTTGTCTGGCATATCAATATAGTTTTTGATAAATTCGTTGAGAAAATCATATTTTCTCAAGTATTCAACCTCATCGGGAAGCGTTTTATTTACAGTTTCCTCAACGCATTCAAAGAAGAACTCAGCCTGTTTTGTTGCATCAAAATAACGATACAAATTTATAGTCTCGTTTAAAACCTCAACATTATTTTTGTCTGTAGGCCTCCATTCGATCAAATTAAGCCGTGGCTTTGAATAATGCTCCAATATTTTTCTATATTCTTCTATCCTTTCTAGAATAATTGCTGATACTGGGAAAATTAATCCTTTTGAAACAAAATCGTTTTCAGCCAGTACATGATGAAATAAATAACGATGAATCCGACCATTACCATCTTCAAACGGGTGAATAAAAATAAAACCAAAGGCAAGGATAGTTGCCAATAAAATTGTATCAAAATCGTCTTCACGAAGCAGATTGTATGTTTCTATAAGGCCCGACAATAGAATGTCCAGATCCTCCGAGCGCGCAGAAATGTGGTCCGGTAGAGGCATTCCTATGCTACGGTCATGTTCTCCGACAAAACCGCCTTCTTTACGCAATCCTAATTTTATAAATCGATTATCTGGAATAACTATTTGTTGTAAATATTCCAGTTCTGAAATACTGAGTTTGCGTTGTCCTGCTTCACCTATTGCCTTTCCCCATCGTTCTATACGATTATGCGGAGGCTTTTCCCCCTCAATAGTGTAAGAGGCTTTAGAGTCTTTAAGCAACAGGAAAGAAGCTGCCCGGCTTAAAAGATCGGGGTGAGTGCGACCGATATGTTTTATAGATACTTCTGAAAGATTCTTAGCAATATATTGTTCAAGCTTTTCTGTTTTTCTGATTAGGGGGCAAAAATTGTGTGTCCCCGGTAAATTATTGCGAACCCGATGGCGCTTGGATGGAAATGATTTTCCTTCGTATTGTAGCTTGCTATTAACGAGAAAAACAAAATTCCCAGCCCGAGCATCTTCAATATCAAGTTGTTCTTCACGTAACCATTCCCACAAAAACCATAACCGACGGCTATAGCTTCCGGTCGGTTCCGAGCAGATAATTTCTTGAATTTCTTTGGCCTCAATCGTTTGAAACAAGGCATTGAGGATAGCCAGATCAAGGCCCTCATATTTAAGCGCAAATGTCAAATGTCCAAAAAGTGTACCTTCCGGTTTATGACGTGGTGTAAAAATGTGCCAGCGCCCATGATTGTATTTTTTATGTTTCGGACCTATAGCGCAGAGATAATCAGGAAGAGGTACTTTCAAATCATAAGCTGAAATAAGGGTTGAATATCCAGCCAAATAGCTTTCTTCTTCCAATGCAGGAAAGCCGTGAAAAACAGTTAAACATCCTGAATTTTGATTAAAATTTACCATTCTTATGAATTCTCGTTTTATTTGTTTGATTTACAATGGCATGAAAAACGATTATTGTCTATGAATTTTGATTAAAAAATTAGAGTTATATGAAAAACAATTCAATCAATAACTCCAAGAATTTCAATTTCAGGACTCTTGATTTAGGAAATGCCCCTTTAAACATTTAAGTTGAGCGGCACGCTCTCGACAGCAATCATGCCTCCTGAAGAGTTCATGAGCGTGTCCGCTCCAACTTACAGGTTACATTAGCCGGGTTTTTGCCTTGATTGCCCCTTCCTTGGTGAAAAGTAAATCACGGCTCCATATCATTTTTTGGTTTACCTTGTAATTTGTAGCGATTATCGCCGAGACGTTCAATCCGTGTCCTCTCTGGTTGTATATTTCAGGCAAAATTTACCCGTAGTTTGTTTATTCAAGACAGCTTTTTCTCAATTTGCCCGCAATACATGCCTCCATGTATTGCGATGGTCATGATTATCCCTTTCAATCCAATGGATCACTGTCAGGTAGAATCTGGTAATCTGGGTAGAGTAGAGCACTGATTCGGCCGGTTTCTTCAGCCCTTTTTATATTCGAGACGCCTTGCCGCACGCGGCTACTACGTGTTCCAAAGGCCTTGCATCCTCAATGCTCCCTCATCAAACCGTGCATACGGTTCTCCCGTACACGGCTTTCCGATGTTCTTCACTGTAAGGCTTGCGCCCTTTTCCACTTTGCGTAAGTTGGGATTCCAACTTTTGCACAAATTTGATTTCCCCTCCATCCTTCTCTATGGACTTAAAGCTGACACCATCTATTCCAGGTGCACCTTTGTTTGCCCGGGCAAGGCGATAGGCATGACCAAGGATGTCAGCCCGGTAGACCTTGTCATATAAAGAATAGAAACGAAAATCCGGTTCCTGCTTGGCCTTACAATAGAGCTTCCTCTGAAGCGTCCTGATCCTATCCGGAGTTAGTAGCATATTGCAATCTCCTGATCCTCCGCTCGTTAGTTACGTGAACAAAGTAGGGTCCCTTTCCTTGGCCGGGGTTATGTTGTCCCTCAGCCTCAATCGGTACTATGAACCCCTCCGACTCCCAATACAGCCCCATGGAATTTCGGATCTCCTTATATCCATCAGTTAACGGCCCTTCACCGTAACCGCATTGGGTCTCCCGCACTGCACTGCAATTCTTCCGATACATGCCATCCCTGCTACCCCGGAAGATCACCTGAAAGGATTTCCGTTTTCTACTCCCAGGCACTACGGCCTTCCCTTGATGTCCAAAAGGTCGGCATCTTCAATTAGTTGACGAGGCTACATATAGGTTCACTTTCGTTACGGCCTGCATCTTTGCCCATAAGAAACTTACAACCTCTGGTTACCCAGACGCTGCTTCCCGGTGCTAAGAAGGCGTACGGACAATTCCTCCTTCAGGACTTTAACCTGTTAGAACTACAGTTGTTACGGCATACGGACATCTTACTTAATTAACTGGGATTATGTAAGATGTCCCCAGAATTCCCTTGCGGTTTATTAGGAATTTGAAAATGTATGGTTTTTAAATTCCTGAATTCCTTGTAGTCGTCATCACAAAGATCTTCTCTAATTGCAGAAAAAAGCTTGTTAAAGTCAGCCTCTCCTTGCGAAACATCCCTTCCTGATGCGATGTGATTAACAAGCTCGACCACAGCTTGAGAGGCATATAACGGAAGCCTATTAACCTCAATACAAAACTTCTGATTCTCTTCAAAATCATATCCTGAAGGTGAATTGCCAGCGGCCAACTTTCTGCTGAAATGCTCAAGAAACCGGTTATAAAATTCTCTCTTAAGGTTTCTGGCTTCTGTTTGTCGCTGCTTGCGGCCCTCATTCAATGCCGTTAGCTGTGCGATGAAAACCGATCCTACTATGGTAGTTGCTGCTGTGATTGCACCAATCAAAGCAATAACAACATTGTCTGATACGCTATCTTTAGATGCCATTTGCTCTAGCACAACCCACAAAAGGACCGTGAGCACTAAAATTAGCGCCACAGAAACGAACCAGTTTATCGATTTATGCATCGCCCCTCCCTTTTCCAACAACTAACGCATTGCTCACCAGAGAGGGCCGCTTTTTGGCCCGAATCTGGTGCAGCAAAATGTTATGCGATATCTACTTGGTTTCATGGTGATTCTGTAAGCTTGCTGATATCGATTTCTTTCTGCTCAAGCCCTGCCATATGTAATGCAATTTGTGCCTGAGCAACCGACTTGATCTTTTTGTCCTCTATTGAAGCGAGAAGCTTTTGTGCCATGCTCATTTGACTATCCTTGCGTAATCGATCATAAAGATCTGTCGCTCTCTGGCGGGTTTGTTCCGCTTGCCGAAAGAATAGTGCTGCTACGGCGTCGATAACAAGGCCGGGCAGTATTTTAACTAAAGAAGACAATTGGTCAAGACCAGCGGAAGCGGCTACCAAAAGGATATAACCAAAGCCGACTGTAGCAGCCATTATGCTAAACCAGAATTGAACTTTTGCTTGGGAGAGGGCCTGGTGGTGGTACCCTGTTACAAGATCCTGTATAAAGTCTGAACCTTCTTTTGTAATCTGATTAATTACAACATCCCCTCCGATCCGAAACTGACTTGCAAGTTTTTCGGCAATGTCGATTGGAGTAGCCCCTGCGGGGGCTTTTTCAGCTATGCTGGCGATTACCTTTGCTTTAGCTTCTTCTGCTTTGGCTTCAACCGCTGCCAACACATCCTCAATGTTCTTTCTTTCCTGTTGTTTGCGACGAGAAAACCTCTCATTGAGAATATTTAATATTACCGCAATAGCTGCTGTAATAATACCGCTCGCAAATGTAAATATTAGTTCTATTCCCATTCTATTACATTTTCATGCATAATCGCGGTGCTGACCGGCGCCGTGCGCCGGTCAAGCAAACGCAGTTTGATTGATCGGTGTGCGGTGTCCGGTCCAGTACCTTGTTCTAGCGCCAGAGGTGCCGGGACAAGGTTCTGGACGCAGTCAGCACCGCGATTCTCGGCGGCGCAGCCGCCGAGAACAAGTCGATCTGTGGTTTCCGTTTATCTTTCATGTCCACCTATCTACCGGGATAACATTCGAAAAGTAAGAATAACCAGATCTGAAGAAATTGCTCAGATACGCCATAAAATTGAAACAGAAAATGTGTGGTTCTGTATATTACTAACGCTTAATCTCCAAAGGCTTTTTTCGTATACCCTTTGGGAATAGAGAATACGTTGGAAGGCGCTTTACCTTCTTTAAATTCCAAAAGCGCTACCGAGGATTTCATCTCCTGTCCCATCATATTCATAGTAGACTCATTTAGAACCTGAACACCCTTTATTTTTTTCATTTCATGCACGATTTTATCAAGCGATTGTTCCATACCCGGCTGATTTGCGAGTATTGATGCGCTAAATTTGGCATAAACATCCGCATCTACGTTGATATCCGTTGTTGCCCAAATTACGGATGTATTTGTTCCCATCCCCATTTCCATGGTCTGGATATATTTTTGGCAATGGTAACCGTTGATTTGCTTTTTCTCCCCGGTTGGCTCTACAGATATTTTAATATCCATCATTTTGCCCATGAGTTGTTTTAAGCCTGCCATCTCTTCAGCATCCATTTTTTCACCCGACGCTTCAGCCATTTTCTCGTAATTCATGTTCATTTCAGTATAGGTTTTGCCAAGGTGGTCAAGCATGATCATGCTGCCGTCTTCTTTTATTAGAATCCCCTTATCACCTGTTTGGGTCCACATTGCGCTGTCGGAAATCCACGATTCTGTTTCAACTTCCTGGGCAGGTTGTTCCTGGCCCATCATGGAAAATGCCTCTGTTCGTTGCTTTTGCTTGAGATAGATATCAGCCAAAGCAAACTGTTGCGATAATAATATCACTAAACACATAACGGCACACAGCAATAGCCCCTTTTTCATATTCCCTCCCTTGGAATTCGGTGTTTTCTGCAGCGCTTATCTTATAAAGTTTAGCAGAACCAGATCTGCATAAATGGTAAAAAAAATAAATTAGCACTATCTGAACAAGCTTGCAAATTTTTTCAATTTTATCGGCGAGTAACCGTGGTTTTACATGTGATTGACATAATTTATTCACTTGATTTATTCAATCGATTGAAATAATTTCATTGCTGGTTCGGAACAAGGGCCTCGTGTTTCCAGAATCATCCTGCGCGAGCAGATGTTCCCAAGTCCTGCCTATGACACTATTTTTGAAGGGTTTCTGAAACCTGTGCTCAATGCGTTGTCCACCCTGATCATGGCGGCATCCGGGGAATGCGACCCCAGGCAGGCAACCTTCAAAGCCATGACGCTCATGGGCCAGGTGGTGATTTTCCGGGTGGCCCGGGAGACCATTGTCCGGGGGCTTGACCTTGAAGGATATTCCCCGGAAGAACTGGAAGAGATCCGCAGGGTGCTTGTGGCCAATGCCCTGGCAATCACTGCAACGCCAAGCGAATAGAGTACAAGGAAATAATCATGAAAAAAAAAGTATTCCCTGTCATCATACTGATCCTCGCGGCAGCCGGTGCTTACATCTATTGGCAGGATCAGAATAAAAAACAGAATGAAAATGTCGGCACCTTCAAAATATACGGCACCATTGATATACGCGACGCATCCCTTGCCTTTACCGAGCAGGAACGGATTGAAACGGTGCTGGTCGAAGAGGGTATGCGTGTAAAAAAAGGGCAGGTGCTGGCAAAACTTCGCACCGCAAAGCTTGATGCCGCCATCAGGGAGCTGCAGGCCCGGATTGCGGCCCAGAAGGAGACCGTAGCCAAACTGGAAGCAGGCAACCGTTCCCAGGAGATCGACCAGGCCCGGTCTGAAGTGCAGGCTGCCAGGGCCCGGGTGGAAAATGTCTCCCGCACCGCACAACGCCTCCAGGCCACCTCCCGGTCCGGGGCCACCAGCATCCAGAACTATGATGATGCAAAAGCCCAGCTGAAAGTTGACCAAGCCCAGTTATCAGCAAGGCAAAAAGCATTGGACCTGCTCATTGAAGGCCCGCGCAAAGAGGATATCGCCGCAGCGCGCCATCAGCTTGATGCGCTGGGGGCAAGCCTTGACCAGCTTCAGGTGCGCTTCTCCGATATGACCCTGACCGCCCCTGCCGACGGGATCATCCAGTCCAGAATACTTGAACAGGGGGAACTTGCAGGTCCTTCCAAGCCCGCTTTTGTCCTGGCGCTTTGCGATCCCAAATGGGTTCGGGCATACATCCCCGAGCCCATGCTGGGAAAAATCAACCTGGGCATGACCGCCCAAATTTTTACGGACTCTTTACCCGACCAGCCCCTGGACGGATGGGTGGGCTTTATTTCACCCGTGGCGGAATTTACCCCCCGGGCCGTGGCCACTGAAGATTTGCGCACCCAGCTGGTATACGAAACCCGGGTTTTTGTCAAAGACCCAAAAGATATTCTTCGTCTGGGCACCCCTGTGACCGTTGCCATTAATGACAATCAGATCCTAACCCGGCCCAATGCTCCGGCAGAGCCTGCTGACTGATCCCGGGAATCGGCGGTATAGCATATGAACAGCACAGTAAGCAGCGTAAGCAGCACAAGCGTGGCATTATCAACAAAAGACACGGACGTTGAAAACGCGCCCCTGATGCATGCAAACTGCGTATGCAAAATCTTTGACAACGCAGGCGGTAAAAAAATCACGGCCCTGGATGCGATCAGTCTTAAAATTTTCCAGGGCCGGGTGACCGGCCTTGTGGGCGCGGACGGTGCGGGAAAAACCACTCTTATCCGCATTGCCGCAGGGCTTCTGGTACCCACTGCAGGACAAATGACCCTGCTGGGACTGGACAGCGTGGACCACAGCCTGGAAATCCAGAGCCGCGTGGGGTATATGCCCCAGAAGTTCGGCCTGTACCAGGACCTGACCGTAATCGAAAACCTAAGACTTTATGCAGACCTCCAGGGGGTTGCGTTAAAAGCGCGGCATGACCGCTTTGACAAGCTGCTGGCCATGACCGATCTGGCCCCGTATACCAGAAGACGCGCAGGTGCCCTTTCCGGCGGCATGAAACAAAAATTAGGCCTGGCCTGCGCCCTGGTGAAATCCCCTGAACTGCTCCTTCTGGATGAGCCCACCGTGGGGGTGGATCCGGTCTCCCGGCGGGAACTTTGGAAAATCGTCTATGAACTGGTGGAAAAGGAGAGGATCGGGGTTCTGGTCTCCACAGCCTACCTGGATGAGGCGCAACGCTGCGACCAGGTTAAGGTGCTTCACCAGGGTCGGCTTTTGGACCAGGGCAGTCCGGACAAATTTACAGCCGGGATGCAGGGCCGGGTATTCCTGGCCGCCCCGGATGAACAGATGCGGGCCAGACAGATTTACACCCGGCTGGCCGGACAGGAAGGCATTGCAGACGCCACCATAAGGTCCGGACGGGTGCGGGTGGTGCTTGACAGTTCGTCACTCCCGGAAAACGGCAACACCCAGGACGCTGGAAAGCAGAAAATTGCAACCCTGCTCAAGCGGGATGCCGGCACAATAACAACAGCAACCCCGTCCTTTGAAGATGCGTTTATGGCCCTGATCCCAAGGGGCGATGCCCAGCTTCACAGACCTGTACCGGATCAGAAAAAGCCATGGATCCCGGAACCGTCATCCGGGGATGATGCGGCAGTAATAACAAATAATCTATGCAAAAAATTTGGTGATTTTACGGCGGTTTCCGACCTCACCCTTGATGTCCGCCGGGGTGAAATCTTTGGATTGCTGGGTCCCAACGGCGCCGGTAAAAGTACCACATTCCGTATGCTGTGCGGACTTTTACCCGCCACATCCGGGGAGATCCGGGTGGCGGGCCGAAACCTGCGGCGATCCCGTGCCAAAGCCAGGGCACGCCTGGGATATATGGCCCAGCAATTTTCACTTTACGGCCAGCTCAGTGTGGAGGAGAACTTTAAATTTTTCGGCAGGGCATACGGTCTTTCCGGCAGCTGGCTCAAAGACCGTATGGCCTGGGCTTATACCGAATTCGGACTGGGCGTCTGGCGGGATAAACCGGCCGGAACTCTTCCCGGCGGGTACAAACAGCGTCTTTCCATGGCCACAGCCCTGCTCCACGAACCGGACATCCTGTTTCTGGATGAGCCCACGTCAGGGGTGGATCCCTTTGCCCGGCGGGAGTTCTGGCTGCGCATCAACGGGTTTGCCGAACAGGGGGTGACCGTTATCGTGACCACCCATTTTATGGAAGAGGCGGAATACTGCGACCGCATGGTGATCATCAGCCGGGGCAAAACCCTTGCCATGGGCACACCGGGGGAAATCCGCAGCCTGGCCGGAACACCGGAAAACCCGGAACCCACCATGGATGATGCCTTTATCGTTCTTTCCGAGGGGGACCGGTCATGACCCGATTTTTCATGCGCCTTTTCGGGGTGCTGCGCAAGGAAACCCTCCAGATCTTAAGGGACCCAAGCTCCATCATCCTGGCCCTGATCATGCCCATGGTTTTGCTGATAATTTTCGGATATGGGGTGAGCCTGGATGCCGAACATGTGCCCATGGTGCTTGTCAATCATGACAAAGGTCCCATGTCCCGGGAGCTTGCGGCACGCTTTGCCGGTTCCGCCAATTTCAAAATAAGGACTGCAGAGAGCATGGCCCAGGCGCAATCCCTTGTGCTGGCACGCAAGGCCGAAGGTATTATCCTGTTACAAAATAATTTCACGGCGATTCTTGAAGGCGCAGCTGAAGGAACGGGTACAGGATACAGGGCCCCGGTCCAGTTGATCATCAACGGCACCGACGCCAACCGCGCCCGGCTCATTGAAGGCTATATGAAAACCATTGGTGCCAAATGGGCATCCATACGGGTGGCCCGGGGGCAAACCGCCGTGGTTCCCCTGGTCTCCATATCCCAGCGCATCTGGTTCAACGAGGCTGCCATCAGTCGACACTTTCTGATTCCAGGCTTGATCACCTTGATCATGACGCTCATCGGCATCCTTCTGACGGCCCTGGTCATTGCCCGGGAATGGGAGCGTGGCACCATGGAAGCCATGCTGGTAACGCCCCTGCGCAAGGTGGAGATCCTGTTGGGAAAGATTGTGCCCTATTATTTGCTGGGCATGTTCGGCATGGTCATGTCCGTGGTGGTGGGCACAACCCTTTTCGGAGTGCCTTTCCGGGGTTCCGTGGGTGCGCTTGTGGGGTTAAGTTCCCTGTTCATGCTCACCTGCCTTGGGTTCGGGCTTTTTCTTTCCGCGGCCATTCGCATCCAGTTTGTGGCGGCCCAGATCTCCATTGTGGCCGGTTATTTACCGGCATTTTTTCTCTCCGGCCTGATATTTGATCTTGAATCCACACCGAAATTCATCCAGATCATCAGCTATATTTTCCCGGCCCGGTATTTTGTCACCATCGCCCATACCCTGTTTGCCGCAGGAGATATCTGGTCGGTGCTGCTGCCCAATGCCCTGGTGCTGGCATTCATGGCTTTTTTGTTTCTGGGACTGGCTTTTCGCAAAATATCAAAGAGATTGGAGTAATCATGAAGACCCTCAGACGCCTGACCGCCCTGATATTAAAGGAACTTCTCACCATCATGAAGGATCCAAAAAGCCGGTTTGTGGTGATTGCGCCGCCCATTATACAGTTCTTTATCTTCAGCTATGCCGCCACCTTTGACCTGGAAAATGTCCGATATGCCGTGTTTGACGAATGCCGGTCCGTGCTGTCCCGGTCATTTCTGGCCGATGTTGAAGGCACAGGACGGTTCAGGCTCGCAGCGCATCTTGAAAATGCCGGACAAGTCGAAGAGACCATTGACGATGAAAAAGCCCGGCTGGTGATCCATATCGGGTCTCAATTTGAGGAAAATCTGCGATCCGGACGATCTGTAGAGATCCAGATCATTGCCGACGGCAGGAGCCCCAATGTGGCCATGATTGCCATTGGGTACCTTGGCACCATTGTGGAAAATTTTAATAAAGCCCTTTTAGAACAAGGCATAACCCAAGGCAGCGGGCCTGGGCTGGCCCTGGTGGAACGGGCCTGGTTCAACGAAAACCTGAGCAGCCGGTGGTTCATGGTCTCAGCGCTTGGCGGGGTGATCAGCACGGTGGTGGTGATGATCCTCACCAGCCTCTCCGTTGCCAGGGAGCGGGAGTTCGGCACCTTTGACCAGCTTCTGGTGGCCCCGTTCAGTCCGGTGGAAATCCTGGTGGGCAAATCCATACCCGGCATTCTCTTTGGCATGCTGGACGCCCTGATCTTTGCCGGCGGCGCAGTACTCTGGTTTCACATTCCCTTCCGGGGAACGATCAGCGCCCTTATGGTTTCCCTTTTATGCTTTATCATCACCATCGTGGGCGTCGGCCTGCTGGTGTCGTCTTTGTCCACCACCATGCAGCAGGGGCTTTTAGGCGCATTTTTGTTCCTGATGCCTGCGATTACGTTGTCAGGACTTGCCACGCCCGTGGAAAACATGCCCATGTGGCTTCAGCAGGCAGACATGCTCAATCCGGTATGCCACATCATCACAGCCCTTCGCAGGATCTTTCTTGAGGGTGCGGATCTTACGATGATCTGGCCTCAAATCTGGCCGTTACTGATCATGGCGAGCATCACCCTGCCCCTGGCAGCCTGGTTGTTCAGACGTCGATCAGTATAATGGTTTTATGGTATTTTCATCCTTTTAATGCCTTAATTCGTTTGATATCCACGGATTTTCCGAGCATCATGAGCATATCACTGTCTTTGATCACAAATTCAGGGGGCGGCACCAAAACAAAATTTTCAGGAACCAATTCTTTAATGGCGATAATATAAACATTGAACTTTGCCCGCAGGTTGATCTCCTTCAAGGTTTTTCCGATAAATTCTGCCGGCGGTTCTATGTGTACAAGATCAAATCCTTCAGAAAGAGGAATGAAATCCATAATATTCGGTCGGGATAAACTCTGGGAAATCCGCAATGCCACATCCCTTTCCGGATGAATGATTTTAGTGGCACCCACTTTTTTAAGTATTTTGGCGTGATCATCATCCAGGGCTTTTGCCAAAATTTGCTTGACCCCCATCTCGTGCAGATGGAGGCATATCAGTATACTGACGCTGATCTTGGTGCCGGTGGATACAATCACGCCGTCCATGGTTTCCAGGCCAAGGGCTTTTAATTTTTCCTTGTCCGTGGCCTCCATGAGGATCGCTTCGGTGCAATGCGCATCCACGGCCTGCACGCGGTTCTTATCCATATCCACGGCAATAACTTCATTACCGTCCTCGTATAAAGCTTTGGCCGCATAAAATCCAAAATTCCCTAACCCTATCACTGTGAATCGTTTCATTGTATCTCCTGTTTATCCGATCATCATATTCTCTTCGGCCCGTTCAAAACCATTTGTCGGATTGGTCCCGATGATGATGTATGAGAAGGTTAAAATCCCTACCCTGCCGATAATCATGGTTATAACAATCCAGAATTTTCCCCATACACTTAAATCCGCCGTAACCCCGAGAGAGAGTCCGACGGTTCCAAAGGCAGATACCACTTCGAAGAGATAAGGCAGAAATTCTCCGCCAAGGCTTCGCCCGGTGATAGCCCCTTCTGAAAGAATCATGAACAATACCATGCCGATGATTCCAACCGAGACTATAATCAGGGTTGAGGCGCGGCGAACGGTTTCATCCGGAATGCTTTTTTTAAACAGATTCACCCGTTGCATCCGCTTGATCCGGGTGATGGTTGTGGCGGTCAGCAATGCCAGGGTGGTTGTTTTCACGCCGCCCCCGCAGGACCCTGGTGAGGCCCCGAAGAACATCAGGACCAGCATCATGGCGATGGTTGCTTCGTTGAGTGCAGAAATATCAACGGTATTGAATCCGGCCGTCCGGCAGGTAATGGATTGAAACAGGGCAACCAGGAATTGGTATGCCGGGGATTTGCCATCCAGAATCCCCTGTCGTTCAAGGATGAATAACCAAACCGTACCACCAACGATCAGAATGGCCGTGGTCAACAATACGATCCTGGTCTGCACCGAAAATCGGAACCGTTTTTTCTTTCTGAGCTTTATCCAGTTTTTAAATTCATACAATACCGAAAAACCGATGCCGCCGGTCACGATAAGCATACAGATGGTAAAATTTAGAAGATAACTGTCACCGAAGGTAGAAAGACTGTCCGGGAACAGGGAAAAACCGGCATTGCAAAAGGCAGATATGGCATGGAAGAGAGCAGTATAGACGGCTTCATGAACCGGCATTGTCCGGCTCCAGTAAATCGCTAAAAGAACGGCGCCGGCAGTTTCGATGCAAAAAGTCATATAGATAATGTTTTTGACGATTTTGAAAATATCATCCTGGGGCGTGTGCAAAAACATATCCTGTACCGCCATCCGCTGATGATAGAAGGTTTTCCTGCCGATTATCCGGAAGAGGAGTACTGAGAGCGTCATGACCCCCAGCCCCCCCATCTGGATGAGAACGAGAATAATGATTTGGCCGAAAAGGGTGAACCGGGTTCCGGTATCCACCACAGCCAGTCCGGTAACGCAGACCGCCGAGGTCGAGGTAAATAAGGCGTCTATGACTTGCAGCGGAGCGCTCTTCGAAGAAACCGGCAGGCTCAATAAAAGTGTGCCGATCAGAATGAGCGCAAGAAAGCTGATCAGAATCAGTGCCGCCGGATGCAGTTTCAACAGCTTGCGTCGTAGGGTCATGATACCACCTTGGGGTTCTTGTAATATTCAATCACCTCTTTGTGCCCCTGGATATCTCTGCTGTTAAAAAAGATGACAATCAGATCCGGATGGTTTGATGTCGCCTGGCTCAAGCAGCTTAAAGGGCTGACGGATATCTCACAGAAGCCCCGGCTTTGAGGCATCTGATCCGGGAGGAGCGAGCAGATCAATATTTTTTTTAAGAGGGCATCCACCATGTTTTGCGCAGCCAGGATGCTTCTGTAATTCTCACTCAGGATTGCATCCGAGGCGTTGCCCAGGGAGACGAGATTGGCGACTGACCATGCGACCACAAGTCCCATGAGGGTAAAGGCCACACCGTACCCGGTCAGAATTTTCTTTTTTAATGTCATATCAGCCATCATTTTGAGTAAAAGCAATTGATGCATCCCTCCTGATTTTTAATCGATACCCATCTATGTCGGGACTATAACCCCGGAACTGAGCAAAAAGAATGCCTTGATGTTTTTTTACTTTATTTACAAGATGTTGGCTTTATTTCAGCGCGAATTTAAAATTATTCAATTCAAAACCCTTGAATTTTGCAATAAAACCGCATTGCACTTTGCACGAGTCTTTAAGTCTGATCTCTTGAATACCTGATTAAAAACCTTATTAAGACCTTCAAAAAAAACAGGGAATGAAAATTATATGGGAGGTAACCTTTTTTGAATCAGTCAAGCTGATATTTTTTTCTTTTTCGCCACAACGTTGCAGGATCAATCCCCAGTATTTTAGCCGCTTCGTCAAGGGATACCGTGTTCATAATGACTTTCCGGATATGCTGTTTTTCAATTTCATCCAGACATTCCAATCCTTCATGCGTATTCTGGTCCGGATTATAGTTTAATATACCGGGGGATAGATCCTTGTCTATGAGCACTTTACCCGTCGCTGTAATTACGGCCCGCTCAATGGTATTGGCAAGCTCCCTGACATTGCCCGGCCAGGGATAAGCCTGCAATCTCTCCAGTGCAGACTGGTCCATACTTCGGATCGTTTTGCCGTTTACCCGGCAAGATTTTTTCAATAGCATTTCAGACAGCAGCTTTATATCCTCCGGACGTTCCCTGAGCGGCGGCAGAAAAAGCTCCATCACATTGAGACGAAAGTAAAGATCCTTTCTGAACACACCATCCTCGACCATAGCCTCCAGATCTCTGTTGGTTGCAGCAATGATACGAACATTCACAGATCTTGGCTTCGGGTCTCCGATACATTCATACTTATGCTCCTGAATAAAACGGAGCAGTTTTCCCTGAATCGATTTCGGGATTTCAGACACCTCGTCAAGAAAGACAGTCCCCCCGTCCGCAAGCTTGAGTTTACCAAGCTTATCCTTGACCGCTCCGGTAAAGGCCCCCCTAACATGGCCGAAAAGATCACTCTCCAGCAGATTTTCCTGAAAGGCCGCACAGTCCACCACGACAAATGGTTTTTCCGATCGGGGGCTCCAGTCATGAATGAGCCTGGCCAGAAGGCTTTTACCGGTTCCACTCTCACCGCCGATGAGTATGGTGGCATCAGAATCCGAAACCTGTCCTGCTGTTTTAAGAATTTTCAGAAGCCTTGAATTGCGGGTTATAAATCCACCTTCGGAGAAGAGACCCTTGAGGGAAGCAATTTCGTTTTCCATTTGGCTGAACCGCTTGATTTTCTCCAGCACAAGATCCAACTGTCCCGGAACAAAAGGTTTGGGCAAATAGTCAAATGCCCCCATTTTCACTGCACTCACAGCGGTTTCTATACTGGCATACGCCGTAATCATCAGCACCTGGGTTTTGATTCCGCTTTCAATAATTTCCTGGAGAACATCCAGGCCGTTCTTGTCGGGCAGTTTCAGATCCAGCAGAATTAAATCAGGAAGCTGGCTCTTGGCACACGCAAGCCCTTTCTCTGCCGTTTCTGCGCTGAAGACCTTAAAATGATTCTCTTCAAAATAAATCTCCAGTGTCGTCATAATATTGGAATCATCGTCAATGATCAGGACTTTATTCATCTGTATTCTCCTTAATGCTGCCGGGTATCCAGAATGTAAAAACCGTTCCTTCACCCACCCGGCTTTTCACCTTGATATCCCCGCCGTGCTGGTCAATGATGTCTTTTACAATGGCCAGGCCCAGACCGACGGTGCCGCTTTTCCCCCGTTCTGAAAACTGGGTGAACCGGTCAAAAATGTGCGGAAGATATTCAGGCTTTATTCCTTCCCCTGTATCGGAACATTGGAAATAGCATCGTTGACCCTGCCGGTAGGCCCTGAAAATTATGATCGCTCCTTTTGAGGTATACCTCAACGCATTTCCAATCAAATTTGTTATGACCCAGGGGAATCGAAAGGAGTCAATGGTGACGTCAGGCAAATTATCCGGGATATCCAGATGAATTGAAATCCCTTTTTTCTCAGCCTGTTTTACCAAGGGGGCGACAGATTCGGTAATCACCATTTTAATATTCAGGGTCTCTTTAGGGCGGGGTTGGGACATGGTTTCAAGGCGGGAAACATCCACCAGCTCATTAATCAGAGTCGCCAGTCTCGAACAATCGTCAAAGGCGGTATCATAGAGCTTTTTTTGTTTTTCAGGAATTAACTTTTCCCCTCGGCTATGCAGCAACCCCAGACTCATGCTTAATGATGTCATAGGTGTTTTCAACTGATGGGAGATATCAGCAATGAATCTGACTTTTGCCTCTTCGCTCTGTCGTACCTTTTCTTTTTCTGCAGCAATAATATTATCCCGGTGATTGTCATAGTGTGAAATCCTTTGGAAAAGTTGATTAAACGCTCCTGCAAGGACACCGATTTCATCATCGGCTTTTATAGCCATATCGGGATAGTCGCCACTTCCTTCTTTGATTTTAGATAGTTGATCGGCCAATTTAATCATCGGCATTACGATTCTGTGTGAAAAAAAATAATTTAAACTCGATAGCGTTACAATAATAATTCCAAAAAATATCACGGCATTTCTCTGGGCCTGTGCTGCAAGGGTTCGGGTCTCTATTTCGGCCCGCTCCATAGCCTGCTCGTTCACTGAGACAAGCTCATCAATCGTCAGAATCATCTCTGCCGTAATGGCAAATATGTCGAAAATTTCCTGCTCATTCCATACTTTTGATTTTCTTTTGTCTAAGAGAGCGGCTGCTTTTTTATATTGAGAATAACGTTCAAGCAGTCGATCAATAAGTTCAAGTTCTCCCTTTTCCGTGATGTTGTCTCTGCAGATATCAAGCGCATCAGAAATTTTTTTTACAAGCCCCGGGGGTATATCCGCTAAACGCTCTGTCCTGTTAACCGGCGCAAGAAAAAGATTTCGTATCTCTTCTAATAATTTTCTGCTCTCCTGGGCTGCCTTGATGCTTTTGTAGTTTTTGGACAGAATTTGTTCTGCGCTTTCTCCCAGGATTGTTAGATATTGATGGTTGAAAAATGCGGCTGCGATCAGCGCAATGGTTGGCAAAAGGCTTACCAGAAAAATTTTGAATTTTATTGATCGCCTTGGGATATGTGATACCACTTTGTTCCATTCAAATTTTAGGTTGACCATTCTATTTGTGCCGTTAGTGTCATTTTGCGGTTATGAAATCAGGCCACTGCACTTACCGGCCATTATTGTGGCGGTAAAATCAGCGTTTGAAAATCTGCCAGTTGCTGGGCATTGCCCATGACCGCAATTAATTCCCCTGGTTTGAACTGATAATCCGCAACCGGATTGGGTTGCAGCACGCCGTCATGCATCACACCAACCACGGATATGCCGGTCTTGGTACGAAGCTCCAACTCTTTGATTGTCCGGCCAATCACAGGGCTGTCGGCCACCAGTTTTACCCAGTTAAATTCCAATAAATCACATGCTTTCTGCAGTTGAGACAGAGTTTTACCCCCCTGGCTGATCTTGAAAAGCGGTGCATACAGCTCCCTGCGAAAAGAATCGGTATATTTCTGGATATCCGTGGGCGGAATATTTAAATAGAGCAGGGCCTGGCGGGTAAATTGCAGTCCGGCCTCAAATTCGGGCTGAACCACTTCCTGGATGCCCTGGTCATGCAGGGCCTGCATCTGATCTATCCCTTCAGCCCTTGCCACAATATTTACCGTGGGGTTTAAAAGGCGAATCTGATGGCAGGCGGGACCGGTTACATCAATCCTGGGTGTGGTAATGAGTACAAGATTGGCCTCTTTTACGCTGCCGGCTTCGAGAACAACATCCCGGGTCACATCCCCGTAAATAACCGGAAACCCCTTGCTCTTGACCTGGCTTACCCGCCGGTAATCGATCTCAATAATGACAAAGGGCTGGTCCAGGCGCTGGAGAACCTGGCCTATGTGAAATCCGATCCGCCCTCCGCCTGCAATGACCACATGGTTGCGCAAGCCTGTTTCAGGTAAATTGATGGTCTGTACCGGCTCTTTTTTAAACATTCGCTTTCGCAATCCGTACAATGGCGCGGTCAGTCCGGAAACAAGCGGTGTCAATAACATGGTTACAATTGCGGTTGCCAGTGTCAGAGAATAGAGATCGTTGGATATGGATTGGGTGCTGATACCGACCCGGGCCAAAACAAATGAAAACTCTCCCACCTGGAACATGCTTAACCCCAAAGCCAGCGGAATGACGTTGCCATACCCGAATAAGCGGCTCAATACGCTGAAAATAAGGCCCTTGCCTGCGGATACAAATAAAACCACAATCAGGATTGTCTGCCAGTGATTAACCAAAAAAATCGGATCCAGGAGCATGCCCACCGATACAAAAAAAAGCAAACCAAAAATATCACGCAGAGGAATAATATCGCTCAGTGCCTGGTGACCGTAATCAGATTCGCTAAGCACCATGCCGGCAACAAACGCACCAAAGGCAAAGGACAATCCAAATAAATAGGTGCCATATCCCACGCCCAGGCCAATTGCGGTGATTGCCAGCAAAAACAACTCCCTGCTATTGCGTCTTGCAATGTAGGCCAGTAATTTTGGAATGAGCCGTGTCCCGATAAAAATCATCAGAAACAGGAATGTCCCCGCCTTGACCGCTGCCCAGCCAAGCACGGGTAGCCCGGCTTCCGGTTGATTTAACTGGGGCAGAATAATCATCAAAGGAACAACTGCCAGATCCTGGATAATCAGCATGCCGATCATGACCCGGCTTGAAAGGGTGCCTATTCGGCCCTGGCTCATCAGTGTTTTAAGAATCACCATGGTACTGGATAAGGCAATGAGTCCGCCAAACCAGAGCGAATCGGTAAAAGGCCAGTTCAATATTGTACCGATGCCAAAACCAAGGAGAATTGACAATAGCATCTGTATCGGGGTGCCGATCAAAGCAATCCGGGCAACAGGTTTTAATTCCTTCAGTGAAAATTCCAGTCCCAGAGCAAAAAGCAGAAGCGCAACACCAATCTCGGCTAACAATTCAATATCATGGATATTCGAGACAGTGACACCCCCGGTAAACGGGCCAACCATGACGCCGATCACAATGTATCCCAAGATTAAAGGCTGTCTTAACCACTGGGCGACAAGGCCGCCAATTAAACCGGCCACAACAATAATGGCAATATCAGATGCTATACCCATTTGTATTTATACCTAAAAATAAATTGATAACTACCATAGACCCTAAACGATAAATTTGAAATAGTAGTAAAGTTTGGATTAGAATGCCACTGACTTTTTATTGACAAGGTGGTGCAAAATTGCAGGGAATTGTCTTTATCTACGAAGATAGCCGTTCGGCCAAACCTGTTTCAACACTTCGCAATTAGGCTCGGTCTTATTTCGGCGGGGCTTAAAGGCCTAAAAACGAAGCCGCATACCGGGTTGCGGTAAAGAGAATAATACCTGTGAGCATTAATTTGATCAGGTTGGCCGAAACATATTTCTGGCAGTAGGCACCCAGGTACATCCCTGCCATCCCGCCAATCCCGAACAAGAGGCCCAGGCCCCAGTCCGGGGCTACGGACATGGCCGGAAAAAAAGGGGCTATCAGCTGGTAAAAGGCAACCCCGGCAACTGAGGTAATAAAAGTTCCCATGAGTGTGGCTCCTGCCACAGTGTGAATGGGAAGCCTGAAAAATGTTACAAAAAACGGGGCAATGATCGATCCCCCGCCGATACCATACACGCCACCCACAATGCCCACGATTAAACTGAGGGTGAAAATACCCCAGAATGATATGTCAAACGCCTGGCCGTCAACGATGTAGCTGATGCGCTTCAGATTAAACCGGGAGGGGTCCGGACTTGTTAGACCGGTTGCAGAACGCGCCTGCGAATCAGCCGGTTGGGAAAAATGGGAGCCATCCATATTCTGAGCTTTCAATTCGCTTGTGGTGAGGGGAGGGATCTTTACATTGCTTTTTTTCATTAAGTCCCTTGCCATTTTAACCCCGAGATAAAACAGAACAGCAGATGCAAAGAGTTTAAACCGGAGTGGATCGGGCAGATATGCCACCCGCAGAATAGCCCCTATGAAGACACCCGGAAGGGTACCCAGGATCACCACCCAGGCCAGGGGCCATACCATTCGTCCCTCCCGCCAATACCGGAATACACCGCTGGGAATAGCTACAATATTAAACACGTGGTTGGTTGCGCTGACCGAAGGATTGACATATCCCAGAAATGACATTTGGAAGGGCAGCAGGAGAAAGGCCCCGGATATACCGCCCATGGAGGTGAAAAATGAAATCCCGAACGCCACTATCGGCGGAATCCAGGGCTGAACTTCAATACCGGCAGTATGAAAAACCATTTTACCTCCTTTTGATGGCCGTCAGCCAAAACTGATAACACGATAAATATTATTTTCGTGTCAATTTATAAATAAAAAAATTATTTGTCAAGAAAAGCCGCCTGTTTTTGTGCTCATTTGTGCTATAAAAATGGGGCACAAGGGTTACTTAAGAAGAAAAGAGAGCGTAGATGGATTCTAAAACAACCGCCTATTCCCCGTTACCAGCCCCCCAGTCACCCTCCCAGGGCGGCATGGACCAGGGACGCATTGTTTCGATCCCAGAGACAGGCACTTGCCTGGATTCGGTTCAACTTGACCGTCTGGAGAAGGCCTTCAGGGCATGGGCAGCCGAATCTCCCCGGTCAGATGTCCAATTGTCCCGCCGCCGCATCCTGGTCATCTTTTTGCTCATCCGGTACACGGGGGCAAAGTTAAATGAAATTCTGGCCCTCGACCCTCTCAAACGTATTGATTTCAATCGGCAGTTGGTGGATTTGGGAAATGAAGATCCGCAGACCCAGACAGAACCGAGAAATGTCACGATTTCAACCGCCCTTGCTTCTGAACTTGAACAGATGCTGAACGATCCGTCATTCAGGCGGTTTTTAGAAAAGCAATTCAATGTGGATCCCGGATTTGTTCGACGCAAATTTTACGAACGGGCCCAGGCTTTAGGCTTTCCCAAGAAGCTTGGCGGCCCGGAAATGATCCGGAAGGCAAGAGCTGTGGAGTTGATGCAGCGTAATATGCCCATGCCAGCCGTACAGACCATGCTGGGGCATTCAACCATGAATCTGACCAGCGCCTATGTCTCGTTTTCCAAAGATGACATTGCACAGGTCACAAAACTTTTCATCGAAAGGGAAGCGTCGCGTAAAACCAGTGCCCGCAATTCATTTTTCGGCAAAATCCAGGCGCTTCAGAAAGGAGATATCCAGACCCGGGTCACATTGACAACCGCCGGAGGTGACACCATTGAAGCAGTAATCACTAACAGCAGCGTGGAACGGCTTTCATTAAAAGAATCAAGATTGATTATGGCAGAAGTCAAAGCCCCGCTGGTGATCGTGTACAGCGGAGAAAAAGAGCCGGAATGTTCTGCCGAAAATAGGTTTTACGGCATGATCGAGCAGATCAATGCCGGACGGATTAATACGGAATATATCGTGCGTATCAAGGACGGAACAAGATTATGCGCTCTGGTGTCAACACAGGGCGCCCAATGGCTGGGCCTTGGTGTGGGCGATCCTGTCTGGGCAGCGTTCAGCTGCTTTTCCGTTGTGCTGAATGTGGATTGATAAAACCCAAACAGATATACGGGACAACAAAACTTTAATAACCAAGATTGGAGGAAAAATTAATGGATCCTGATAAAATTATTACTGGCCTGACAAACGAACTGGCTGTTGAACTGAAAACAATATCCAAAACAAAAGATATTAATGAAAAGGAGGCTCATAGCCGGATTATAAAAAATTTATGTCAATCTCTGGGGGTCTTTTTTGATTTAATGAGCGAAATGATGCCTTATGACCACGATGATGATGATTTAGATAACGAAGATATTCCGTTTTAATTGATACCAATTATTTTTTTCTTGACTTCATTAAATTTATATATAATAAATTCACTTTAATTAAAGTGAATAATTTAATGATAAATTTTACCAGCCGACTACTAGTCCTTCTTCTTATCGAGGAGGTGGTTCTTAACACCTCCGGGCGACGGGGCTCTTAGTGGCATAGTATTCATAAGCGAAAACAAAAGCCGTTATCAGCCCCTGCCGGGCAGATAACGGCTTTTTTCATTTTATCCAACATAATAAAGGGGAAGAACATGGCAATCAAAAAAAACGAAACCGGAACATGGATACTGGACCGGACTCAGATTCCAGGCCAGGAGAGGCAGGAAGTTGAAATCTTTGATACGACCCTGAGGGATGGTGAGCAAGGCGGGGTAACCTTTAAAGGCGATTCAAAATTAAGAATTGCCCGGTTTCTGGCAAACACGGGAGTGAGTACCATAGAGGTTGGGTTTCCCAGCTCAACCCCTTTGGAATTCGATACGGTCAAACAGATTGCCGATACCGTGGAAGGCCCCCATATCTGCGGACTGACCACCATGGATCTTGAAAATATCAAGCGGACATGGCAGGCCCTGGAAAATAATCCCAAGCCCACGATCCACGTGTTCACCCTGAATATTGACGAGGCATCCATCCGCGCATATAAAGCAGATCCCAATGAGCAAATTAAAAAAGCATCCCGGGCAGTTGCCTATGCAAAGCAGTTGACAGGCGGTAAAGGCCGGGTGGAATTCTCGGCCCAGAACACCATCCTGGCCTTGTCCCAGTCTCTGAACCCGGAGCATAGTTTTCTGCAGGAGTATATTTCCAAAATCTATGGCCATGCGATTAAGGCAGGCGCAGACGTGATCAACATTCCCCATACCGTGGCCAAGGGAATTGAAATTGAAATCCAGGAAGCCATCCGGTACTTTAAGATGCTCGTGGAGGGCACGGATGAGGTGATGCTCAGTTTCCACGCCCACAATGATTTCGGCGTCAGTGTCGCAGATACCCTTGCAGCCGTTGAGCAGGGAGTCAGGCAGGTGGAAGGCACCTGGTACTCCCTGGGTGAAAGGGCAGGCAATACGCCGTTGGAGCAGGTGATCATGAATCTTTGCTTGAAACCTTCCTACAACCGCAAATACTTTACCGCCTTTAAACTTGAAAAAACCAATGCCGTGGCAAGGTTCATTGAAAGGGAAAGCTTCATTCCCATTCCCTACAATGCGCCGGGAATCGGACCCAATGCCCTGCGCCACGGGTCAGGGGTCCATTCCGACGGAGACGAAAAGGGCAAGGCCATTGGGGAGAATATTTACCTGCCCTGCTCACCCGAAGATATCGGCTGGACAGGCAACACCCACCAGATCACCAAACTGACGGGTGTGACCGGTGTCACGGCCAGGCTTGAGGAGTTGGGATACGAATTTGAAAAAGCCTTTGTCCGGGAACATATCATGCCCGTGATCAAATCCCGGGACATCACATATGGGGACAAGGAACTGCGTATGATCGCGGATGAGTTCAGATACACAGGCAAAGACCATATCGAATTTGTGGATTACGCGTTCAACAAATTTGCCAACTCCATTATCCGCCAGGCGCAGGTGGTACTGGTGGTTGATGGTGAAAAAAAGATCGGCGAGGCCTTCATGGGCAAAAACGGTCCCATCAATGCGGTATTCAGTGCCATTGATGATGTCCTGGAACTTGGTGAAAAAAAACCTAAACTCGTGGTTTATGAGCCCAGCAACCGTGGACGGACCCACTCTTCGGCTGCAGAAGCATTGGTTGTACTCTGCGGCAACGGCAATGAAGTTAACTATAATCTGTCTGCCCCGGTCTGGGTGGGTAAGGCCGAGGATGATGACACCATAACGGCCTCTGCCAAATCCTATGTCCAGGCGTTAAGCCGGTTTATGACGGACATGAAAGAAAAGAACGGAACCGATAAAAATTAACAGATAAAGGGAAAAAATGGCTGGAAAAATGCTTCGGGTAGCACTTATCGGATGCGGTCGGATTGCCGTCAAACACATCATGGCCATAACAAAAAAAAACAGCGGTCTTTTGCTCTGTGCCGTGTCAGACAGAACCTCCGGGGCTTTCGACAGGTTGTTTGATTTCTGTAAACTGTCGGGCAAAACAAAAAATCAAATAAGAAATACCGTAAACACATATACGGATTATCAACAGATGCTTCAAAAGGAAAAACCTGATATCACCTCAATAACGGCGCCATCAGGGCTGCACTATTCCATGGCAAAAGCGGCGATGCTCAGCGGATCTCATATCCTTCTTGAAAAACCCATGAGCATGAAAGCAAGCCAGGCCAAGGAACTGTTTGATCTTTCCGAACAAAAAAACAGACGAATTGCCATGGGGCATATCTTCCGTTATTTTCCCTTTGTCAAAAATCTGCAAAAAGATGTTGCTGCCGGACGGTTCGGCAAAATCAGTCACGGATCGGCAATTGTGCGTTGGGGACACGATCAGGCATATTATGATCAGACCGCCTGGCGCGGCACATGGAAAAACGACGGCGGCGTGCTGATGAACCAGTGTATTCACGCAATTGATCTTATCTGCTGGCTTATGAACGGCCAGGCCACTGCGGCAAACGCAATGCTTGGAAAACGCTTTCATCACATGGAAGCAGAAGATATCGCCCTTGGGATACTCAAACTTGACAACGGCGCGCTGTGCCAGATCGAAGGGACAACCAACTCACCTTCCCGCGAGCACGAGGCGTCGTTCTACCTGCTTGGAGAAAAGGGGGCCTTCCGTATGGGGATTCGGCGGGGTAAGCCATATTTTGATATCAGGATCAACGGTAAAAAGAAAAATTTCGAATATGCCATGAAAGAAATCCGGTCAAGGGGCCTTTCCGGCCTGCGCTCCCTGACCAATCCCCATGCCGCAATATATGCCGACCTAAGAGATGCCGTTCTTAACCAAAAATCTCCCATTGCCGATGCACGATCAGGTATGACATCTGTTGAATCTGTTCTGGCGTTATACCTGTCGGCAAAGGAAAAAAGGCAGATAGAGATCCCCCTTGCAACCGATTTTTCATCCCAAGAGATGTCGGAATATATTTTTGGGGAATAAAAGACGCGGTTATTCTCTTTATACATCAAATGCAAAAGTCCTCGCCATTCTTCCTTCGTTTAGATTTGCGGTTAAAAGATCAGCCCCTGTTCCAGGGCAATCAGTTTTTCCTTGATGGCCAGGCCGTGGGCAAATCCGGTGAGGTTGCCGTCGGCCCCCACCACCCGGTGGCAGGGGATGATGAGGGGGATGGGGTTTTTCCCGTTGGCCGCCCCCACTGCCCTGGCAGCCTTTGGGTTGCCCAGTTTTTTGGCGATGTCACCGTAACTGGCCAGGCTGTTGTAGGGGATGGTGCGCAACTGCGCCCAGACGGTTTTCTGAAATTCAGTGCCTGCCGGGTTTAAGGAGACCTCAAAGACCTCTCTTTTACCCGCCAGATATTCCAGGATTTGGGATTGGGCATCCTTGAAAAATTCCGGCTTTAATTCCCAAGCGTTCCGAATCTCAAACTCACGGCTACCCTCGCCGGTGTTGAGGTGAAGAAGGGCAAGCCCCTTTTCGTCTCCGGCCAAGGTGATCTCGCAGAACCGGGTGTTGAATTTTGTATAATACATAAATTGCTCCAAACAAACTTACAGACTCAAAGCTGCGGGCATTGCATATTATACCTGTTTTCTGGTATTAAATATCTATGACTGAAAAAAAATCATCCGTATTTCATACGCAGCATTAATAACACATGACAGGCCTATCATCCTTTGCCTCAAAATTTAAAGACCAGGTGCTTGATACCATCCGGGAACACGGCATGGTTTCCCCTGGACACAGTGTATTGATAGGCATTTCGGGCGGTCCTGACTCCATTGCCCTGGCACAGGTTTTAACAAGTTTAAAAAAAAGCCTGGACATCCGCATAGGCCTGGCTCATCTCAATCACATGCTTCGGGGCAGCCATGCCCTGGCTGATGAGGCCTTTGTCCGTGAGTTTGCCCGGGCACACAACCTTGACCTGGTCGTTGAAACAAAAAATGTGGCAGAACTTTCGAAAAAGCAACGGCTCTGTGTTGAAGAGGCCGGCAGAAATGCCAGGTATGAATTTTTTACGCGGATAGCCTGTGAAAAAGGTTTTCAGCGCGTTGCTCTGGGCCATAACCGGGATGACAATATAGAACAGGTTTTAATGAATCTTGTCCGGGGGACCGGTCCCCTTGGGCTTCGGGGGATTCCGCCGGTCAGGCAGGAAAAATTTATACGTCCTTTGATCCGGATGCCCAGGGCCGACATCCTGGCATTTCTTAATGAGATACACCAGGCGTATAGGGTTGACGGGTCCAATGAGGACACATCCTACCTTCGCAATCGAATCCGCCATTGTCTGATCCCCTTTCTTGAAAAGGAGTTCAATCCCGACATTAAAGCCGGACTGGAGCGGCTATCCGGCATCATCGGACCGGAAGATGATTTTCTGGACCGGATGGCCCGAACGGCCCTGGACAAAGCAACAACCGGAAGGGAAAAAAATCAGATTGATTTGTCCATACCAACGATTACCGAACTCGACCGGGCCCTGGGTGCCCGGGTCATCCGTGCAGCACTGTTGTCAATAAAACAGAATTTAAGACGAATTTCCAACACCCATATCCGGGATATCCTTTGCTTTGCAGGTAAAAAAGGAGATTCAGGAAAGAGTCTGGACCTTCCCGGCCAACTTCGGGTATACAGATACAGGAATATTCTGCGTATAAAAAAGGAAGAAACAGCGCTGCGGACACTTGGCAGGCATCTTAAGACCCGTCGGTATCAAAATGGACAACCGGACGAAAACCCCGCTGCTGACCCTTGTATAAAATAAATTTATGTTTATATATATCCATTAATGTTTTTAGCTAAACCTAAGAGAGGAAAGACATTGAATCAATTATATAAAAATATCTCCCTTTGGCTGGTAATTGTCCTGATGATGGTCATGCTTTACAATATTTTCAACCAGCAGCAGGGCACCCAGTCAGACATCGGCTATTCAGAATTTTTATCCCTTGTGGAAGACGGTCGGATTCAAAGTGTGGTGATCCAGGGGCGGGATCTGATCATTACCGATAACACTGGTGCAAGGTTCAACAGCTATGCCCCGGAGGATGCCCAACTCATTGAAACCCTGCGTAAAAGCCAAGTGGCCATCAAAGCCAAGCCACCGGCTGAATCGTCCTGGTTTATGTCAATTATCGTTTCCTGGCTACCTATGATTGTGCTCATAGGGGTATGGATTTTTTTCATGCGTCAGATGCAGGGCGGTGGCGGCGGGGGAAAAGCCCTGTCTTTTGGAAAAAGTCGGGCCAGGCTCATGGATGACAAGGGGGAGAAGGTAACCTTTGCCAATGTCCAGGGCATTGATGAGGCCAAGGAAGAACTCACCGAGGTGGTGGACTTTCTGAAAAACCCCAATAAATATACTCGGCTGGGCGGCCGTATCCCCAAGGGTGTGCTTTTGATGGGCAATCCAGGTACCGGCAAAACCCTGCTTTCCAGGGCCGTGGCAGGGGAAGCGGGCGTTCCGTTTTTCACCATTTCCGGATCTGATTTTGTTGAAATGTTTGTGGGTGTCGGTGCATCCCGGGTCCGGGATCTGTTTGCCCAGGGCAAGAAAAACGCCCCGTGTATTATATTTATTGACGAAATTGATGCCGTGGGTCGCCAGCGGGGCGCAGGCCTTGGCGGCGGGCACGATGAACGGGAACAGACCTTGAACCAGCTTTTAGTGGAGATGGACGGGTTTGAATCCAATGAAGGGGTTATTCTCATGGCAGCCACCAACCGGGCCGATGTTCTGGACCCGGCACTCCTGCGCCCGGGTCGGTTTGACCGGCAGGTGGTGGTGGATATGCCCGACATCAAAGGTCGTGAAGGCATTTTGCGGGTACACATGAAAAAAAGTCCCCTGGCCAATGATGTGAACCCGACCATTCTGGCCAAAGGGACGCCTGGTTTTTCCGGTGCAGACCTGGAAAACTTGTGCAATGAGGCAGCCCTTCTGGCAGCCAAGCGCAACCATGAAAAACTGTCCATGCGTGATTTTGAAGATGCCAAGGACAAAGTTTACATGGGGCTCGAACGAAAATCCAAGGTAATCAAGGAAGATGAAAAAAAGACCACGGCCTACCACGAAGGCGGCCATGCTCTGGTGGCCCGCTTCCTGCCCAATACGGATACCGTGAATAAAATCACCATTATCCCCAGGGGAAGGGCTGCCGGGGTGACCTGGTTTCTGCCCGAAGAAGGGGATTTTAAATATAAGGACCAGCTTGAAAACGAACTGGCCATTGCCTTTGGCGGGCGTGTGGCCGAAGAGATCATATTCAAACGAATCTCCACCGGAGCCTCCAATGACATAAAGCAAGCCACAAAACTTGCCAACCGCATGGTCAGAAGTTTCGGCATGAGTGATTCCCTGGCACCGGTCTCCTATGAAGATCACGATGACAATATCTTCATCGGCAGGGAAATGACCCAGGCCAAAGGCTATTCCGAATCCACGGCCCAGAAAATAGACGACGAAGTGGCGGGCCTGATCACACGCGCATACAATACGGCCAAAACCATTTTAGAGGAGAATATCGACATCCTCCATGCCCTGACCGACCTTCTCATGGAAGAGGAAACAGTTATGGGGCCTGAACTTGATGATCTTATTGCAAGCCTTCGCCCGGATTTTGATTTCTTTGGACGCCGGAACATCCGGACTGAAGAGGAGCCCCCGACACAAGATAAGCGCGATGATGTCAAGGATGATCATTCCGCAGACGATGCGCAGACACAGACAAAATCCCCTGATCCGCAGACGCCGGATTCCGAGGCTCGGATTGTTGACGTAGAGGCGACGAAGCAGAACCAGCCGGGCGAGCCTGATGACGCCAAGGAAAAAAAGGATTAGAGCATAGACAGAAAATCCGTGTTTGGACAGGCTCAATACGATAAAGCAGTGCATGCGCTCAAGATTGCCCGGATGCCGGATGGGTGACTTTACGTCCAAACACTAACCGGAGAATTTCCTTGACCACCACACCCTTTACACTTGAATTTGGCCGTTTCAAACTGGATTTGGGCCCAAGAGCCTGTATCATGGGTATCTTAAACACCACGCCGGATTCTTTTTCAGACGGGGGAAAATACACCAGCCTGGACAAAGCCCTGACCCGGGCACATGAGATGGTGGCGGCAGGAGCCCATATCCTGGACATCGGCGGAGAATCCTCCAGGCCGTTTTCCGAACCGGTGAGCGAGCAGGAAGAGCTGGATCGAACCATACCTGTCATTGAGGCCATTGCAAGCCGGATTGATATTCCCATCTCCATTGATACGGTGAAAGCCAAGGTGGCAAAAGAAGCCCTTGCCGCCGGTGGGTCCATCATCAATGACATCTCCGCCTTTGAAAAAGATCCCGGCATGCTGGATGTGGCTCTGGAGACCGGTGCGCCGGCCGTTCTCATGCACATGAAAGGCACACCGGAAACCATGCAGGTGAACCCGAGCTATGATGATCTCATGGGTGAAATCATCACCTATCTGCAAAAACGGGTTAATTTTGTGCTTGAAAAAGGCATGGCTCCCCAAAAAATTATCCTGGATCCGGGTATAGGGTTTGGTAAAACCGTTGCGCACAACCTTGTGTTGATCAAGGAGCTTCACCAGGTCACAGCCCTTGGGTATCCGGTGCTCATAGGACCGTCTAGAAAATCCTTTATCCAGAAAGTGCTGGGCAAGACCACCGGCAAAAAGATCGGATCCGGGGATGCAGGCACAGAATACGGGACCCTGGCTGCCTGTGCAGCTTCCCTGATGAACGGCGCACACATTATTCGGGTTCATGATGTTGAAACGGTGTGCGCATTCTCACACATCATTGACGCCATCAGGAATGCTTAAGCTCCGACAAATACCTTTGTTTTTCCGGGTGGCCGTCCCAATAGCTGTGGCGACTGCGGTGATTATGATTATTTTTTTCGCCTCCTGCACCCAGGAACATAGGCAAACAAACCTGCTCTTGCCTGTGGATTATGCCAATGTTCCCGATGATATGATTTTGACAAACTTTCACACGGACAAAATCGAAGTCAGGATAAAATGCCGCCCCAAACACATTGAAAAACTTTCAAAGAGAAGCCTGGTCTATCCTGCAGACATCTATACGGACCTGGCTTTTGACCCGGCAGGCGGCGCCGATGCCATTGAACCGGGCTCTTATCTGCTGCCTGTGGATAAAAACCGGATTCCTCTGGGACGTTCTGTTTCCATTGTTAACATCACCCCTTCTTCTTTAAGCATCCGCCTGGAAAAAAAAGTAACCCGGGTCTTCAAGGTGACGGTTCCGCTTATCGGAGAAACGGCCACGGGCTACATGGCGCTTTCACCGGAGTGTGAACCAGCCACAGTGGCTGTGACCGGCGCGGAATCTCTGATTAACCGGATTGAACCGCTCACCACCAAACCCGTGGACCTGAGCAATGCCAATGAAAATTTTAAAAAGGAAGTCGCCCTGGACCTTGGACAGCCTGAATTTTTCACGGCGGCCCAATCCATAGTTGTGGTGTCTGTGCAGATTCAGCCGCTCACCGGGACCCGGACCATTGAGCAGATTCCAATAGAACTTCAAAACCGGCCCGGGAAAAAAATCAGCATTGAACCCTCAACCATTTCTATTGATCTTAAAGGTCCCCAGGAAACGTTGAACAACACGAACCTGGCCGACAAAATTTATGCGTTCATGGATCTTAAAGGACTCAAAACCGGGGTGTATGCCCGACACGCCTGCATTAACATCCCCGTGGAACTGGTCATGACCAATGCCTCTCCCCGGGTATTTACCGTTAAAATTGAATAGACCTCGAGGTTGCCTAAAAAATTTATAAAATAAGGATAAAACAACTTGGAATCAAAAGGAAAAAACATGTTGTTGGTCATTGATGTGGGCAATACCAATACGGTGATCGGCGTTTACGAAAACGAAACATTGACTCAGGACTGGCGTATCAGAACCATCAGGGAAACCACGACCGATGAATTCAATATCCTGGCCCGGGCTTTGTTTGCCGACAAAGGCATCCAGCTCACGGACATCACAAAAATTGTCATATCCTCCGTGGTTCCGTCGTCCGTGAGGATATTAAACGCTTTTTGCCAGCAGTATCTGGGTATTACACCATTGTGGATCAATCCGGCATCCGTAAAAAAGCTGATGCCCATTCTCTATTCCAATCCCAACGAGGTCGGCGCAGACCGTATTGTCAATGCCGTAGCAGCCTATGCAAAACATAAAAAGGCACTGATTGTAATTGATTTCGGCACTGCCACCACCTTTGACGCCATCTCGGAAAAAGGCCAATTCCTTGGCGGCGCTATCTGCCCCGGTGTAATGATCTCATCCGAAGCACTTTTCCAGAGGGCATCCCGCCTGCCCCGGGTGGAAATTTTCAAAGCACCGGAAAGGGTAATCGGCGATGACACCATTGAAAGCATCAAGTCCGGTATTATCTACGGCAACGCTGCCATGGTGGACGGTATGGTGGACCGGATGAAACAGGAAATGGAAAACACACCCATAATCATTGCCACGGGCGGACTTGCCCCGCTCATTGCCGAAGTATCCAATGCCATTGAATCCGTGGACTTAGCCCTGACCCTGGATGGTCTTAAAATCATCAGCCGGGCAATGTAATGTATCCGATCCTTTAATCTTTCAAGGGTATCCTAAAATAAAAGGTTCTCGATAAATCAATGGCAATCAAAAAAACAGTTGTGGTGTGGATCACTCTTGTTTCGTCTCTTTTTGCTCTGGCGGCCGGCGGGTCCGCAGCTCAGGAGAATGCCGTGCTTCACGCGCCATTGGAACATATTGACAGAAAACCCGTTGTTTTTGCTATGAATAATCTTGGGAGTGATATCTATAAACGGACCATGGAGTTAATTTATAAGGAAGCCTTTTCCAGGTTGGGTTATACTTTTGCCTACAATCTGTATCCGTTGAAACGCTCCCTTGGGGAATCCAATGCCGGTCGTATTGATGGAGAATGTGCAAGGGGCTGGCTGCCCCCGGCTGTACAGAAAAAATATCCCAATCTGATACAGGTAAGAGAACCCATTTGGGAAAGCCGGATCTGTGTCTATTCCATGAATCCTGATATCCGTGTGAATGAATGGCAGGACTTAAAAAAATATGAAAATATCGTTATCGGATTCAGTAAAGGCGGCGGCTATCTTGACCGGATGATTCGCCAGTATGGTTCGGGCTCCCAAACCTTCTACGGCGCATTGAATTGTACCCAGGGCCTGCGGATGCTTGCATCCAAAAGAATCGGCATGTTTCTGGGAGTTGAGGACGCCATTGGCAGCATTCTCAATGAAGCGGAATTCAGGCAGAAGACTATATACAATGCCGGTTCCGTAGATACCCTGCCCCTTTATCCCTATCTGAACAAAAAGTATGCTCACCTGGCAAAGCCTTTGGCATCGGTACTGAAACAGATGAAAAAAGAACAAATAGTTGACCAATATATTCTCAGGTCCCAGAAGGAAGTATTTGCACCGGCCCGGAAAATAACGATAAGTACAGGGCTTATGCCCCCTCAAAAACCGTCTCCGGATTTAAACCCCTCTTTTTTCAACAAAGTCGCAGAGGTCGTGACCCGGGCATTTGCACTGGAAAACTACCAGGTCTCTTTTATTTTCAGATCCAGGCTCAGCGCCTTTAATATGGCAAAGGAGAGGCTGGTTGACGGCACAATGCTCTGGAGAAAAACCAAAAGCCGGAATAACCATTTCTATTTCAGCAACCCCCTGATTACCGCAGAGATTGTTTTTTTTCATCTGAAATCAAAAAGTTTCGACTGGCAGCAACTTGACGATCTGAGTAGTTACCGGGCAGGCATCGTTGCAGGGATGCAGTATGAGGACCTTTTTGATGCCGCAATTTTTTCAGGCCAACTTTTGTCCCTGACAGCAAAGGATGAGACAGGCAATTTCAACAAACTGCTTTCAGGTGAAATTGATTATACACCTGTTATTTTAGAAAGCGGGTATGACACCATAAGAGAAATCTTTCCCAAAAAAACAGCGGCATTGTTCACTCACCACCAGAAACCTTTGATACGGCAAAATTTTTACCTGCTTTTATCAAAACAGATAAAAGAAAATCAAAAAGTCATTACTGATTTTAACCAAGGGCTCTACCACCTTGAAAAAATGGATAGAAGCGACGTAAAACAATTTCAACAGTCTGCACCATAGGTTGCCAGATAGGTTTCGATCGTTACTTTCATTTGGTCATCCATAACTATTTTGCCATCTATTTCCCGATTGTGCAGAAAATCAATAATTTCCCGTATGGTAACAATGGCAAAAATGGGAATGCCAAGGGTCTCTGACACCTCTTCCAGGGCATTTTTATCTGTTTTTCCCTTTTCCTGGCGGTTCACGCTGATGATAATACCGCAAACCTGGGGATTGCTGCATCCTTTTAGAACTTCCAGGGATTCCCGGATGGCTTTGCCCGAGGTGATGACATCATCCACCAGGACCAGCCGGGTGTCGGAGGTCAGGGACATACCCACCACAGCACTTTTGTCGGCATAAGTTTTGGCCTCCTTGCGGTTGAATACATACCCTTTGTCAATGCCCATGTCAGCCAGGGCACAGGCGGCCGTAATGCACAAAGGAATCCCCTTGTAGGCAGGGCCGTAAATTCCGTGAAAATCTTCTTTAAAATGAGCGTTAATGGCCCTGGCATAATAGGTGCCCAGTTTTTTAATCTTTGAACCGGTGTCAAACATGCCGGTATTAATAAAATAGGGGGCAAGTCTGCCGCTTTTCAGTTCAAATTCTCCAAACTTCAGGGCATTGCACTGCACCAGAAACTCAATAAATTCCTCTTTATAATTCATGCTTCTTCCTTTTATTGGCAACGCCAGGTGGTATATTCATTTAACGGAACCGGTTTTCCGGTTTTTAACAGTGCCCGGGTATTAAAATCCGCCATGGTTCTCAACATCTTTGATTCAAATACCGGCCCGTCTTTACACACCACGGCATGACCACAGACACAGGCCCCGCATACCCCGAACCCGCATCTCATGTACCGTTCCAGGGAAACCTGGCAGGGGATGCCGTGGGCTTCACAGATATCAAACACCTTTGCCATCATGATTTCCGGGCCGCAGGCATAGACCATATCAAAAGCAGGGACGGAAGCAGCCGACAAATCTCTGATTTTCTGTTTTTTTATTTTTTCCATCAGGATATCCGTCACAAACCCTTTATACCCCTTTGATCCGTCATCGGTACAGATTTCGACCTTTGCCGTAAACCGGTCCGGGTAGAGCAGAAAAGATTTGGACCGGGCACCCTGGATCAGCACAATTTCAGGCCCGGTATCGGTCTGAAAGGCCTCAACAAGGGGCGCAAGGGGTGCCATACCGCAGCCGCCGGCCACAACGGCAATCCGTTTATACGCAACACCCATATTAAATCCATTACCAAAAGGTCCCCGGATACCGATTTTATCACCAGCCCCGAGTGATACGGCTTTTTTCGAAAAAATACCCTTTGCCTCCACGGTAATGCCGAAGCGGTCCGGAGTGTGATGGGAAATGGTATAGGGTTTTTCATCCACGCCGGGAATCCACACCATGACAAACTGGCCCGGTTTGAAGTCAATGGCCTGGTTAACATACAGGGTGGCAAACTCAGGACTGTGAACCTCCTTATCCGCCACCGTGACCATGGCGGGCAGCAGTTGTGTAATCATCGGACCTCCCTGTGGGCTGCACCCCGGATTTTTTCCATAGTGGTATCGTGGGCCGCCAGCCAGTCGCTGATCTCATTAGTAACTTTATCAAACACGGAGATTCCCCGGTATCGCACGGCCGTACCGATTCCCACAAGCGTAGCCCCTGCCATGATGATCTCTATGGCGTCTTTTCCCGTGCTGATGCCACCCAAGCCAATAATGGGAATGGATACTGCTTTAAAGATATCGTACACGCAGCGCACGGCAATGGGTTTGATCATGGGGCCGGAAAGCCCGCCCTTTTTAAAGGCAAGTACAGGAGAGCGGGACTCGATGTCAATAACCATGCCCGGCCCGGCCGTATTAATGGCGCAGATGGCATCGGCACCTGCATCCTCACACGCCTTTGCAATGCTTGCAATATCCGGGGCAGCCGGCGTCAACTTGGCAATGAGAGGGACATGAATCACCTTTTTAACCGCGGCAACAACATCATGGGAGGACTGGGCGTTAACCCCGAAAATCATGCCATGCTTATCTGAATTGGGACATGAGATATTCAGTTCAATAAAGTCCGGCCCTTTGGCGGATACAAACTCGGCCACCCGGACAAATTCGTCCACAGACCCGCCGTAAATGCTGGCGTTTATGGGGAAAGTCCGGCCTGACAGTTCCTGCCACTCCTCTTCCATGTTCAGGTAGCCTGGAGAGGGCAGGCCTACGGCATTAATCATGCCGTTGCCAAGATCAATGACCGTTGGATTCTTATGCCCTTCGCGGGGAGCAGGCCCAATGGACTTCATGGTGGGAAGCCCGCACCCGTTTTCCCAGACCCGCTCCAAGATGGCTTTGTTGTTGCCGAGTACGCCCGATGCCAGCACTATGGGCGTGTGAAGGATTTTGCCTAAAAACGTGGTTTGCATCAATATCCTTTAAAACTTGTCATAAAATATCATATCATCCTCCACACCCATCTCATGAAGGCTGTGAATAACGGAATTAATCATGGGCGGCGGCCCGCACAGGTAATACTCAATCTCAGCCGGATCTTCGTGAGTGCTTAAGTATGCATCCACAAGATAGGTGTTGATAAACCCGGTCTGTCCGGTCCAGTTGTCTTCCGCATCGGGATCGGACAGGGCCACATGGTAAGAAAAATTAGGATATTTTTCCACCAGTTCTTTAAAATCCTCATCATAAAACATCTCCTTTATAGATCTGGCGCCATACCAAAAGGAGATCCTGCGGCCGGAATGTATACCATCGAGCTGATGAAGAATATGGGAACGCAAAGGCGCCATGCCGGCACCCCCGCCGACAAAGCACATCTCCCGGTTCGTCTCCCTTGCCATAAATTCCCCGTAGGGACCGGATACCAGCACCCGGTCGCCGGGTTTAAGCCCGAATACATAAGAAGAACCAAATCCCGGGGGGATGCCTTCGGTGCCCGGCGGCGGGGTTGCAATACGTACGTTGAGCATGAGAGTCTCTTTGTCATGGGGGGGATTGGCCAGGGAATAAGCCCTGAATCCCGGTTTTATCCCTTTGGATGTCAGGGCTAAAAGATTATATTTTTTCCATTCGCTGACATACTTACTTGCGATATGAAAATCTTTAAAATTAACTTCATATTCGGGCACGTCAATCTGAATATAGGCTCCGGCCTTAAAGTCAAAGGGTTCAGCAGGACGCAGCACAAGTTCTTTGATAAACGTGGCCACATTTTTATTGGATATCACTTCGGCTTCTACCTTTTTAATGCCAAAAATGGATTCAGGCACCTCAATGGAAAGATCTTCCTTAACTTTGAGCTGACAGGAGAGACGGACACCGGCTGCCTTTTCCTTTCGGCTTAAATGCGACATCTCCGTGGGCAGCACGCTGCCGCCTCCCTCAAGGACCTTGCACCGGCACATTCCGCAGGAGCCGGATCCGCCGCAGGCCGAGGGCAGAAAAATCTCTTTGCCCGCCAGGGCAGACAAAAGCGTGGGATTGCCCGAAATTTTCAAGGCAGCGTCTGACTTGCCGTTGATGGTCACCCAATGATCCCCCCTGGTCGTAACTTTTGCTTCCACAAACAAAAGCACCACAACCAGAATACCGATAACAAAGGTGAATACTACAATACTTATAAGGTAAATCAATTCAAAGCCTCCTTATAAGGTGATGCCTGAAAACATCATAAACGTCATGGCCATAAGTCCGGCAATAATCATGGTAAACCCGAATCCCTGCAGACCTTCAGGCACATCTGAATACCGGGCCTTTTTTCGGATGGCCGCCATGGTGACAATGG
Organism: Desulfobacter postgatei 2ac9; assembly: GCF_000233695.2. NCBI lineage: Bacteria > Pseudomonadati > Thermodesulfobacteriota > Desulfobacteria > Desulfobacterales > Desulfobacteraceae > Desulfobacter > Desulfobacter postgatei. Next base: position 345,336 of record NZ_CM001488.1, on the reverse strand, counting down.
CCAGCATCCAGCCGGTGCCCGAACCTGCCCCAAAGACAATGGATTCCATGAAGGTGTAATTGCGCTCCACCATGAAAAGACTGGTGCCTAAAATGGCACAGTTTACGGCAATCAGGGGCAAAAACACGCCCAGGGTGGCGTAAAGCCCGGGCGAATACCGGTCAATGACCATCTCCACGGCCTGGGTGATGGCGGCAATCACGGCAATAAAGGTAATGAATTTTAAAAAACTTAAGTCAAGATCGGAAAATCCCAGCCAGGACAAAGCACCCGGGGCCAGAAGCCCGTGATAGATTATCCAGTTGACCGGACTTGTGACGGACAACACAAAAATAACGGCAAACCCCAACCCTGCCGCAGTATCCACATTTTTGGACACGGCAATAAAGGAACACATCCCAAGAAAATAGGCCAGAAGGATGTTGCCGATGAAAACGGAATTGATAAACAGACTGAACAGATCGCCCATGAGTGCTCCTTATTTTTTTTGGCTTGATATGCCGGGCAAAGAATTCTTCAGCCACACCAGAAGGCCGATGACAAAAAAGGCGCCCGGGGCCAGCACCATCAGCCCCATGTTCTGGAAACCAAGGTCATATACAAATCCGGGCACCACCTGGAACCCCAGAAATTTTCCAGACCCCAGAAGCTCCCGGATAAAGGCCACCACAATAAGGATCAAACCATACCCCAGACCGTTGGCAATGCCGTCCACAAAAGAATCAATAGGATCATTGGCCAGGGCAAAGGCTTCGGCACGGCCTAAAACAATGCAGTTGGTAATGATCAGCCCCACAAAAATGGAGAGTTGTTTGGATATGTCATAAAAATAGGCTTTAAGCACCTGATCAGTAACGATCACCAGGGTGGAGATAACAGCCAGTTCCACAATGATCCGGATGTTGGAGGGGATGATCTTTCTCATGGAAGAGATGATCATGGACGAACAGGCCGTCACCACGGTCAGGGCCAGCGCCATGACAATGGCCGTGGACATTTTCACGGTCACGGCCAGGGCCGAACAGATTCCGAGTACCTGGTAAGCCACCGGGTTCTGGGTCCATACCCCCTTGGTCAGGATGTCGTAGTATTCACCTTTGGATTTGAGCGTCATGGTTCACCTTTTGCGGGTTTCAGTCATGGGATGGGTCCCCATCTTTAGCTTTCAATTGTTTTTGCCGGAAGGTAACCGATACCCCCTCGTACTTCATCAAGGTATTTTTGATCCCTTCGGACAGATACCTGCCGGTCAGGGTGGCCCCGGAAATACCGTCCACATAATTCTCCTGTTCACCCTTGGGCAGATTACCGGCCTTTCCTTTGGCAATGCCTATGGAGACAAATTTATCCTGGGAATTAAGAATCTTTTTGCCCTTGAAATTCTTTTGGAACCAGGCACTTTCGATTTCTCCGCCAAGGCCGGGGGTTTCAGAGTGGCTGAACACGGAAAAACCGGAAACGGTCTGTCCGTCATTTTCAAAGGCCAGGTATCCATGGATCTTTCCCCACAGCCCGCGGGTATTGATGGGCACGATATAGCCGGAAATGTCATTGAAATCATGACGATCCCCAGCCTCCTGTGCATGAATAAAATACAGATGCATGCCGTCGGGGTCTTCGGCGTCCATGATTATGCCCTGACGGTCCACAAACACTTCTGCAATGCGCCGGTTATAAAGGGTGTTAATGGTATCTTTCCCATATTTTTGACCCGCATCCACAAGGCCTGCGGCCCGCAACAGATTCACTTTTTTGTCCAGGGCCATGTTCTCCTGCTGCCGCTCCCTAAGACCTGTTGCCGCCGCCGTAATCAAAAGGCTGCACACCACGGACAAAACAAGGGCAAAAAAGGTCACATGGCGTTTTGAATTTTTTTCAAACATTGGGAATCCTTTTTGACGATTTGTACTTGAGCACCAGATGGTCCAGCAAAGGCGAAAACACGTTCATGAACAGAATGGCCAGCATCACCCCCTCCATGAACGCAGGATTACCCACCCGGATGATCACGGTTAAAAAACCAATGGCTGCCCCGAAAATCCATCGCCCCGGATTGGTGCCCGGCGCGGAGACCGGATCCGTGGCCATAAAGGATATACCGAACAAAAATCCGCCGGCGCACAAATGGTAAAGGGGACCGGCATTGGACCAGGTCTCCTTACCCCCGGGAATCAGGTAAATAATAATACTGGTGATGACAAGTCCTGCAATGCCGCCGATAATGATCCTGTAATTGGCAATACGGGTCACCATGAGAATGGCGGCACCAATCAGGCAGCAGAGAGCCGAGGTCTCCCCCACACTGCCCGGCACAAATCCTGTGAAAAGCTGCCCCAGGGAATAACCGGCATTGGAAAGGGCTGCGGTGATGGACTGCTCTCCTGCGCCTGTCACGGAAAGGGCCGTGGCCCCGGTCACGCCGTCTACCAGGTGTTTGCCCGCCACCCAGACATCCCCGGACATGGCGACCGGATAGGAAAAAAACAGAAAGGCCCGTCCGGTCAATGCCGGGTTAAGGATATTGCGCCCCGTACCACCAAACACCTCCTTACCGATAACCACACCAAAGGAGATACCAAGCGCCACCTGCCACAAGGGGATGGTAGGTGGCAGGGTCAAGGGAAAAAGCAGGCCCGTGACCAGGAGACCTTCGGATATCTTATGGCCGCGCACCACCGCAAAAAGAAACTCCCAGGCAAAGCCCACCACATAAGAAACGATGATCATGGGCAATACATACCAGGCACCTATAAGAAAGCATTTGGTCATGGACCAGGATTCCCCGGTACCGATGCCGGCCTGGTATCCGGCATTATATATCCCGAAAAAGGTCACCGGCAAAAGTGCCAGGATAACGATGCTCATGTAGCGTTTCAGATCCAGGTGATCCCGGACAAAGGGCATGACACGAATTTTGGCCGAAGGCAGAAAGAAAAATGTTTTTGTGGCGTCCCAGACAGGTTCATACTTTTTATACTTCCCGTCTCCAGTAAACAAGGGGCGTGTATCATCAAAAAACTTTTTCACAAGATTCTTCATTATTTGTCCTTGTAATAGGCGTCCATGGCGTCTGAAAGGATTTGGGTCAGTTCAATCTTGGAGGGGCAGGCAAACGAACACAACCCGCATTTGCAGCAGTCCATGAGCCCGAGCGCCAATGCTTCTTCAAGTTCTTGTGCATGCAGTGCCTTCATGATAAAGGAAGGCATAAGACCATTGGGGCAGATCCGTTCGCAATATGAACAATTAATGCAGGCCCGTGCTTCCCCGTGAAGGGTGCAATCCATTTTTGCCGGACGTCTGAACAGAGAAGAGAGAAACGTGGACGATAGGGTGGGTTTGTCAAGGCCGGGCCGGACAAAACCGAACATCTCTTCCCCGGGCCCCGCCTCAATGATATTAACCGTGTTTTCAAAAAAGCCGATATGGGCATCTTTTTCAAGAATCCGACCGTTGAACCGACCTGTGGTGGCAATACTTTGCACAGGTATTTGACCGGCCAGAGAAGATAAAGGCATGCCCTGCCGGACCCGCATATGGGGCCGCCGGTCCCCGGGCCGGGTAATGGTGACGATCTTGTCAACCGGATACCGACCGGAAAGTAAAAAGCGGCCCATCATGACCAGATGATCCAGGCGGATGCACCAGGAACTGTTCTCCGCCGCCTGTTGCTTGATCTGATAAAGTACGGCACCGGGCTGCCAGGCAGGATAAATGTCCGGGGCGGTATGGGTGATCTGATCCGCCACTGAACTGCCTATCTCCCGGATGCGTTCAACGCGGCTTGCCCGGCAGACCACGGCAAGTTGATGCGAAAATCTGCGCAAAACCGCCATGCCCGCTTCAAAGGCAGCAATGTTGCCTTTAAGGATTATGGCCGGATGCGGCGAAAAGAGGTCATTGCCGTCCATGGCCACAATAATCATGGCAGGGGAATGATCCGGATCGGCGACATCCAGGGCTGGAAACTGCCGCAGGCCCTGCCACAGGCCGCCATTTTTCAGGTTCGTCACAAGCGCATCGCGGGGCATGCCGACGATGCCCGCCAAGGTCACCGGATCATATTCAACATACTCATCTTCGGGCTCAGTTGCGATCACTACCTCCATCAGCCGTCGACGATGCCCGTAAACAACCTTTTCCACCCGGCCGGTTCCAGGGGAGACATATTGTATGCTTGTATCCCGCTTATCCGTAAACAGCGACTGGCCGGTTTTAACGCGCCAACCCTCTTTAATCAGCAATTTTGGCCGGATATGCGGTATGTCCGCGGCACAGCATCCCAGACTGGTCGGCAGGGCCAGGGGAACACAACTCAAATCGGGCTCTTCAGGCACATTCAGGTCAAATCCCCGGAAAATTTTTAATTTTTTCATTTAATTATCCCATGTTTGTTGCCGACAGTGAAGAGAATATAGATACTTTTTTCGAATGGACACAAATTTTTGACTCCCATCTTTTTTCAGATTTTTATTGTACCAGATACCGAAATAAGATCAAATGTATAAACATGATCCTTTTAAATTTAATACATTGATTATCTACGATCCATTTATAATTGACATGAAACTGCAGGCAGGTTAAATGCTATTGCCCTGGGGGTTCCTGGTTTATCCCTTGATTTTCCGACATAGAAAGAATAGAAGAGAAATCTCTGATTTAAACTAACGGCCATGGGCCGATCTAATCGATCAACACCCAGGCTTAACCCATAACAAAGTTTGAAATATCTGAGTAACTTAACCAGACTTTATTATAAAAAAGATACAGGCTATAAAAGAAGGATAGATAAAACATGGTTCAAAAAGATTTTGACAACATACTCACCCAAGAATTTTTAGATGAGCTGTTGCCGCCTGAAAGAACTGATCAGTTTTTTGATGCGCTGTATGGTGATGCCTCAGAAGGCGCCTATGACATCAGGCTGGAGCCTATCAGTATTTCCGGCAGCCGGATTGTCCTTGCCTTTAATCTGCTGCGCCGGCCGGACAAATGCCTGGTGTGCAGCCTGACATACGGGCTGCCCAATGTGTTTAGCCGGCACCCCCTGATCAATATCAAAGGAATGGTTGAAAAAATCAAAGAAGCAGGAATTCCGGCGAAAAAATGGCGCTTAGGGGATACCGAGGAAAATTCTCCTTCCCTTCATGTTATCCCCTTGTACATTGACCTGGACTGATAACCGACACTGCAGGCAAAACCGCTGAACCCAAAACAAAAAGACCTTTTGCCGCATAATCATGCGACAAAAGGTCTTTTTGTTCAAAACATTCAAGCTTTGGGAAGCTTGGGAAAGGACTTGTTCAGGGTTTTATTCCACACATCCAGTTTGGGTTGAATCTTCTTGAACACAGAACCCACATTGCCTTTGATGGTGATGCTTTCAATAGTATCTCCCTGGGTAATACTGTTGACTACATCCTGATCTGCTTCGCTGACAACTGCCCCGAATACCGTATGCATACCGTCGAGATGGGGTGTGGGGACGTGAGTAATAAAAAACTGGCTGCCGTTGGTCCCGGGACCGGCATTGGCCATTGACAGGATGCCGGGCTTGTCATGTTTGAGATCTTTTTTGAATTCATCTTCAAATTCATAGCCCGGGCCGCCCATACCATTGCCGTAAGGACATCCACCCTGGATCATGAAATCTGAAATCACACGGTGAAAGGTTAAACCGTTATAATATTGGCGTTTGGCAAGGTTTACAAAATTGCCCACGGTATAGGGGGTCTTGTCTGCAAAAAGCGTAATGTTAATCGTGCCTTTTGAAGTTTCCATAATCGCTGTTAAATCTGCCATGTTTTTCTCCTAAAAATTAAAAAATTTCTTTGAAGTTAATATAAAATCGCCGAATGTCAAACATAAAAAACCGATGTTTTACATAAAATATTCCTGAATGAAGGCAACGGCGCAGAGCGTCGTTTTGTTACCCGTATCCTATCTAAAGGTCAAACCGGCGTCATGGACCGGGGGTATCAATCTCATAAAGAATTTGATCTCCTCCAGGAAGAGAGCAAACATTTTGTCTGCCGTATTAAAGTAAGAACCACCAGAAAAATAGTCACCGAACAGTTCAATGAAAAGGTTTCACTGATTTGTTATGGCTTAAAAAAGCCCTGAAACACTCTCTCCTGTATGGATGTGCTTGATGGCCCGGGCAAAAAGAGATGCCACTGACAAGGATTTAAGCTGGGGAAACTGTTTTTCTACAGGAACATGTACCGTGTTGGTGACCACAATCTCAGATATGAAAGTTTGATTTAATTTTTCCACTGCGTGGCCGCAAAGCACCGGATGGGTTGCACCAACATAAACCTTAGCCGCTCCTGCGCGGCTCAAGGTCTCAACGGTGCTCACCAGGGTTCCCCCTGTGGATATTTCATCGTCAAAAATAATGGCATCCAGACCCTTTACATTACCCACAACCAGCCCCTGCTGAACATCTGAATCGCTGAGCCGACGTTTGTCAATGATGGCAAGGGAGGTGTCCAGACGTTTGGCAAACCGTCCGGCTCTTTTAGCACCGCCGGCATCTGTGGCCACCACCACCACCTTTGACAGATCCAGGAACGCTGCAAAATAATCACAGATTGTGGGTATGGCTGTTAAATGATCCACGGGAATGCTGAAAAATCCATGCACGGCATCGGCGTGCAGATCCATAGTCAGTACCCGGTCTGCCCCGGCAGTTTTCAAAAGATCGGCAACCAGGCGGGCAGCAATGGATATTCTTGGCGCATCCTTCTTATCGGACCGGGCATATGAATAATAAGGGATGACAGCTGTAATCCGTTTAGCAGATGCGCTACGCAGGGCATCCAGGGTAATCATCAATTCCATGAGATGATCACTGACAGGTGTGCTCAAAGACTGGACAACAAATACATCTTTTTCCCTGACACTTTCCTTAATCTGAACAAACAAATTGTCATTTGAAAACCGGGATGTTTCCATCGGACTTAAATGAATTCCGATATTCCCACAAATTTCCGTTGCCAGATCCGGATTGGATCCACCGGAAAATATTTTTAAATCATCTGTCATTTTAACTTTCCTGAAGGGGTTCCAGTTCGCGCTTTTAAATACCAGTTTACCAGTCAAGAAACAAGAGATTGGAAAGAAGAAACAAAGCATATCGTTTTTATTACAAGATGTAATATATTAAAGATTATTTAAATAAAGATAATAACAATAATAATCAAGGCCTAAATGTTTACAATTGATTTAATAGCTTAATATTATTGATTGTTTTTGTATCTTTTGTGTTTAAAGTTTTGAATAAAATGTTTTTAAAAATAGAAGGTATTAAAAGCCTGTTTTTTAAGGGTCCATAAAACAGGCTTTTTAAACAATTTGTTGTCAGGATTGAATCCAATCCCTGATACCCTTTAAATCAGACGCATTCCAGTCATCTGAAATTCTTTTTTCGATAAATTTTAAAAAAAGGGTGTCAATAACTTTGATAACCTTCATGATTAAAAAGGTTTTTTCAATAATCAAACCTTCTATTTCATCTTCTGATGAGGAGATGTCAATGGTTGGGGTTTTCAAACCGGTGATATTGAAACTTTCACCTTTGATTGAAAATTTATATTCTTCTTCACCCATCCTGCAGATCAGGTTCATATCTGTTACCCATGCCCCTTTTTTAAGGGCTGTGCCCCCTTCTTCAAGACCGGCCTGATCACCTTTAATGGTAATTTTTTCTTTTGATTTATCGCCAAGATTATTTTCAAGACTGATGGAATTTCCAATCTCAAAAATTACCGGATCTTTTGAACTTGCAAGGGTTGTAATATCCTGATCCGTTTCAATGAGGTACCAGATCCATGTCAAAAATTCGTTGCCTAAAAATCCATATTTATTGTAAGCCGTTGCTATATCTAACATCATGCACCTTTCGTATTTAAGGGCGATAGAGCCAGCACCCTGTCTTTTTTATCGTTTGAAAATCTGCCCAGCTTTTCCACTATTGTATAGGGAAATATTTTAATGGGTTTATGGTCAAAGGATTTGAAAAACAAGGTTTCAAATAATTCATTGGCCGCCTTTTGGGTGGAAAATAAGATTAAGTTTTTATCTTCATAATCCCATAACACATCATAGATATTTGGAATAAAGGGTGTTTTATGCATCAAAATATCGATGACCATCTCCTTTATTTCAGTTTTTTCATTTTTTGAAATAAAGGGTCTGCCGCTTTCTTTCTTTTTTTTCTCCATTTCAATGGCCATATGTTTTTGAACCAGTTTAGCCGGGATTGATTTTTTATCAATTCGCAGAGAAAAGGCAAAATAGGTGCCGAATATAAAAGAAGTTGATTGAAAGTCTGGTTTATAGGGGGTTTCAAGGGGAGACCATCCGGCTGATATTTCATCGTATTCGTTTTCAATTTCAGGGATGGCGTTTTCAATCAATCCCCGGCGGACACCTTCTGCAGCACCGTCAGTAAATTCACCGTCAATATAATAACGGCTGATGGAATGGGTGGAAGATATCAATCCCATATATACTCCTTCTTTCATGTTAAACGGCTGTTAAACGCTTGTTTAAGTCTCTTACAGCCGTGTTTAATGTATAAAAAATTTTTGACAAATTGTTATGATTATCAGATACAGATGAATCAAGAAAGCTCATCTTATATTTTTTCCAGAGTCAAAGCATCACCTTGAATCTATCCGAAAAATAATTTTTGGTCCATTTCGTTCTAAAAATCAGTGCATTATATCCAATCTGGAATACAGGCAACCGGCTTGATACTTTGAGTTGTCTCTTAAGTCAACCGCATTGACTACTACGGTGCAGGTGCGACACTCTGAATTGCTGAATTTTAAGAATACATTTGACATTTTTTATTTTTTCAGTATTATACAAAGAATGCATGGTTTGCATATGTTCCTTCCTTAAGGTGTATATCTCAATATCTCTGTGATTGCCCCCCAAAGTTAGAAGCAAATTTTTATTTTTTTTATTTAGGAGACTGCCAACATGGCAAAAGGTACCGTAAAGTGGTTCAGCGAGACTAAAGGTTTTGGTTTTATCGAAGTAGAAGATGGTGGAAAAGATGTCTTTGTTCATCATTCAGGCATTAATGCACAAGGTTTTAAGACCCTGAACGAAGGCGATCGGGTCACATTTGACATTGAGCAGGGCCCCAAAGGGCCGTCTGCTGCAAATGTCATCGTGCAATAGATGACCATTTTTGTGCAATAGCTGACCATTTTTATTTATAACAGTCCTGGGCCAACCCGATTTTTGTTCCGGGCCACCCAGTGACGAATCCGGAAGGGTTTTGAACCATTCCGGACGCTTTCATCTGAACAGTTATTAAAGCCCCTGAGAATTCTGTTCTCAGGGGCTTTTTTTGTTGACAGTCATGGCCTACAGTGGCAGCAGGCACCTTGTGCTGTCTCAACCGTTGTGTATGATAAATTATGTAAATGCCAGTAAAGGCACTTTTCCTGTTTGAATTTTCTTCTCTCAGGCACTCCTCGCTGACCGCGTTGTCTGACAAACATCGTACGTTAACGTTGACGTTTTTACTGATAGTTAACCGTGAAAACAGTATGAACAGGGCGTGGACATTATTGTGGCATGCCCGGGGACGGCTGCTGGATCTTATGAATGAAAAGGCCCTGAGCCTTAGGGGAATTGATACCCTTGTTCTGGACGAAGCAGATCAGATGTTTGATATGGGATTTCTGCCTGATATCAGGCGAATTATCCGGTCTTTGCCCAAAAAATCGCCAGAACCTGGTCTTCTCTGCGACCATGCCAAAGATGATTAGCAATCTGGTCCAGGATATTTTAAACCATCCCATCACGATTCAGGTCAACCAAACCGGTCCTGCACCCCGCATCGCCCATGGCCGGTTTAATGTCCAAAAATAAAAGCGAACAGACCTGCTCAAAACGCTGTTTGCAAAAAACGGCATGGCCAGCACCATTGTGTTTACACGAACCAAACATAAGGCCAAAAGCCTTGCGGACCAATTAAAGTAAAGAAATCCGGATTCAACTATGATCTGCCGGATACGGTTGAAACCTATATCCACAGAACCGGAAGGACCGGAAGGGCTAATCAAGCCGGCCAGGCATAGACCTTTACAACCATGCAAGATAATAAAACCATTACCTTAATCGAAAAAGCCCTGGGCAGAAAAATGACAGAGGAATAGTTACTTCCGGCTTAAATAGCCATAACAGCAGGACCAACCAAAAGGAGAGGCATGGCAGTCCGAAATCAATTTTCCCGGGAAAAAAGACAAAAAGAGTTGAATAAAAAAAAGAAAAAAGAAGAAAAGCTCAAACGAAAAGCTGAAAAAAAGAACCCGACAGACACCGAAACCGATTCTGAACAGAATCAACAGGAACTGCAGGAATAGAAAGGTCTCATGTCCACTATACGCGTCCGTTATACAACCATTGAAATCGGAGCAATGGATATTCATATCCGGACGCTTAGAGATACACTGCAGTTTGAGGATATCAACGGTGAGGCCGAAAGACTTGGGATATCTTCGGCGACCTGGCCGATATTCGGCGTGGTCTGGCCTTCCAGCTGCTTGCTTGCCCGCCTGATGCTTGATCATTATGTGAACGGAAAACGGGTGCTTGAAGTGGGCTGCGGCATTGGGCTGGCCAGTCTGATTCTGAATCAGCGATTGGCAGATATTACGGCCACAGACTACCATCCTGAAACGGAAGGATTCCTGATTCACAATGTAAAACTCAATGACGGGAAAAAAATACCCTTTGTTCGCACCGGATGGGCGGATCTGGATGATGATCTTGGTCATTTTGATCTGATCATCGGTTCGGATCTTCTTTATGAAATTAAACATGTCGATCTTTTGTCAACTTTTATAAACCGCCATGCCCGTGACCATTGTGATGTAATCATTGTGGACCCCAGGCGGGGCTATCATGCAAAATTCAGCAAAAAAATGGCTGGGCTGGGTTATGCCTGTTCACAGGAAAAAATTAATCAGACAGACAGTATGGGAAAAAGCGTCATCTGTCAGGTGCTGACTTTCTCCCGCCAGGATATAATTTAAAAACAAAAGGATCCGTGAATGAAAATTTATGTGGGAAATCTAACGGAATATATGACAGAAGAGGCGCTTAAAGAGGCCTTTGAAGCATTTGGTGAAGTTGAAAGCGTTAAAATTATAAAAAACAGGTTTAACGAACGTTCCAAAGGATTTGGTTTTGTTGAGATGCCAAGCAATTCTGAAGCGGACAAGGCCATTAAGGCCTTGAACGGCAACATAGTTGATAAAAAGCCCATCAAAGTGAATCATGCCGATTCCGGTGGTAAAAAGAAGAAAAAGCCTTTCAGGAGAAGAAGCTATTAGAAGGCGGCTCAAAATCCGAGAAAAATAAGGATTTTAAATCCAGTATTTTCCCTGGTATGAATCCCGGGCTTCAAGGGTATACTGAATCATGTTGAATGTCTCTCTGTACCGGGCTGACCACAATGGGGCCACAAGTTCGTCAGAATGGGGGTCCCCTGTGATCCGCTGGATAATCACGGACGTGGGCAGCCGTTCCAGAAAATCGCAGACCAGGTCCACATATTCCTGTTGTTCTAAGGGCGTATAACGCCCCTGACCATACATCTTATCCAAAGCGGTGCCGCGGACCACATAAAGCAGGTGAATTTTGACGCCATTAACCCCCATGCTTCCTAAAATACGGGCATTTTCAAGCATCATGGCCCGGGTCTCTCCGGGTAGACCCAGAATAATATGGGCACAGACATTAAGCTTTTTTCTATGCGCAACCAGGTCCATGGCTGTTTCAAAGGCCTTGAAATCATGACCGCGGTTAATCAGGGCAAGGGTGGTGTCATGGGCAGACTGAAGCCCGTATTCCAGCCAGATAAGATAATCATTTGTGTAGGCGTCAAGCAGATCAATTTTGGCTTTATCCACACAGTCAGGTCTTGTGCCCACAGCCATACCCACCACCCCCTCACAGGACAGGGCTTCGTCATATAAGGCGTTAAGATGATCCACCGGGGCATAGGTATTGGTAAAAGACTGGAAATAGGCAAGAAATTTTCGAGCCTTATATTTTTTTATGGCCCCGATCTTCCCGGCTTCAATCTGCTGGGAAATGGAAAGCCCCCTGGCAAAGGCACCTGTACCCGACCCTTTGGCATTACAGTAAATACACCCTGACCTGGACAGGGTTCCGTCCCGGTTGGGACAAGTCAGCCCGGCATCCACGGAAATTTTCTGCACCCGCTCACCAAACAGGTTGCGAAGATAAGCATTATAATCGGAGTACCGTTTCATTCGATCAGCATCTGCCAACTTCTTCCTCCATGTCATCTGTTCTGATTTATCCGTTCACCCTTTAAGGCATCCCCCAAAGGGATCGGCAACAAAATCACGGCTTATGGAAACCACTCCCCCCTACAGACCGTCAGATCGGCGACCCCGAACTCCCGAACACTTTATCCTGGACTTTGAAATCTGGCTGACAGAACAGGAAAAATCAAAGGCCAAGGGCTTTTCGGCAGTGTAGCAATTCTCCGGGATCACCGGTGTGCTTGCCCGGATCATCCGACAACTTAACCGTGGGTCTGCCTTCCATGCCGGGTTCAGGCTCTGCCCAGGACAATTTGATCACAATATTCAAAGGATCAACCCCCACGTCATTGGTCAGATTGGTGCCGATACCATAGGAGTCCTTTACCTTTCCCCGGCAGAACCTATGAATTTTCATTGCCCGTTCCACATCCAGGCCGTCTGAAAATACAATGGCCTTGGAAGCCGGATCAATACCCTTTTCTCTGTAATGGCTGAGGATATCCCGGGTAAAAATTTCAGGGTCTCCGGAATCGTGGCGGACACCGGAAAACCGGCCGGCCCGGTCTCTATTAAAGGCATTTAAAAAAACCTTCGTGGTAAAGGTGTCGGTCAGCGCAATGCCCAGCACATCAGGATAGACCTTAAGCCAGGCATCCATGGCCGCGGCATTGGCCGCGGCATAATCGGTTAAGGCCGCATGAAACATAATCCATTCATGGGCCAGGGTCCCCATCGGGGCAAGTCCGTAATTTCTGGCAAAATGCACATTGGAGGTGCCGGCCATGCGGTGGTGGTCCAGCGCCAGAACATCCTCAAGAAAATGGGCGTGGTTGGCAACGGAAAATCGCCGCCGGGTACCGAATTCCACAAAAGTCAGGCCGGCATTGGACATCATTTTCGCCTTGGTCTGGTTGCGGTCCCGGATGGCCTGCCTGGACAAAATTTCAGGGTTGGCAACCTTGAAAAAGGTTTCGGAAATGATGGCCATCAGCGGCACTTCCCACAAAATGGTCCGACACCATGGCCCTGAAATCTTGACCGAAAGCGTATGCCCGTGCTGGCAAATTTCCACCTGGTCAGGGTCATAACGGTATGAGGCCAGATAATCCAGGTACGCTTTTGTAAAATAGGGGCAGGCCTTTTCCAGCCACACCCTTTCATCAAGGGTCAAGCGTAAACCTGCCATCTGCGCCACCCGGTCTTTAATCAAGCCGTCAAATCCTGGAGGAAAAGGGGTACGCCCCCGGTTCGTCAGTTTATACCGGACCCGGGCCTTGGGATAGAGCTGATACACGGCCTGCTGCATGGTGAATTTATACAGATCATTGTCAAGTATGGTCTCAATCATGGGCCTGTAATATTTCTAAAAAATTTTTGTATATGACAGCTAAAAGAATTATCTTATGGCATAATTTTCAAAAAGGACAGAGACTTTATGCAGATAAATACAAAACAGGACCATACAGCAGTGGTTGTTGTGGATATCCAGGCAGATTTCACCCAGGCCATGCAGGGGAGCCTGGCCGTTGGGGGTGCTGACCAGGCATACCTTGATGCGACAGAAACCGAAACCCGGCGGCTCAAGTCACTGGGTTACCCGATCTATGCCACCCAGGACTGGCACCCGGCAAACCACATTTCCTTTTTTTCCAACCACGATAACACCACCCCCTATGATCTCATTGAAATTGAGGGACGCCAACAGGTATTATGGCCCCCCCATTGTGTGCAGGAGAGCCCAGGTGCCCGGATTTTGATGGATGAATCCCTGTTTACGGCCATTGTAAAAAAAGGCATGGATCCGGCCTTTGACTCCTATTCCGGTTTTTTTGATGACCGCAAAAAAGAGACCGGCCTGGCGGATATCCTTAAAGGTTCAGGGATAAAAAAGCTCATCATTTACGGACTGGCAACCGATTATTGCGTCAAGGCCACGGTCATGGATGCTATAATGCTCGGGTTTGAGGTGACACTGATCAAAGACCTGTGCCGGGGCGTTGCCCCGGAAAGCACGGCTGCAGGGTTGGAAGAGATGAAAGCGGCCGGTGTCGATATTTGCTGAAAACAAATTAAGGGGCTTTAGCGGGTTCGGAAAAATTAATGCTACAGCGTTTTCTTAAAAAAAACAATATTTTTCAGTGTGTGCAAAAACATAACCGGACATTACGGATAACAAATAGGATTATATGGGGGAAATAGCAGAAACTGCCGCTGCCACCTGATCCTTGGGCAGGGCAAACTCCCTGATAAATACAGGAAGGCAATTCCATATTTTTTTGGGTTGTCTGATACTTCTGTCACTGTCAATGGCAAGAACCCCGGTCTGTTTTCCGGCGTTAAAAGGATCCGGCCTGGATGTCAACGGGGTTTGGTTTCTGTCTGTAAAAGGAAGAACAAGGGGACCCTCGTTTTCAAGAACATAGGCCATATGTCCGCTTTTAAGAAAAACAATGCTGCCCGGCGGATAGAGCCCGACGGTTTTAACAAAAGCATGGAGAATAAACTGCAAGATGGGGTCTTTGTGCACATAACTGCGGAACAGGCCGGTGACGGCAGTAACCTGGTTAACGGCATCCTGGTAGCTGCGTTTGGAAATCATGGCGTCATAGATGTCCATCAGTTTGCATATTTTGACATAGGGCGGCATCATCCCGCAATCAAGTCCCACAGGATAACATCCAGGCTCTCCCTCATATATCGGCCCATGATGATACCGGATCATGTTGCTGAGCACAGTACTGCCCAGATGGTTTTTTTCAATTACCGTAAATCCGAAATCGTTGGTGTGCCTGCGCAGCAGTTCGGTTTCATCTTTGCTCAAGGCGGATGTCTTGTTTAAAATCTCTTCCGGTACCATGGACTTTCCCAGATCATAGATGAACAGCCCAAAGGACATCTCTTCTATCTCCTCGGGGTAGTAATAGGAAAACATTCCGGAAGATCCATTGCCGGCAAGCGCTGATGATGATGACCAAAGCGATTTTTCCACTACGCTGGAGAAAGCCCTGTTAAATTGACGCAATACTTGGGAGCCCAAGGCGCAGACATTGGTGGCATGGCTGTAAAAATAGTCATCATAGAAAAACCAATCCCTTGGCGCGTATGCAAAGGGGTGGTGTTTGTGTTCGGCAAATGATGCAAGTTCAGATGCCTGCTCTGATACGGCATTCACATCAAACTCACCCTTTGTCTGCCGGATCTGGTTCACAGCATTTTTTATCCTGGCCTGGGCTTTAACACTGATGGATTCGCCAAACCTGCGCAGTTCCAGAATCTCCTTGAGCCGTTCAGTTACGTTTTGAGTTTTGACGGGTTCCGGATCGGGAAAAGAATCTGGCAAGGGGTCGGAAATGGCGGTGGATCCCATCTCTATTTTATTACCGGATGCGTCAAACACGCCCCCGTTGCTTGCCACCGGAACCTGCCGAAGGCCATTGTTCCGAAGTATTTTCAGGGGCTTTGTCTTATCCACCATCACATCTTTGGCCAGAAGCAGGGTGCCGTTGCCGTTATATACATCCACACCGGTTTTAACCCGGCCACCCTGGCGGACAATGTCAATGAGCTTATCTATGGAAATTTTTGATTCAATCATGATTCAAGGGCGTTAAGCTTTCCCACGGCCTTTGACAAATCTATGAACTCCTGAACATTCAGGGTTTCAGCGCGCCGTGAGGCGTCAATGCCGGCGTTTTTAAGGGCAATACCGACGAGTTCTTTTGTCAAGCCCATTTCTCCGCCGGACATGGCATTGTGAAGGGTTTTTCTTCGTTTGGAAAACGCTGCCTTGATTACGCTGAACAGCAGGATCTCGTCGGCTTCGCCCATGCCTTTGGTTTCAAAAAAATCAAAGCGCAGGACCGTGGAGTTCACTTCCGGCCTTGGAAAAAAATTATTGGGCCCGATATCTGCAACCCGACTGATTTTTGATGCATACTGAACCACCGCAGAGAGCCTTGAATAGTCTTTGGTGCCGGCTGATGAAAGAAGACGTTGGGCAAGCTCCTTTTGAAACATCAGAAATGCGCGTGTCACAACCTGGCGAATTGTAACGAGTTTAAAAAGGATCTGGGATGAAATATTGTATGGCAGATTCCCTATTACAACAAGTTTTTCTGTTCCTGCAATTTCCCTGATATCTGTTTTTAATATATCCTGATTTATAATCGTAACATTGCAGATTCCTTCACCGGCCAGCTCCTCTTCAAGCAGAGGAATTATACGGCGGTCTTTTTCAACGGCCACAACCTGCTTGCAGGACCTTGCCAATGGCAGGGTGATTGCCCCTAAACCCGGACCTATTTCAAGCACGGTAGTTTCTTTATCAACGCCGGTTTTTTCTACAATCATCTGGGCCGTAGTCGGGTGTGACAAAAAGTTCTGGCCCAACTCCTTTCCCGCATATAACCCGCTTTTCTTTAATAACTCTCCAGGATGTGTCATACTCGTTTTGCTCTCCGTTTCTTGGCTGTTTATCTCCAGAACGCCATATGTCACATATTTTTCGCCTTGGAAAAAGAATAAAAGATTGACAGTAGCGGTTTTCCTTTGAAATTTTAAGGTACCTACCAGTAAATCACAGTTTTTTATTAAATTCCATAAAATTTAACGCCCACAGGCAGATACTTTTTTTACTTATTTAGATATGGCCTACTTGACATTAGTAGAGTTAAGAAGTAATTTCTAAAATATCATATTAAAAAAGCGGCTTGAAGCACAAGCCGGCCCCTTGAAAATTACTATAACTAATTAACAATTAAGCGCGGGACAGAATATAGAATTTACCGGTATTTATTTTAAGGTACGGTAAAACCTTAAGTTTCAAGAAGGATTGACCTATGGAACCTACAGAATTCAGTAACAATTGGGAGAACTTTATTAAAATGCTTCTCCATCGCTTGGACATTCCAACTAAGGAGGATATTGCTAATCTTCACAAAAGGCTTGATAAGCTAGAACAATTAATTTATCAGAATCATCCGTTGAGCAGGCAGAAAAACAAAAGCCGGACGCCAACAAAAAAAAGTGCATCTTCCATTGTTCTGAGTATCATCGGCAACCATCCGGAAGGCACTAATTTTAAAACCATTAAGGCGGCCACGGGTTTTGACGATAAAAAATTGAGAAATATTATTTTCAGACTGGATAGAATAAAAAAGATCGAACGGCTCAGCCGGGGAATTTATAAAAAAATTTAATTTTCTTAAATTTTTTTATATTGAACCTGGGATTACTCCAAGTGGTAACCTTAGCAAAAACATGCGAAACAAGGCCCATGCCCAGAAGATGGTTAAGGGAAACCTTTTACAGGAAAATATATGAATAAGATTGCATTTACACCCGGGCAGGCCATAAGCGGCTACACAATTAAACAGGTATCGCCCCTGCCCGAAATTAACGCCCATCTCATCGAACTGCTCCACGAGAAGACAAAAGCTGTCCACATCCACATTGCCAATGAGGATAAGGAAAATACCTTTGGGGTATTTTTCAGAACCGTTCCCACGGATTCCACAGGGGTTGCTCATATTCTTGAGCATACCGTGCTGTGCGGGTCCGAAAAATATAAGGTCCGGGATCCTTTCTTTTCCATGCTCAAACGAAGCCTGTCCACCTTTATGAATGCATTTACCGCGTCGGACTGGACCATGTATCCATTTTCTACCCAGAATAAAAAAGACTATTTTAACCTGATGGATGTTTATCTGGATGCGGCGTTTTTTCCCGATCTTGATCATTTAAGTTTTAAGCAGGAAGGCCATCGGCTTGAACTGGAACCAGGGGAAAACGGGGAACCTGAACTGGTGTATAAAGGGGTGGTCTACAATGAAATGAAAGGCGCCATGTCCTCACCTGCTCAGGTCATGTCCCGGGCCTTGCTTAAAGGGCTTTACCCGGATACCACCTATGCCAATAATTCAGGCGGCGAACCCGCAGATATACCAAAACTCACCCACGACGAACTTAAGTCGTTTCATGCAAGGTATTATCATCCGTCCAACAGCTATTTTTATACGTATGGGGATTTGCCTCTGGAAGAGAGCTTAAGCTTTATTGAAAAAAAGGTGCTCTCCGGATTTGATTTTCTTGATATGGATACCCGAGTGCCTTCTCAGCCCCGGTGGCACACCCCTAAAGTCATGACCCAGACATATGCCTATTCAGATACCAATAATATCGCCGCCAAATACCAGGGATGTGTGGCCTGGTTGACACCTGATATCGCGGATCATTTTGAAGTGCTGATTATGGCGGTGCTTGAACAGATTCTCCTTGGAAATTCGGCATCCCCCTTGAGAAAGGCACTCATTGACAGCGCCTTGGGTTCTGCCCTGTGCGATGGTACTGGGTTTGATTCAGATAACCGGGACACCATGTTTGTCTGCGGGTTGAAGGATATTGAAGTATCTGCAGTCCCCGAAGTGGAGAAGATTGTTTTTAGCAGCCTTGAAACCCTTGTCGGCAAAGGAATTGATCAACATTTAATAGATTCTGCCATCCATCAGATCGAATTTTCACGCAAGGAGATCACCAATACACCATACCCCTATGGCATAAAATTGCTTTTGGGCATTGCCTCAATCATGGTTCATGAAGGTGATCCCGTAACCGGTATTAATATTGACAGTGATTTGGTAAAACTGCAGGAAGAGTTGGCCAAAGGTCCCTTCCTGGAAGGCCGAATTCGCCGGTATTTTCTGGATAATCCCCACAGACTGCTGTTTACCCTTGCTCCGGATGAAGGGCTTGAAGCCCGCCAGGCCGAAGATATACGCCAGGAACTTCAGGAGAAATTAAAATCACTGGGTGAAGCGGAACTGGCGCAGATCAACAAGGATGCTGAGGCCCTGAAAGAACGCCAGGAAACAGAAGAAAACATGGATCTTCTGCCCACCTTAGCGCTTGAAGACGTGCCGCCTGAGATTGAAATCATTCACCCCGATACGATCAGAGGTATCACCTGCGCCACCGCTTTTGACAAGCCTACTTCGGGCATCCTCTATTTCACCTGTCCGGTAGGTGCCGGAAACATTGCGCCGAATCTTTTTCCTATGGTGCCGTTTTTTGCCCGGGCTTTTACGAATGCAGGCACAAAAAAATCTTCCTATGTGCAGATGGCTGAGCGTATGGATCTTTATACCGGCGGCATTTCCATGTCCCCCTTTTCAGGCACCCATTTTGACCATGAAGGTAAAGGTCACTCCTTTCTGGCGTTGCAGGGAAAAGCCCTGGACCGGAATATTGACCATCTTTTTGATATGATGGATGAATATATCAATGATGGTGGATTTAAAGACCACGTCCGGCTTAAAAGCCTTATTCTGCAATATCAGGCAGCTCTTGAAGCCTCCATCGTTGGATCCGGACACAGGTATGCGATAACCTTGTCCGCCCGACACCTGTCAACGGCGGCCAGTATTAATGAATTGTGGCATGGCATTGCCCAGTACACCCGGATCAAGGATCTTACCGCCAAAGTCGATAATGCGAAAACAGGCGCCCCGGCCCTGGCTGAACTGGAAAAAGACCTTTCTGCCATGGCTTGTGCCGTCATGAGAAAAGATAATTTTAAACCTGCGGTCATCGGGTCTGCTTCGTCCATGATCCAGGCCGATAAACGCATTAAAAAAATTTATGACAACCTGCCCAACGGCAGCAGCCAGGCTTTTCATACACCGGATATAGAAACACAGACCCTGCGGCCCTACGACGGTTGGATGACCAATACAGCGGTCTCCTTTGTGGGTCAGTCCTTTAAAGCGGTTCGCATCTCTCATGAAGACGCCCCGGCCCTGTCCGTTATTGCAAAACTTTTGCGTTCCCTGTTTCTGCACCGGGAAATCAGGGAAAAAGGCGGGGCATACGGGGGATTTGCCCTGTACAACATGGAAGAGGGTTTTTTTTCATTTGGCTCCTATCGTGATCCCCATATCAAACGGACCCTGGATGTTTATGCAGATGCCTGTGATTTCATCACCCAGGGGCAATTCACTCAGACAGATGTGAAAGAGGCCATACTTCAAGTCTGCTCGGACATTGACAAGCCTGAAACACCCGCTCCGTCTGCCATGAAAGCCTTTTATCGCCAGATAACCAAATTATCCGATGAGATTCGCAAGGGATTCAAGGATGCCCTGTTGGGTATGGACAAGCAAAAGGTCGTGGAAACGGCTATCCGGTATTTTTTCCGGGATGACGCGGACAAGGGTATTTCCGTGATTTCCTCAAAATCCCTGCTGGATCAAGCCAATCAGGAACTCCTGGCAGAAGGGCGTGCGCCGCTGACCCTTTATAAAATATAGGTATTTAATACTTGATCATGAAGCTTTGTTGTGGGCTTGCCTGGCAGTTGATATGTCAGGTCAGCCCATGGCTGTTATAAAAAAAGATCGGGCAATCGTTTTACATTTCAAAAAGTTTGGATAGTATTTCTTCCGCTTCTTCAGGAAGTCCTTCCCCGGCTTTGGCAATATCCAGGGTATGGGCGCCCAGTAGACGGTAAAGGGTTGAAAATTGAGGTGTTTTTTCGTCAATGTCAGCCAGGTGCCGGAACACTGTTTCATGATCCCCCCGGACCACAGGGCCTGTCAGGGCGCGGGTGCATCCCTTGGACCCGATATTGAAAAGGGTGCCCTGAATCAGGGGGGACAAGATTTCAAATGCCACATCTTCTTTAAGCCCTGTTTCCATTAAAAGGGTCAGGGCAAACCGCACCAGGGTCACAAGGTAGTTGGACGCCACCACAGCCGAGGCATGGTAAAGGGTTTTGGATTCCGTTGGGATGGCAAAGGCGCGAGCGCCAAGGGCTGAAGCAATATCCTTGCCCTGGGAAACGGCATCAGGGTCCCCTTCAACAGAGATATTGATTCCCTCAAATGGATTTGCCTGTCCCGGTTCATAAGGGGTAAAGGACTGCAGGGGATGAATGGAGCCCACAATGGCCCCGGCCTGTTTTGCCGGGGCAAGAATTTCTGAAGAATGGGCGCCTGACAGGTGAAAAACCAGGGTTTGTGGTCCCAGGGCCTTTTGTTGGACAAGATCGCCGCAGATAGTCTCTATGAGGCCGTCAGGGGTGGTGACAAAAACAATGTCCCCGGCCCGGGCACAGTCAGCAGCCGTATCAAACACGGTGCCGCACCCGGCTGCTGCCCTGGCGGCCTGGGCTGAAGTCCTGCTTCTGCTGAAAAATCCAGCCGGTTCATACTCTTTTTTAAATAGGAATGCGGCCAGGCAGATCCCCACCCGTCCACAACCGATCACGGAAAATTTACGTTTGGACGTATTCATATTTTTATTTATATTCATGCGCTTGGGACGGAAAACTGCCTTCCTGGACTTCTTTTATATATTCATTAAGCCCCTGGGCAGCCAGGGCTGCAATATCCACGTACTTTTTCACGAATTTGGGTATGAATCCGTCATTGATGCCCAGCATGTCATGGAATACCAGAATCTGGCCGTCGCAAGAGGGACCTGCACCAATGCCGATGGTGGGAATGGTCAGGGCCTGGGTAATTTTTTTGGCAATGGAAGAGGGAATGCCTTCCAGAACTACGGAAAAAGCCCCGGCTGCTTCAACCTCCCTGGCATCCTTAAGCAGACGCTCTTCATCCCGCTGCACCTTGAATCCCCCCATCTGATGTACGGACTGGGGGGTCAGCCCAATATGGGCCTGGACAGGTATCCCTGAATTTACCATGGCTGAAATGGCAGGACAGACAGCAGCACCGCCTTCAAGTTTTACAGCTGTGGCACCGGCTTCCTTTAAAAAACGCCCGGCATTTTCAACGGCCTTATCCAGGCTGCTCTGGTAAGACATGAAGGGCATGTCACCCACAACCATGGATCTTGTGCAGGCTCGGGTCACAAGTTTGGTATGATAAATCATTTCATCCATGGTCACGGGCAGGGTGGTGTCCCAACCCTGAACCGCCATGCCAACGGAATCGCCCACAAGAATGACGTCAATTCCGGCACGATCCAGCATGGCGGCAGAGGGATAGTCATAGGCGGTGAGGGCGGTAATTTTTTTGCCCTCCTGTTTCATCTTCATCAGGCTGGAAGTGGTAATTTTTTTGCTCATGAGTTTCTCCTGAGTTTTCGGTTTGTATATTAATTTTTTGTCGAATCAAGCCAATTTCTGTACCGGACCATTCCGGCCAGCGCCTTGACAGCACGTTCCGGCGAAGGGAAAAATACCCCTTTATAGTCCAGATCGTCATAAGGGTAAAGGGTGCGGCTCCGTTCATCGGTTAAAAGACTGACGCCGATGACTGGTTTGTTGTATTTATGTGTCATTTCAACAATATATCGAGTATAGTCCTCCTCTTCCTTGATATAGCCTGCCATAAATATGTCTGCTGTTTCTCTTGTTATGCCGGGATCTGTTTTCAGTACAGCTTTTGCCATGGCATTAAACAGGATGCGTCTGCCGTGGATGCCCAGGTGAATGACCGCATCACACCCATCCCATTTTAAAAGTTCCTCCAGGCAGATCATGGGTATTTCAGGGTCTCTTTCGCCGACAATATCCACTGGGTTGCAATGGCTCCAGAAAGACGGCAGGCGCTTGTTAAGCCGTTCAATAATTTCTCTGGACAGTTGTGGTACCCCAAGCCCGTATTCTGAGCAAAGATCTGTGGTGACCACACCCCATCCGCCCCCCAGGGTCATGATGGCCACACGTCCCCCCTTGGGCATGGGCAGGGATGAAAATACGGTAGACATATCCAAAAGTTCCATGGGTTGCTCCACCTGGATGATTCCGGCCTGGGTGCAGGCCGCATTAAACACCCCTGCATCCGAGGCCATGGCCCCGGTATGACTGGAGGCGGCCCTTTCCCCCACCTGGGTTCTTCCGCCCTTGAGTACCACCACGGGTTTGTTTTTTGACAGTTGGGCAGCAGATTCAAAAAATCGGCGCCCGTCTTTCACGCTTTCGATATACAGCACTACGGTGCGGGTGAGCTCATCAGGTTCAAGGGCCTGCATATAATCTTCAATTGTGATCATGGCTTCGTTGCCTGAGCCTACAAATACCCGGATGCCGATGCCCTGCTGCTCGGCAAAGGCCAGAAGCTGGGTGCCAAGATTGCCCGACTGGGAGACAAGCGCGGTGGAGCCGGGAAGAGGAAGGGCATTGGCCCCTGAAACGTAAAGAGATGCATGGGGATTGCACAGGCCCATGGTATTTGGGCCAATCACCAGAATGCCGGCCTTTCGGGCTGCGGCCATGATCTCATCCTCAAGTTGTCTGCCCTGGTCCCCGACTTCCCTGAATCCGCTGGTGATCAGCAGCATGCCTTTGACATGTTTTTTTTTGAGAACAGGAATCAGGTCCATTACCCGGCCGGCAGGTACGGTTAGCACGGCCAGATCCACATCGCCTTCTATGTCAGCAATGGTTTTGTATACATGCCGGCCCATAATCTTGCCGCCCTTGGGATTAATCAGGAAAAATTCGCCTTTGAATCCCCCGGCATAGGCATTTGTGGGCAGCAGATGACCCCATTTGCCGGGGCGTGCAGAAGCGCCCACAAAGGCAATGGTTTTGGGATAAAAGGTGCTGTATAATGCCTTGAAATCGATTTTTTGATGCACACAGGCGTCACAGCTTTCGGTTTTTTCAAGAATCATCAGCCCGTCAACTGCCACGGGTGACCCGTCCGGAGTGATAATTAAAGGATTGATATCAATTTCCCGGATGCCCGGACAGGCCATGGCCAGGTCAGACAGCCCTCTGAGTACAGATTTAAGTTCCGGGCGGTTTACAGCCGCCTCCCCCCTGAATGATCCCAGCAGGGCATTGGCTTTCAAGTTATCCAGCATGTCATCAAGGTCTGCCTCGGACAATGGGGCAAGCCGCAAAACTATGTCCTTCAAGCCTTCGGTGAGTACACCCCCCACCCCGAACATGATCACCGGGCCAAAATGGGGGTCTTTAAACATGCCTGCGGTAAATTCCCTTCGGCCCTGGAGCTGGGGCTGGACCAGGAAGGCTTCAAAACTTTCGCCGGCCCGGGATTTCATCCTTTGAGCTGCTTCCTTCAGATGCACCTCATTGGTGATGCCCACTTCCACCATTCCGGCTTCGGTTTTATGCAGGATCTGTTTTGCAATACCCTTGAGTACAACAGGGTACCCGACAGTTTGGGCAGCGCCATCGATATTTTCAATGGATTCCAGCCGTATTTCCGGCACCACGGCAATTCCCAGTTTTTTGAAAATATTTTTTGTCCGGTCCTCGTTGAGGCTTTCGATTCCGCTTTTGATGTAATTGCTGATGGTGGCCGCGATCTGTTTGAGTTGGCTCATGGTTTCACTCCGTTGAAAATGATGTCTGAAATACCGGCAGCAGTTTTTTTTATGTCCAGGGGTTTTCCGAAAATAACCTCCCCGAGACAGGCATGTTCAATGGCCCCTATAATAACTTTTCGTAAAAGATAGGGGTCCGTATGGGCAGCGATTTCCCCTGAGGCAATACCTTCGCGGATAATTTTAAGAATGGTTCGGGCATATACCGTCACCATTTCATAGGCGCCTGAATTGAAAAAAGCCTGGGAATTTCTGACTTCAAGCAGCAGAATTTTGGACAGCAGGCGGTTCTCCAAATACTCTTCAAGGCTGGCAAGAATAATAAGGTCGAGTTTTCCAATACTGGATGTGGCCTGGGTCATCCGGATTTTTATTTTTTCATGGAATTCCTGGAAATGGGCGTTAAGCACCTGGTAGAGCAGGTCTTTTTTATCTTTAAAATACTTGTAAATCAGTCCTTCGGTGACATCGGCATTTTTGGCAATCTGGGCCGTGGTAATGGAGTGGAAATCTTTTTCCTGCATCAGCCTGGAAAAGGATGCCATGATTTTTATCCGCCCGGGGGGATCTGGTTTTTCTTTACCGGTCATATAAAACAGCCTGTCTGATGTAAAAAAGTTACATGAGGGAAAGAAGGTAAGTGATACTTACTCACAAATATGTATTCTGTCAACATGAAATCAATTTAAAAAAATAATCTGCCATGGCGCTATCCTGATTCAGGGACCGGGCTGATAGCGTTTGAATATTTTCGACATATTTTCAACTGGTTTTGAATCGGTTTTCAACCGGTTTTCAACAATCAGACAGTTTTTTTGAACCGCTTCAAGATCATGATGTAAAGCATCTTTTTATTTGTTTTAAACATACCTGAGTTAGCGGCATAAAGATTGCTTTTTTAATTATAACATATTGAAATTTTAATATAAAATTAATACAATGGCATTAAAAAAACATTCACTTCGGAGGTGAAGACCGATGCCGACCACTATCAATGTAAAACATGGAAATGAAAACCTTGTCAGTCAAAGCGGATTGCTCCCTGTAGGTGCATTGCTTAAGTCGATTAATTTTGCCCAGCGGTTCAAAAATTTACCGGATGTACATTGTGTTGATCCTAATATTTCTCATGGAGAGATCCTTTCGTCCATGTTGGGACTTATTTGTGTTGGTAAGCCAGACTATATCGCTATTGAAATTTTCAGGCAGGATCCATTTTTCTTTACACAATCTCTGGGAATCAGCAATTGTCCTTCTCAATCAACATTGCGTGAACGCATTGACCTGATCGGGGAATCTGCCAATGAACTTATCAAGGAGGCTTCAGTTGAAATGATTCGAGGCAAAGCACCCGCCATTTCACCGGTTCAGACGAGTGTCGGCAATTATATTCCCTTAGATCTGGACGTTAGCCCTTTTGACAATTCAAAAACGAAAAAAGAGGGAGTTTCCAGGACATACAAAGGCTGTGATGGCTATGCACCAATGTTCGGATATTTAGGAACTGAAGGATACTTAATCAATGTAGAGCTTAGAGAAGGCAGCCAGCATTGTCAAAAAAACACCCCGGAATTCATTCAAGAAATATTAAAATTAACCAGGCAGATTACCCAGGAACCTCTTCTTATCCGTCTTGATTCAGGAAATGACAGTCAGGATAATTTTGAAGTAATAAAAACATGCGAAGGTGTTGATGTCTTGGTTAAGCGCAATTTACGTAAAGAATCTTTGGATGGTTGGCTTATCCTGGCCCAGAATACTGAAAGCGTTAGATTGATTCGCTGTGGACACAAAAGTGTGTGGGTCGGGCAAACAACTGTTGACCCAAAAGGGCGGGCATTGCCACGTCCGATTGTCTTCAAAGTGACTGAACGATATGAAGAAAAAGGGGAGCCCCTGCTTTTTCCCACAATTGAAGTCGAGACCTATTGGGTTACCATCGCCGGGCTGAGCCCCCAAGAGGTCATCAATTTATACCATGATCATGGAACCAGTGAACAATTTCATTCAGAAATCAAAAGTGATCTTGGGTTAGAACGCTTCCCCAGTTGCCGTTTTAGCAGCAACAGCCTGATTCTCCATCTTGCTCTTTTGGCGTATAACATTCTTAGAATCATAGGCCAAATTAGCCTTGAGGAGCAGGATGAGAACAATCTTCCGATCAACCGTAGAAAAAAAGTCTCACGAAGGAGGTTAAGAACAGTTATGCAGGATTTAATGTATATGGCTGGCCGTTTAATATATAGTGGTCGGCGGTGGAGCATTTCATTTGGTAAGATCAACCCGTTTGCCCAATTGGCTGAGAACGTATTGTACCGGTTACGTTGTTCTCCAGGATAAGCACATTATTGGGTAAAAAATCGGGATGGAGAAGTTATGCGCAGAGCGCTAATGGTGAACTGTGCCTATCTGGCGTGATTTGACCATGGGTAATCAAGTATAGTTCAGTAAAAAAATGGATTAGCTAAGATTGCTGGCCAATAAGTCATCAAATATGATCTTGGGTCAGGGTTTGCAGAGGCCAAGCCTCAGCAGATTTTTATGTATCAGAGCGCAAGGGTTGGCTAAGCAAATTTTATGCCGGGAATCCAGGACATATTTATAAACACAATATTTGTCGGTTTTTAACATGGTACTATGGTTATCGATATTTTATTAACATCGTTTTGAACATGTTGGACGGGTGTTGATAAAAGATAAGGAGATCTCTATTATTTTTCACAGACAGAAACGCAGGGATGTGTTAGGGGGGACTCGGAAGAAATAAATTGCGCGCAAAACCTGCTGAATTTATTTCTTCCGAAAAAGTTGGATTTCTTCTTTTTTCTCAATTAAAGTTGATCAAATGAACCCCTTTTATTTTCTGGGTACCACGTTTTGAGGATTCCCTGCCAGATAGCTTTTTATATTTTCAATGGCTATAGACATCAGCCGTTCCCTTGATGCAATCGTTGCCCAGGCAATATGGGGCGTAATGTAACAGTTTTTAGCTGTCAGCAACGGGCAATTCTTGTCCGGCGGTTCTACATCCAGGACATCCATCGCAGCTCCGGCAATACGACCTTCATTTAAAAAATCTGCCAAATCGTTTTCCACAATCAGGGGGCCCCGGGAGGTGTTGATCAAATAGGCCGTTTTTTTCATTTGAGCCAGAGACTCTTTGTTTATCATTCCTTTTGTCTGCGGCGTAAGCGGACAATGCAAAGATATGATATCACTGCTGTGGATCAGGTTATCCAGATCCGAATAGGTGATTCCATCAGGAAGATCAGGGGGAACAGAGCGGTTGTAGATCAGAATGTTCATCCCGAAAGCCAATCCGATCCGTGCCACGGCTTTGCCGATACCGCCATAACCCACAATACCTAAAGTCATGCCTTCCAATTCTACCAAAGGATAATCCCAATAGCAAAAATCCTTAGATGCCGACCATTTTCCGTCCGTTACCGTCTGACTGTGGTGTCCAACCCTGTTTGTCAGTTCCAGAATCAGGGCAAAAACCATTTGCGCTGACGAAGAGCCGGAATAGCCGGGAACGTTGGTAACAGTAATCCCTGTTTTTTTTGTATATTCAAGGTCGACGACATTGACCCCTGTTGCTAAAACCCCGATATACTCAACCTTGTTCATTGCCGCAATGTTTTCAGCCGTCAGCACGGTTTTATTTGTCAACACAATATTGGCGTCAGCTGTTCGTTCCAAAATATCTTGCGGACTTGTCCTGTCGTAAACCTTGAGCTCTCCAATTTCCGAAAATTTTTCCCAGTTGAGGTCGCCCGGGTTTAGTGTATATCCATCAAGAACAACTATTTTCATTTTTTCACCTTCCTTCTTTATTATTATGTCCAAACAAGTTAGGAGATGGGCATCATAAAAAAATTTAAGTCAACGATATTTGGGTATCACATTCACCATCCAAAAATAATAAACTAAAGACAGGGGTTAAATCAATACTGATAGGGTTCTGTAGTCCCTTAACATGCTAAATTTTTGTTGTATACAAAATTTTGAAGTAATTTCTATAACAGTCTTGATTTGCACCTTGTTGAATGCTATTAAAGTTCTGATTTGTTCTTTGAGGTTAAGAATAAATTAATTCAGACCGTTCAAACCTTAGTATTGTTTGTATGTTATGGGTGAACTGCTCATGGCCTGTGAATTCGCCGTATGTGTTTGCAAGATGAAAGGCCTTAAATTCAAAATGGATTATTTGATCGGGCTTTTATCTTAACATAATCGTGTTAGATGTTTTAAACCTAAACTTCAACAGAGGAATAAACATGACTGAAAAAATTAGATGGACAAGAACCGATGAAGCACCCTTATTAGCAACGCATTCTTTGCTTCCCATTGTTAACTCTTACCTTAAAGGATCCGGGATTGAAGTCGAATTAAGAGATATCTCTCTGGCGGGCAGAGTCTTAGCTAACTGGTCTGACCGCCTCAAAGACGATCAGAAAGTGTCTGATGATCTGGCATTTTTGGGCCAGCTTGCCAAAAGCCCTGACGGAAATATTATCAAACTTCCGAATATCAGTGCTTCTGTTCCTCAATTGAAAGGCGCTATCAAAGAGTTACAGGCTGCCGGATATGATGTTCCCGATTATCCTGATGAACCCAAAAATGCCGAAGAAGAAGCCATCAAAACCAAATATTCCAAGAACCTGGGTTCTGCCGTTAACCCCGTATTGAGGGAAGGCAACTCCGATCGTAGAGCTGCTGTAGCGGTTAAAGAATTTGCCAAGAAAAATCCCCACTCCATGGGTGCCTGGTCTCCCGACTCCAAAACCCACGTTGCTTCCATGACCGAAGGTGACTATTACGGAAGTGAAATTTCAACAACTGTTGAAAAAGCATGTACCATTAAGATCGAACTGGCTGGTGCAGACGGATCAACGACTGTTCTCAAAGAAAAACTTGCCCTGCAGGCCGGTGAAATTATTGATGCCTGCGTGATGAGCAAAAAAGCGCTTCGTGCATATATTGCCAAAGAGATCGAGGATTGCAAAAAGCAGGGTATTCTGCTGTCAGCCCATCTTAAAGCAACCATGATGAAAGTGTCCGATCCGATCTTCTTTGGTCATATTGTTTATGTTTATTTCCAGGACGTTTTTGACAAACATGAAGGCGTTTTCAAAGAGATTGGCGTCAATCCCAATATGGGTCTTGGCGATCTCTACGCCAGACTTGAGACCTTGCCTGCAGCCAAAAAAGCTGAAATTGAAGCAGATATCAAGGCCTGCTACGCAAAAAGACCGCCTCTGGCCATGGTTAATTCCGACAAGGGAATCACCAACCTGCACGTTTCCAGTGACGTGATCGTTGATGCTTCCATGCCCGCAATGATCCGTAATTCAGGTAAAATGTGGGGAGCCGATGGAAAGGCTTATGATACCAAAGCCCTGATTCCTGACAGAGCCTATGCCGGTGTTTTCCAGGCAGCCATTGAAGACTGCAAGAAAAACGGCGCTTTCAATCCTCCAACCATGGGTACCGTACAGAACGTTGGTTTGATGGCACAGAAAGCCGAAGAATACGGTTCACATGACAAAACATTTGAAATGAAGGCTGCCGGAACCGTTAAAGCTATTGATGATTCAGGTAAAGTTCTGCTTCAGATCGCTGTTGAAGAAGGCGATGTCTTCAGAATGTGCCAGGTAAAAGATGCTCCGGTTCAAGACTGGATCAAACTGGCCGTTAACCGTGGCAGACTGACCGGTTATCCTGTTGTTTTCTGGCTGGATAAAAACAGAGCTCACGATGCCGAACTGATCAAAAAGGTTGATAAATACCTGCCCAACCATGATACATCCGGTCTGGAAAT
The DNA here is from genome assembly GCF_000233695.2 of Desulfobacter postgatei 2ac9. Classification (NCBI taxonomy): domain Bacteria; kingdom Pseudomonadati; phylum Thermodesulfobacteriota; class Desulfobacteria; order Desulfobacterales; family Desulfobacteraceae; genus Desulfobacter; species Desulfobacter postgatei. The sequence continues at coordinate 314,874 of NZ_CM001488.1, read as the reverse complement.
CAAGGTCATGGCACCGGATGAAGCATGCACCTATTCCTGCGGTCGTGTAAGAAAAACACTGGATACCATTAGTGCCACCGGTAACGTTTTAAGGGATTATCTGACTGACCTGTTCCCGATTCTTGAACTTGGCACCAGTGCCAAACTGCTTTCCATCGTTCCCTTGATGGCAGGTGGCGGCCTTTTTGAAACCGGCGCCGGCGGATCTGCTCCGAAACACATCCAGCAGTTCCTGGAAGAAGGCCATTTAAGATGGGATTCTCTGGGTGAATTCCTGGCATTGGCTGAATCCATTGAATACATTGGCAACAAAGGTAACGCCACAGCTAAACTGTATGCCAAGACTCTGGGCGAAGCCAATACCAAGTTCCTGGCTGAAGGAAAGAACCCCTCTCGTAAAGTCAAAGAAATTGACAACAGAGGCAGCCATTTCTACCTGGCAATGTACTGGGCAGAGGCACTTGCCGCCCAGAACGACGATAAAGCTTTGAAAGCAAGATTTGAAAAAGTTGCTAAGGCAATGCACGAAAACGAGAAGAAAATTGCCGATGAGCTGCTGGGTGCACAGGGTAAACCTGTTGATATCGGTGGTTACTATTTCATTGATTTTGATAAGACCTCTGCTGCCATGAGACCTTCCGCAACTCTGAACAAAATCGTTGATAATGCCTAATTAGCTTATCATCTGACATTCTTAAGCCCGGCCGCTGAAACACATTTCGGTGGCTGGGTTTTTTTATATCCATCCATCAGAACGCACGGCAGGTCTCCTTAATCATGGGATGAATCTGCTTGATGATTGAAAAAACTTTTTCAGGATCCAGGCCCAGAACGTTCAGGGCTGACAGGCCGGATAGTTTTTCTATGATTTCATCGTGGTCCAGTTCAAATTCATCGTCGGTTTCCAGGGAAAGATCGCCTTCTTCAAGTTTAAGGGTATTGTTTTTATCCTGCTTTGAAAAAAAGCCAAATCCCAGTTTTTCGGACAGGGAATCGGCAAGGCTGACTGCAAGCAATTCCTTGTCTGTATCCTCTTCAAACTGTTCCCAGTGATGAATTTCGGCTATTTTTATAATCTGTTTGGAAAAATTCATTTTTTTAAGCAGAACCCCGCCGAAGGTCGTGTGAATTTCGTGAATGACAAACTGCAGATCCTCATCACTGATACAGAGGTCCGGATACATGTCCACAAAGACCTTCATCAAAAGCATTTTGCCAATATCATGGACCAGGGCCATCAGGAAAACGGTTTCCAGGTTATCAATCCCTTTTTCCTCGGCCAGGCGTCTTGCCAGGGTGGCCACAGCAAAGGAGTGAACCCATAATTTGTCCATTTCGGTTTTAAGCGCTTCATTTTCTGAATTAAAAAGATTTTTTGTTGCAAGGGCCGAACATACGCCCAGGGTATGTTGAAGGCCAAGCCTCACCAGTGCACCGTTAAGGCTGTTTACATCGTCCAGGCCTTTGTAAAGGGAAGAGTTGGCAATGGTGATAAGTTTTCCTGATATTACCAGATCCTTTTCCACAATTTTTGCCAGCTCCTCAACAGAGGGGTTTTTGCTGGTCAGCAGTTCCTCAATTTCCTTAACAATGTTCGGGAACACCGGCAGTATGATTTTCCCCGAATAAAACCGTTTGATAATTTCGGCCACTCCGGCGCTGTGGGACATGCCTTCTTTGCCCGTTTTTTCTGTGGTGGCAGACTCAAAGCCCAGCTGGGACAAAATTTGGATCAACTGGACATGGCTGACCGGTTTTGTGAGGTACCCGTTGCACCTGCGTTTGATGCAGGCATTGATTGTTCCCATGTTCATTCGGGCGGTTATCATTAGAATTTTTACCCGGTCTTTTTTGGGAATTTTGTCCTGAAGCTCTTTTTTTCGAATATGTTCAAGAAGTTCCTGGCCACCCATGCCGGGCATGGATACATCAAGGGTTATGATATCAAACGGGTGTTTTTCCGCCTTTGCCTTGTCAAGTTCTTCCAGAGCCTTTTTAGAACTATCCACAGCTACGCAAGTACCCATATGTGTCATTTTTGCGAGCAGAATATTTCTGGATATATCTTCGTCATCCACGATGAGAATTTTCATCTATCCGTCCTTATGGTAAGTTTACCCCAAGGTTGGCGTTTATTACTGGAATATTATCCATGATATCGGTTTAGCCAAGGTCCTGCATGATTACAGCCTGGGATGTGGTCCCGTCCACCAGGATTTTTAGGGGCCTGTCAAACCGGATATGCTTCAGATACCGGGTGGCAGTGGCAGGTTCCAGGTTATAGAGAAAATCATAATCAATAAAATCGTTGCCCGTGTCCTCTACGGTTATATATGAAATGCCAAGGGCGGTGATATTCTGAAAAAAATGGGATCCCTGGGAAAAATCGGCTCTGATGCTTTCAATGGTGGTCTCTACCATCACCCCCACGTTGGAAATATCGTTCCATGCCACGGGAATGCCCAGCCACGGGTCCGAAGACCCCCAGCGTCCTGGTCCGATGAGCACATATTTTGTTCCGGTATCATTGAACATGGCATTGATTTTATTAATTTCCTCTGCCATCAGAGGCGTTTTATTCGCTTCAAAGGTTTTGGGATCCACATACACGATATCCCGGATATCCTTATATTCCCCATTGCCAAGGGAATGGGTGGAATGGCACAATGCCTTTTTAATCTCTTTTTTCGTAATTGTTACCCCAAGTTTCTGCTTATATTGGGACATGGGCCGGATCTGCAGCAGGGAGAAGCGCGGCCTTGACCGGACACCTTCAACGGGCAGGTCCACGGCAAACTCCACTTCAACGGATGTGCCCATCCAACGGACGCCTAAAGCAGTGACTTCGGACAGGATTTCTGCCAGGGGAAAGGCGTTGTACTTCAGGATATTAGCAAAAGTGAGCACAGGAAATTCTTTGTCTGAAAAGTGGTCCCGGATGCGGTTATCCTGCATATTAAAGGAGGAGCAAAGCATCCGAACGGCCGGATGGTCCTTGGCATCGGTAATGTATAGTTTGGTCAGACAGGGATCTTCACCAATGCCGAAAAATTTTTCATGGATCGGGAATTCATCCATTTTCAGGGCGTAAAAATATTTCTGTGAGTTTTTCAGAATATCATCAATCATGGAAAACTGGGGCAGAAATTGTGGATACTTCGGGCAGAGCCGAAGGGTTTTCCCGCCGTCCATAACAATTTTTCCAAGCCCCAGCGCAATGTACGAAATGCCATCTTCGGCTTTGAGATGGGCAATGGGATAGAAATTATAGGAGAGGGCAACCCCTGAGATAGACGGGTAAAAATAGTTTTTGTGCCGGGTGCCGGTGATTTGCTGAAGCACCACGGCCATCTCTTCGTCCTGGATTCTGTGCATGGTGGACTGGGTATAGGATCTCGGGGCTTTCAGATATGTTGAGGCATATACCAGCTTTACGGCCGTGATCAGTCGCTCAAGCCGGTTTTCAGTGCTTGTATCGGTATTCGGCAGCATATAGGTTTTATAAAGTCCGGCATAGGGCTGGTAATGAGCGTCCTCAAACAGGGACGAAGATCTGACGGCAATGGGGTAATGTACATTTTGAATATACGCCTTTAATCTCATTTTCAGCGGGCGGGGCACTTCTGCTTTAAGAAAGTGTTCTATTACTTGGGCGTCATCGGGCATTTTGTCCTGTTCGATAAGCCGGAAGAGCTTGTTTTCCTCCACAAACATATTGAATCCGTCCGTGGCAATGACAAAGGTCTGGGGGATGGTAATGTCAATTTCCGGGAATTTTTGGCTCAAAGAGGGGTCTATGCCCAGTTGATGGGACATGAACGCAAGTCCTCTTGCCTTGCCGCCCAAGGATCCTGTTCCTATTTTCATGAAATCCGTGTCCGAGTCAAATTTTTCAGGGTCAAATTCAATGACAAGCCCCTGGCGCGAGTCTTTCCGTCGGGCACGGATGCGCTCTATGAGAAACCGCTTAATTTCTGATGCGTCGGTAAAATCGTCAATGGTATACGGTTTAAGGCTTAGAGCAAAATCGACTTCATTGCGGGCAAGCAGCCATCGGGAAAAATCATTATGCCTGGCATGATGGAGGATGGATGCATCGGGGAGATCCGGCAGCAGTTTTTCGACCTCTCTTAAATTGGAAGCCCGGGCGATTTCACTGTTGTCCGGCATACGGAACACAAAGGCCCCGAATCCCAGATGTGTGACAAAAAAGCTTTTGATCTGGTCATGGAGGTTATTTGAATTTTTATTGATAAACTGAGCGGGTATGGTTGCTGCAATCTCCCGGTTTTTTTCCTCCGTACTCAGGATCAGGAGGGGCAGATCCGGGATTTCCGATTTGATCCGGGTTAAAAGTTTGCAGCCGGCATAAGGATCTTCCTGGCCGTTAATGACGTAGCGCATATCCGTGAAAACGCTGAGCACATAGGGTTTGTACAGCTCAAAAAGGGTCATGGCCTGGTCATAGTCGTGGGCCACAAGGATTTTGGGCCGGCCCCTCCTTTTTAAAATCCTTTGCTCTTCATTAATGGAATCCTCCATGACTGACTGGGTCTGGATCACAATGTGTTTGTACAGAACCGGCAGTAAAGAAGAGTAATGATAGGGACCAAGGATTTAATAATTTCCGAATATGATCTCATGTATCTCCTCTACTGTCTTAGTAGTTATGCAAAAAAACAGCACTTCAAATTTTTGGAATGTTTAAAAAATATACAGATAGTGGTTGTGGACAGACTATAAATTCAGTATTCATATTCGATTATGACGATACAAACTTACTCTCCAGAGATAGAAGCGCAAATGCGTGATTTTTATAATAGCCTATCAGAAAAAGATCGGCGTCGTTATGCTGCCATTGAAACCTCAAAATTAGGACATGGCGGTGCGAGCTATATGCGTAGGCTTTTCGGTTGTGATGATCGCACCATTCGTCGGGGGCAACAGGAGTTGGGGGCGAGTATATCCGGTGAAGCCCAACGCATTCGGAAGATAGGTGGAGGACGCAAATCACTCTTGGCAACGACTCAAGGATTGGATGATGCATTTTTAGAAGTAATAAAAAACCATACCGCTGGTTCTCCAATGGATGAGACTATAAAATGGACCAATCTATCTCGTCCTGCCATCGCTGAAAAACTTAAAGAACACAATTTTCCAGTGAGTGTTACCGTGGTTGATCAATTACTGGAAAAGCATCATTTCCATTCCCGCCAAGCATTTAAATCAGAGGCAGGCAAAAAAAACATTCCCCAACGAGATGAACAATTTAAAAATATTCAGCGACTTAATCAAAAATATCATGAAGAGGGCCATCCCGTGTTAAGTATGGATGTAAAAAAAAAGAATTGATTGGGAATTTTTTTCGTTCAGGAAAGCTTTATACACAAGAACCTATTCGTGTAAATGATCACGATTTTGTCTCAAATTCAGACGGCAAAGTGGCCCCTCATGGACTATATGACATCTATCGGAATATTGGTTATGTCACTTTGACCACAAGCCATGATACTTCTGAATTTGCCTGCGAGTGTATTCGGCGGTGGTGGTTAACTTACGGAAAATATGATTATTCCGGATCTAATTCGTTATTGTTACTTTGTGATTGTGGGGGAAGCAATAATGCTCGTTATTATATTTTCAAAGAAGATTTGCAAAAATTGTCGGATGAATTAAAAATCAAAATTCGTATTGCTCATTTTCCACCGTACACATCAAAGTATAACCCCATTGAACATCGATTGTTCCCGCATATCACAAGGGCATGTAAAGGTGTTATTTTTAAGAGTATCGAAATCGTTAATGATTTCGTAGCAAAAACAAAAACATCTACGGGGTTGAAGGTTTTTACGTCTATCCTTGATAAAAATTTTAAAACTGGTCGTAAAGTAGCGGACGATTTTAAAAAAAATATGAGAATTCAGTTTGATGAATATTTACCGCAATGGAACTATGTTGCTCTTCCTACGGCAATTAGCATTTAGGATGTTATTAAATCCGCATTCCTAGGGGGAATTCTCTACCATTATAATGACCCTGACCTTTCCATTTTGTGTGTCAAAGGCCACATTTTTTTCATCTTCAAAATTTTTTATGATGGCCACCAGCAGGTCGGCCTTTCCTCCCCATATATAGGTCCGGTAAATAGGGGATTCCGGGTCTGTATCCGCATACCGATTAATATCGCAGGTGTTGTGAAAGAGCAGGCAAAAGGGGATCTGTGAATATTGCTCCTTCACCTGTCTGCCAAAGGTGTATACATCCATCCCGGCCAGTCCGGGCATGGCAAGAACCAGGTCAAAAGGTTTGCTTTCAAGTTGTTCAAAGGCTTCCTTGACTGAGAAGGCAAAGGTCAGTTTCGGGGGTTTGGACAGATTCAGCCCCTTATATTGATTGATAATCCGGTTTGAAAGCCGGCCCTCTTCTTCCATAATAAACGCATCATAGGGGCTGGATACCAGAAGGATATCGGCCACCTTATAGGCCATGAGTTCATGATATATTTTTATGGAAGGTGCATCAGCGCCTGTTTCGTCTGTTTTCATGACTTTTTCCCGAGCCGCTTAATCCATGTCCATGCGATTTTCACTTTCAGAAATTGCTTTTTTTAAGATCAGTATAACTGGTATTTTACTATCTTTCCATCCAACCCCCCGATTTCCAGATTTTTTTTCCATGAAGGGGCCAAGGGCACATGTTTGATAAAGCCCGGGTCGCCAAAATAGACATAGGCAGTACAGCTTTTGCACTGTTCCTTTAAAAATTGGCCAAGGTCGTTGTAAAACAATTTCATGTTCTGATCCTTGCCCATGCGGATCCCGTAAGGGGGATTGGTTACAATGAGCGCGTTTTCCACCCGGTTAAGCTGTCTGAAATCTGCCAGCTCCACGTCAATCTGGGCGCCATAGTGAAGTCCCATCAGGTTGGTTCTTGTGGCTTCAACGGCAAGGTCGGAAATATCGCTGCCCCGGATAAGTCCCCTGGGAAGTGGCCGGATGGCTTTGTCTGCCGCCGCTTTAACCGCTTCCCATTCGCGGACATTAAAATCAGGCAGGCGCTCAAATCCGAACTGTTCACGAAAAATCTGGGCCGGAATCCGGCTGTAATGCATTAGGGCTTCACACAGAAGGGTTCCGGATCCGCACATGGGATCCAACAACGGTTCTTCTCCATTCCATCCGCTTAAGGCAATAATGGCTGCGGCCACGGTTTCCTGCATCGGGGCAGAAACCCTGGCTTCCCTGTATCCGCGTTTGTGCAAAGGCCCTGAACCTGCGTCAATGGAAATGGCGGCCCGATCTTTATGGATATGGACATTGATCATGATCCAAGGCGATTCGGTATTTACTGAAGGCCTGTGGTTGGTCCTGTCCCTGAAATAATCGGCAATGGCGTCCTTGACCCTCAATCCGGCAAAATTGGAATGGTTGATCTGTGACTCGGATACGTTGGAGGCAATGGAAAAGGTTTTTTGGGGTGTTAAAAACTCTTCCCATCGGATTGTTCTGGCCCCCTTGTACAAGGCATCCTTGTCCTTGCATTGAAACTCGACCAGGGGGACAAGCATCCGTGACGCCAGGCGGGAAAGGTAGACTATTTTATAAAATGTGGATTGATCCGCCTCAAACCAGATGCCCCGAAACACCGGTTGTGTATTTTTTCCACCAAGATCCCGGATCTCTTTTAAAGCCAGATCTTTGACGCTTTCCGCCACCTGGGCAAAATAGCGGGATTCCCGCTCGTAAATATATTCAAGTTTTGCCAGTTTCCGGGTTCTGCCCTGTCCCTTCTGGAGAATAGCCTTTTTGGGTATGTTCAACTTAGGTTCCTTTGTCTACTAAATTTCAATTTACAATTTTATATCAGATTCTTTTACTATCCGGCAAGATCGATAAATCCTTGGATATAATCGGTTGTACTCTCCTGGTCCCGGATTCCCATGCTTATCTCTTTTCAGATGTCGCCCGGACGATGGAAATAGTTTTTAATCCAAGCCTTTTTTGACTCTTTTTCCGCGTCAATTAATGATTCCCCAAACCTTTATTGACAGGTCATTCCGCGTCAAAATAAAAAAAATAGATTGATAAGCGTTTCCTAAAATATAGATTGACAAGCGTTTCCTATTTTATTAAATTTTTAATTTTTTCATGGAATTTTAATTTTTTCATAGAATTTCATAGAAAAAAATAATTAGGGACGGTTCTCCAAACCATTGATTGATTTAAAATACGCCATAACGGACGTAGTAAGGCAGTGGAAGGAACTCTTACCGATTTTGGATTGAAGAATCTGTTGCGGATACTGCAAACAGATTGAAGGAGCGTTATTATCTAAAACAAGGATATGTAAAATGGATGTTATGGGAAAAAAAATCAAGCGTCTCTTGATTGCCAACCGCAGTGAGATAGCGATTCGTGTGACACGTGCGGCACATGAGCTTGGACTGGAAACTATTGCTATCTACTCCCAGGAGGACCGATTTGCACTTCATCGGTTTAAAACCGGTGAAAGTTATTTGATCGGAGAAGGAAAAGGCCCTATTGAAGCCTATCTGGATATTGAAGGGATTGTTCGGCTTGCCAAGGAAAAAAATGTAGATGCCATCCACCCCGGATACGGATTTCTCGCAGAAAAGCCGGAATTTGCTGAGGCGTGTGCTGAAGCCGGCATTATATTTGTCGGGCCCTCTCCGGATGTTATGCGCAAACTGGGGAATAAGGTTTCTGCCCGCAAGGTGGCTATAGAGGCGGGAGCCCCTGTTGTTCCGGCAAGTGGTCCATTACCTTATGATGATAAAAAAGTCATTGAAATCGCTGAAGAGATTGGCTATCCGATTATGTTGAAAGCCAGCTGGGGCGGTGGCGGCAGAGGCATGCGGGCTGTGGAAAGCACAAAGGAGCTTTTGACCCAGGTTGATGCCGCCCGCAAGGAATCCAGCGCTGCGTTCGGAAGTGATGAAGTTTATTTTGAAAAACTTGTCAAAAGAGCCAGACACCTTGAGGTCCAGATTTTGGGGGACTCCCAAGGCAATATCATTCATCTATACGAACGGGACTGCTCTGTTCAAAGAAGAAATCAAAAGGTTGTTGAAAGGGCGCCATCCACGTTTCTTTCAGAGGAAAAGCGCCAGGAGTTGTGTAATGCAGGCCTGGCCATTGCCAAAACAGTAGGATATGAAAGTGCCGGAACCGTTGAGTTCCTCATGGATATGGAAAAAGAAAAGTTCTACTTCATGGAAGTCAATCCAAGAATACAGGTAGAACATACGGTAACAGAGGAAGTAACCGGAATTGACATTGTCAAGGCGCAATTAAGAATTGCCCAGGGAATGGTGATCGGGACTCCTGAAAGCCTTATTCCTACCCAGGAGAATGTGAGACTAAGCGGCCATGCCATTCAATGCCGTATTACCACGGAAGATCCTGAAAATAACTTTATTCCAGATTACGGAAGAATTACAGGCTATCGGACAGCAGCAGGATTCGGCATTCGTCTGGATGCCGGAACCGCTTATTCCGGGGCAATCGTTACCCGCTATTTTGATTCCCTTTTGACAAAAATAACCGCGTGGGGCGCAAATGCCGAAGAAGCACGTTTGAAAATGAATCGGGCTCTGACGGAATTCAGGATTCTGGGCGTTGCCACAAACCTGCAGTTTCTACAAGGTCTGGTTAATCATCCAACCTTCATAAATGCCGAATATACCACTAAGTTCATTGATGAAACCAAAGAGCTCTTCACGTTTACCAAAAGACGGGACCGGGCAACCAGACTTCTTTCATTCCTTGGAGAAGTCATTGTTAACGGAAATGAGGACGTCAAAAATCGACCCGTTCCGGCATTACACGTGCATCAGCCAGCCATACCCAAATATTCTGCACAGCAGGCCCAGCCGGGACTCAAACAATTACTGGACAAAGAAGGACCCCAGGCCGTCGCACACTGGATGAAAGCGCAGAAAAAATTGCTGATTACGGATAAGAGTATGCGTGATGCCCATCAGTCCCTTCTTGCCACCAGGGTGAGAAGTTTTGATCTTCTGAATATTGCACCAACCTATGCAGCGCTTTTGCCTGACCTGTTTTCAGTAGAGTGCTGGGGCGGCGCAACCTTTGATGTTGCCATGCGGTTTTCCAAAGAGTGTCCCTGGGAACGGCTTCAGAAATTGCGTGCGGCCATGCCGAACCTTTTGACGCAGATGCTGCTCAGAGCCTCCAATGGTGTGGGATATACCAATTATCCGGACAATGTTATCAAGTACTTTGTCAAACAGGCTGCTGAAAACGGAATGGACCTTTTCCGTGTTTTTGATTCCCTGAACTGGGTCGAAAATATGAGATTGGCCATGGATTCGGTTCTGGAAAACAATAAAATTTGTGAAGCTGCCATATGTTATACAGGTGATATTCTGGATCCCAAAAGGACCAAATACAGCCTGAAATACTATGTTGATATGGCAAAAGAGCTCGAAAAAGCCGGTGCCCATATTTTGGCGATTAAGGATATGGCAGGATTGTTAAAGCCGGCTGCGGCAAAGGTGCTGATTGAAGCCTTAAAGAATGAAATTGGTCTGCCCATTCACCTTCACAGCCATGATACCAGCGGCATTGCCGCAGCAACACTGCTGTCGGCAGCAGACGCAGGCGTTGATGCCATTGATGCGGCAATGGATGCCATGAGCGGGTTGACCTCGCACCCCAATTTAGGTTCCATTGTGGCCGCACTTAAAAATACCCCGCGTGATACCGGTATGAATTCGGAATCACTGGCAATTATTTCCAACTACTGGGAAAAAGTAAGGCAGATGTATGTTGGTTTTGAAAGTGAATTTCACAGCGGCACCTCTGAAGTTTATCTGCATGAAATGCCGGGCGGACAATATACCAATCTGCGCCAGCAGGCCAGGGCACTGGGCATTGAAGAAAGATGGCCTGAAGTGGCAAAGGTGTATAGAGATGTAAATGAGATGTTCGGTGATATTGTAAAAGTCACGCCAAGCTCCAAAGTGGTTGGCGATATGGCTTTGTCCATGATTACCAGCGGTCTGACCAAAGAAGATGTTTTGAATCCGGAAAAAGAAGTGTCGTTCCCGGAATCCGTCGTTAGCTTCTTTAAAGGAATGATGGGACAACCTCCGGGAGGATTTCCCAAAGAGTTGCAGAAAAAGATATTGAAAGGTGAAGAACCCATTACGGTTCGTCCAGGACAACTGCTTGAGCCTGTTGACATGGACTCAACGCGTGCGGAAGCAGAAAAACTGGCAGAAAGGAAAATTTCAGACTGCGAACTTGCTTCCTATTTAATGTATCCGGATGTATTCATTGATTACGCCAAACATCGCAGGACCTATGGAAATGTGAGTGTGCTTCCAACGCTTAATTTTTTCTATGGAATGAAACGGGAAGAAGAACTTTCTGTTGATCTCGCGTCCGGAAAAACCCTTATTGTTCGTCTCATGGCCAAGGGGAAGGCAGATGAAGAAGGAAAAAGAGAGGTCTTTTTCGAACTGAATGGTCAATCCCGGATTGTTAAAGTACCTGACCGCTCGAAAGCGCCGGAAAGAGCACCACGGGAAAAGGCCAACCCGGCTGTTCTTGGTGAAATTGGTTCACCAATGCCGGGTCTGATCTCTGCCGTTTGCGTTACTGAAAACCAGAAGATCGAACGAGGGGATGTTCTTGCTACCATTGAAGCAATGAAAATGCAAACCAATGTGCTCTCTGATGTCTCCGGTATTGTTCAAAGAATCGTCACATCCGTTGGAACACAGGTTGATGCAAAAGATCTCCTGATTGTTATTAAGCAGGTAGAAGATTAATTCAGTTTTTTTGACTTAGTATAAAAAAGGCCGATGCACCCAATAGGTGAATCGGCCTTTTTTCTAAAAACAAGGTAATAATCCTTCGGCATAATATCACCTCCTTATAAAAATCCTCAATTGAACAATATCAAGATTCATATTTGAATTGATCACTATATGATCAAATATGGTAATAAAAATTATATTGACATGAAAAAAAACAGAATTAAATTAAGCAAAAATAGAGATGATTTTGTGGGAGCAAAGGTATCAGGGGATAGGATGGACAAACCTTAAAACTTTCATAAAGACGTCGATTCTACCAGCCCGAACGCTCCATCAGTATTCTAAAATAAAAACTATTTAAAGGAGGAATAATTATGTTTACAAGAATCAGTGATCTTGACAGATTGTTCGGGAGCATGAACCTTCTTCAAAAAAGACTGGATAATCTTTACGGCGACTATGAAAAATCATCCGGTTACAGATGGGGATTTGAACAAACTGCTCCCCGGACCAACCTCTATGAAAATGGAGACAATTTTGAAATAAGGGCGGAAGTGACGGGACTTAAAAAAGACGACTTGAATGTAAAAATTCAGGGGAACTATCTTGAAATCAGCGGGCAAAGGAAATCCGATGCACCTGAAAATTATAAAATCCATAGAACGGAACGGGGTATCGGGTCTTTTTCCAGAAGTTTTACATTACCGGCAGATGTTGATTCCACCAAAGTTGAGGCCACATTGAAAGACGGTGTGTTGTACCTTATCCTTCCCAAGCATGAGGCGGCAAAACCCAAAAAAATCAGCATCATCTAAATCGTCAATGAAAAGTTTATCCAAAGGAGGATTGTCATGGATAGGAGCCAGGAGATAGCTAAACAGGAAGAAAAAAATATTGAAAAAACCAAAGAATTATATGAAGCAACCCCTGCCGTTGATATTTATGAAAATGAGGATGAAATACTTATCTACGCCGACATGCCCGGGGTTGTAAAAGACGATATATCTGTTGATATAGACAACGGCACCTTATCAATATCCGGTGTCAGGAAATTGCCTGTAACCGGTCCGGTCACCTACGAAGAGTTCTCAAATGCTCAATATGTAAGAAATTTTTCTGTCCCCCAGACAATTGATGTTGAAAAAGTTGAGGCTGAACTGAAAAACGGTGTATTACGGCTGCATCTGCCAAAGTCTGAGGCAGCCAAACCCAGACAGATTGAGATAAAAAGCGCATAATACCCCCAAATTAACCCGGAGTGTTTATGCCCGTTAAAATCTAGAAAATAACTAATTCGGGAAGCTTCCTCCGGGTGGCTTCCCATCTCTATCCGCTATATTTACCATTTTAGGGACTTGGCCGATCTCAACTTACCGTTAATGGTCGAATGGTAATATCCCACTGAGGAAGCTGGTTATCATTTTGGTACCTTTAAGTTAAAATAAAAAGGCTCATGTCGCGTTTTGGGGTCTTACTTAATCAGCACCTCAATAAGTGAGTGAAGCAGGGATTTCCCTCGTTTACCAACATTATGAACGAACTCGAAAAATCCGAGGTAAAAAGGAAGTTTCTCCTGTGAGATACCCCGATGTGGGCGAATCCAACTTCGGAGTAATGACCAGAAGCCTTCCATTGTATTCACATGGACTTCATAAAACCCATCTCCATCATCATCTCTGGCATATTCACCGGCTTCATGATTCACACTTTCATGGTCATAACCCCATTCATTCAACCGGTTATAAATGGCATACTCATCGGTGTAGACCAATGTTTCTGGCTGTATAGTGGCCTTTATCAAAGGCTCAATGGTGGCCTGCCGGACATTGGGGAGCATTTGAATCACAACCTGCCCACACCGCTGTATTATCCCGAAAATAGGTGGTTTCTCTTTTTCCAGCGTACCACGCCCTCTATCACCCTTTAATCGGTTACGGCGACCATCCCGGCCTTTTTTTGATACAGCTTCGGGGTTGCCTTTGTGCCCTGCAACGATATACACCTCATCGCACTCAACCTCATCCTGAAGGGTTATCCAAGGCTTTTTTTTACCACGCCTTCGCGTAGCTGAGCAGTCATATTGTGAACATCTCCACGATTAAGGTCCAACTCTTTGGAAATCTGGTTGTTTGACAAATTTAACTCCATGAAATAAAGGCACAATATCCACACTTTAAGGGGTTGGTGATGTCCGGCAAAAATGGTCCCGGTGAGATCATCGAAGCGTTTTCCGCACTCTTTGCATTCATAGCGCTGTTTGGCAGATTCCCTATCATCGTAACCTTTTTTGATTGTGTTTATGGAATCACAAAACGGACACTCACGTATTTCTGGCCAACGCAGCTCACGAACGGTTTCATAGCATTGCACATCATCTATCAGGGTCTTGATATTTACCTTCATCGGCTCCAATCCAAGTGTAACCAGTTAATAGCAAAGCGAATATCTACCATCATAACAGTCCGTAATGCAAGTCAATTCTTGCTTTTTTGTTACCAAATTTCAAAAGACCCCAAAACACGACATGAGCCATTTTTTTTATGCCGGGCATCATCTGATCAGAATATAAAACTTGATTATATCAATAACGGCCAGACCCCTCGACGGGTACGGGACCCTTAAACTTGCAAACGTTTATAATGATCCAAGCTTTGTCCGGGAAGTGCTCAGCTATGAAATCGCCAGGAAATACATGCCGTCATTCCCAGGTTGAGGATGTGCTGGATGTGGATCGCCTTTTGTGGATGCTGGCGTTTGATATTCTGACAGTTAATCTTTAATCTTTAATCTGGATTCGCCGGTCAACGTCGCCCATAACTTTTATCTGTACCAGGATGGGGCATTCCGTTTTAGACGTTCCAGGTTCGCTTCCGGATTTTTCCCCTTTGATGTGCATTGGAATGATCTTTCTCATGATGACGGTGAGCCAAGCTATCCTGATCCACGGGATCAACCAACAAGGGGGATCACCTTAAATGAAAAAATGAAAAAGTAAAAATTTGACATTTCTAAGGGTTTACCTGATTGACAAACTCGTTTTTAGGCGATATTGGGTTACTTGTTCTGATACATCTACGAGACGACAAAGCCAAACCTGCCGAAAGACAGGCACGGAAAGGCGCGGTTCCATTGATTATAACTGGGTTGCCATTTAGAGGTGATCCGGTATTCTAATATTCTAACGTTATGGGGGGAGGACATGAAGAAAGTTTTTGTTCCGTTTTTCATTCTATTCATCGGAGTTTTCATTTTGACTTCCATTGCTTTTTGTACAGATCAGCATTGTGATGGTTGTGATATGAGTACGGAACATCTTATTTCAGAAATTTATGTAGCAACTTTTGGAAGGGCACCCGCGAATGCTGGTTTGAACTACTGGGCTGAATCAGTTGACACAGGGTATTTTACCATTGATCAAGTTGCACAATCCTTTTTTGACCAACCTGAAACTAAAGAAAAACTTCCAGAAGCGTTAAGCAATTCAGAGTTTATTACTAATATTTTTGATAATGTATTGAACCGCGCTCCAGCTGACGCGGGCTTAACTTATTGGGTGGACGCACTGGACAGTGGAGAGATACGGCGTGACCAGGCTATTATGGCTATCATTAATGGTGCAAAGTCCGCAACTGGAAGTTCCGAAGATGCCGCTACGTTAGCTAAAAAGACTGAAATCGGACTTCTTTTTGCTTATTCTGACGTAGGATCTATGACTGATGACGAGAGTTTTATGGATTGGGCAGCCAATATTATAAGTTCTGCGGCAAATGATGATTTTGATGTAGAAGAGGCAGAAGAGTATATTGCAGAATTGTTATCTGATATTGAGGTACAGCTCAAAATTGTAAAATCATCTGCCTCTTATGACGATTTTCCAAATTATGATTCTGCTGATATGGAGGAATTGGTAAATGGATTTTCTGACTATACCTTTGATTTTTATCACCAGGCCTCAGCAGATGAAAGTCTCCAGGATAAGAACATATTTTTTTCAACCTATAGCATAGAAAACGCCCTTGCCATGACCTGGGCCGGTGCAAAAAATAATACCGCCGATGAGATGGCAGACAGTCTGCACTTTACACTTCCGTCAAGCAGTTTTCATTCCACACTGAACGCTCTGAATGTGGATATAAACAGCCGGGATGATACCGACCCCTTCTTCATAGGGGGGGATGCTTTTCAGCTCAATTTAGTCAATGCGGTATGGAGCAATATTGGATACCCCTTTCTCGCCTCCTACCTTGATATTTTAGCACAAAACTATGATGCCGGTGTCCACACCCTTGATTTTTCAGGACAGCCTGATGCCTCACGATTGGTAATTAATCGGTGGGTGGAAGATCAGACTAATGAAAAAATTAAAGATCTGCTCCCTGAAGGTTCAATTTTATCGGATACAGCAGTGGTTCTAACCAATGCCATTTATTTTAAGGCATCCTGGTGCTCTCAATTTGATGAGGGAGCTACAATTCCAGGTGATTTTACACGTCTTGATAATTCTACCGTATCATCACAAATGATGCATCAGACGGTACGCACCAGGTTTTTTCAAAGTGAAGATTTTGATGCTGTTGAGCTGCCCTATGTGAGTCCGCACGATGAATCTCAATATTCCCAGGAGCTTTCCATGCTTTTAATTGCTCCCCATAACGGCAGATTTGATTCAGTTGAAAGCGCTCTTGATAATAATTTTATCCAATCTATTCTTTCATCTTTGTCCATAGGGGATGTTGAATTGACTTTGCCGAAGTTTGAGTTTGATTGCGAAATACGTTGTAAACAAATCATGCGCAATTTAGGCATGATTGATGCCTTTATTCCATATGCAGCAGATTTCAGCAATATGGTTGACCCCGAAGATTCAACGCCATATATTGATGAAATTTATCATAAAGCCTTTATTGCCGTTGATGAGAAAGGCACGGAAGCCGCTGCTGCAACAGCCGTTGTTGTGGATGTAGTTGCAGCATATGAGTCGGTAAGCATCTCTATGGATAGACCATTTATCTTTTTGATACGGGATGATTTTACAGGAACCATCCTGTTCATGGGTAGAGTAATTGATCCATCTCTATAACGACCATGTCCTGACGGACACAACAAATAATGAAAGATGTGAGTATTGAGTATTGAGAAAACAGCTTGTTTTAAATCTCACTACTCACTACTCATAACTTTCATATAAAAAAGCCATAGAAAAAGAAAAATGGCTCTCGCTGAAGAATTAGACGTTCAAGTGTCGCTGTAGTGTTACCAAACAAACTTTTGTTTGGTAATTGATGAATCGGCTGGAATTTCATTTTGAACGTTCTGTCTTAAGGGTATAATTCCTCCTTGAGCATACAACAGGCGATTTTATAGCGGGGGAATTCATTATCATCGTAGGAGAGATTTCCCGGCTGTATTAATTTGTTCATTACACAACCTTCGGGAATCTGCAAAGAGAAAAGATCCTTTTCATTGATTTTTGGACGAGGCATAAGTTGATTGTTTATTATTTCATAGGAATGAAAGGGAAAATCCTCACATAAAGGACATTGATACACCCGTCCGTTGGGGAAGATAAAATAGTTGTCCGCCACATTGGCAGCACATTCAAAGGTTTCTTCATGGGTAAGGAACACCTTGGGGTAGGTAACGATAATTCCCTGTTCTGCAATCTGTTCCGCCGTTTTTGGAATGGTTTTCTGCCAGATTGATTTTGATACCTGGTGCCTTGCATCCGTGTTTTCCGTTTCGCCCCGCATACCCACCACCTGGATAAAAAATCGTGAAATACCGAGATCCTTTACCAATTCAGGAAGCTTTGGGACCTCATGAATGTTTTTTTCAGAGACCGTATAGATCATTGAGCAGGAAAAACCTTTTTCCACAGCACGGCTGATACCGGACATGACGGCATCAAAGCATCCCTCTCCTCTGATGGCATCATTGATTCTCTTGCTGACACCATCCAGGGAAAATGAAAAAAAGTCAATCTGATTGGGTGTGATCTTGTCCAGGATGTTGTGAAATAAAAAACCGTTGGTATCAATGGTGATGGATTTGAATCCCATGGATTCGGCTATGCCTATGGCTGAAGCAAGATCGGGGTGAAGCGTGGGTTCACCCCCTAAAAAAATCAGGTTGGTATCCTTTGCTTTGGAAGAAAAGATACCAAGCCACGCCTTGATCGTATCCAGGGAAAGGGTGTTGCTTCCGTGCTGGTCTCGGTTGATATAGCAGTGGGCACAACGCAGATTGCATCGTGTCAGTATGTGGAAAAACAGATTGGTGCTCTGCCTTGAAAATGCAACGGTTTGTTTTTTCATTTTATCCCATGCACTGTTTGGTAAAATTGGGATCAAAGGGCACAGGGTATGTACCGTCAAAGCAGGCCTTGCAGAAATTGGCTTCAGGGTCATTGACTCCGGAGGCTTCGAGCATGCCTTCAATGGACAGGTAATGCAGGGAATCCAATCCAAGGTATTCGGTCAGTTCATCCAAGGGTTTCTGAGCCGCAATCAACTCTCCCTTGGATGAAAAATCAATGCCGTAGTAACAGGGGAACTTATGAGGCGGACAAGATACCCGCATGTGTATTTTTCCGGCTCCCAACTCCTTTAGTGCTTTCACACGGGTTTTGGCCGTGGTGCCCCGGATAATGGAATCTTCAACAATGATAATATCTTTACCTTTTATCAGTTCCCGTACCGGGTTCAGTTTCACCCGCACCGCAAAATCCCGCATGGACTGGGTGGGCTGGATAAAACTTCTGCCCACATAGTGGTTGCGTATCATAGCCATTTCAAAGGGGATTCCAGATTCTGCGGCATAGCCGATGGCCGCATAGTTGCCGGAATCGGGGAACGGCATGACCAGGTCTGCATCCACATGGGATTCCTGGGCCAGACGCCTTCCATGTGCCTTTCTCATTTCATAGACGTTTTTGCCGTCAATGGTGGAGTCAGGCCGGGCAAAATAGATATATTCAAATATGCACAAGGATTTTTTGGCAGCTGCATTGGGATGTTTGATACTCTTGATGCCGTCTTCACTGATAATAACGATTTCACCGGGGGCCAGTTCCCGGATGAATTCAGCCTGGATCAGGTCAAAGGCACAGGTTTCAGATGCCAGTACATAGTGCCCGTTGAGTTTTCCAAGGGCCAGGGGGCGGAATCCGTTGGGGTCTTTCATGCCGATAATTTCGCCCTTACAGGTCAGAAGAATCATGGAATAGGCGCCTTCAAGCTTTGAGACGGCCTTTAATATGGCTGATTCATAATCGCCCTTTATAAGGTTTTTAATAAACAGGTGCAGAAACACTTCCGAATCCATGGTGGTCTGGAAGATGGAGCCCTGTTCCTCAAGTTCTTCGCGGATGATGTGGGCGTTGACCAGATTACCATTGTGAGCCAGGGCATAGGAGCGGTGCCGATGGTTCACCACAAAAGGCTGGGCATTGGCCAGAACGGAATCTCCCGTCGTGGAGTACCGGACATGGCCGATGGCAGACCCGCCTTCAATGCGTTTAAGGTCGTCCATGTTGAAAATTTCCGGTACAAGTCCCATGCCTTTATGGGAGAAAATTTTATCATTAATCCCCCGGTTCACGGAGATGCCCGCACTTTCCTGGCCCCTGTGTTGAAGCGCATAAAGCCCGAAGTAGGTAATTTGGGCCGCTTCCGGGTGTTTGTAAAGGCCAAAAACCCCACATTCATCTTTGGGACGTTCACTGGGCGTAAAAACGGGGCAGGTCGAACAATTTGGGTGGGTCGTATTCATTTCTGGTTCTTTCAATGCTTAATTTCCTGGTGATAATACTGGAGTGGCTTAACCGTCAGGTTCTCTTTTTTCATGGCCTGGATGGCCAGGCTGATGGCCCGGGCCCCGTCCGTGGTGGTGGCATAAGGTATTTTATATTTAATGGCGGCCCTGCGAATTTCATAGCCGTCTCTTTGGGTCTGGCTGGAGGCGCCTGTATTTAATATAAGCTGGATTTCACCGTTTTTCACGGCATCCACCACATGGGGTCGGCCTGCGGATACTTTTTTTACAAATGTGGATGGAATTTTGTTTTCTTCCAGGAATGTGACGGTTCCCCGGGTGGCCATGATGGTGAATCCCATGTCATGGAAACATTTTGCCACAGGCAGTGCCGCCTTTTTATCCTTGTCCTGGACGGAGATAAATACAGTGCCTTCCTTGGGCAGTTTCTGTCCGGCAGCAAACTGAGCTTTGGCCACAGCTGCGCCAAGATCTTTATCAATGCCCATGACTTCGCCTGTGGATTTCATCTCCGGCCCAAGAACAGGATCGACGTTTTCAAAGCGGTCAAAGGGCATTACTGCTTCTTTGACACAATAATAGGGCGGGATAACTTCGGTGGTCACCCCAAGTTCTTTTAAGGTTTTTCCCAGCATCACCTTGGTGGCCAGTTTGGCCAGAGGCACACCGATCGCCTTGGAGACAAAGGGGATGGTCCGGGATGCCCTGGGATTGACTTCAATGATGTACACCGTGTCATTCATAATCCCGAACTGGATGTTCATCAGACCCTTGACATTAAGTTCTTTGGCAATGGCTTTTGCCGCATCAGACATCTCTTTGATGTGGTGCGCTTCAATGGAATAGGGCGGCAGCACACAGGCGGAATCTCCGGAATGGATACCTGCCTCTTCAATATGTTCCATCATGCCGCCGATAATGGTGTCTTCACCGTCGGAAATGGCGTCCACATCCAGCTCAAAGGCTTCTTCCAGAAACTTGTCAATGAGTACGGGCTTGTCCGGGGATGCCTGGACCGCCAGTTCAAAATAGGATTCCAGATCCTTTTCATCATAGACGATTTTCATGGCCCGGCCGCCCAGCACAAAGGAGGGGCGAACCATGACCGGGTATCCGATATCCCTGGCCACTTTCACGGCTTCTTGGTAGGAATATGCAATGCCGTTATCCGGCTGGCGAAGGCCCAGTTTTTTAAGCATGGCCGCAAAAAGATCCCTATCTTCGGCGCGGTCTATGCTTTCCGGACTTGTGCCGATGATGGGAACCCCTGCTTTTTGAAGGTCCGTGGCAAGGTTCAACGGTGTCTGGCCCCCGAACTGGACAATCACCCCAAAGGGTTTTTCCTTTTCCACGATGTGAAGCACATCTTCCCGGGTCAACGGTTCAAAGTAGAGCTTGTCCGAGGTGTCATAGTCCGTGGAGACCGTTTCCGGGTTGGAATTGACCATGATGGATTCAACCCCTTCTTCCCTTAAGGCAAAGGAGGCATGAACACAGCAGTAATCAAACTCAATACCCTGGCCGATACGGTTGGGACCGCCGCCCAGGATGATCACCTTTTTCTTGTCCGACACCCGGGCTTCGCATTCGCTTTCATAGGTGGAGTAGTAGTAAGGGGTAACGGCCCTGAATTCCGCAGCACAGGTGTCCACAAGTTTATATACCGGAACAATGCCTAAATCTTTTCGTTTCTGTTCGATCTGCTTGTCTGTCAGCCCCCCGGACAGATAGGCCAGCTGCGTGTCGGAGAACCCGTATTTTTTTGCCTTTTCAAAAAGATCCTTTGGCAGGTTCATACCGGCCAGTTTCAACTGCTTTTCAAGGTCGACAATCTGCTTCATCTGGTACAGAAACCATGGATCAATATCGGTGAGATCATGGATCATGGTGATGGGCATGCCGTGTTCAATGGCGTATTTGATGTAAAAAATCCGCTGGGAATTAGGGGTGGATAATTTGTATTCCAGATCCATACCCGCCACAGATCCGGGAGCAGGGTCTTTTCCGTCGGCACCAAAACCGGCCCGGCCGATTTCAAGGGAGCGCAGACCTTTTTGAAGTGCCTCTTTAAATGTTCTGCCGATGGACATGGTTTCGCCCACGGATTTCATGGCAGTGGTCAGTATGTCGTCTGTTTCGGGAAATTTTTCAAAGGTCCAGCGCGGAATTTTGACCACACAATAGTCAATGGACGGCTCAAAGCAGGCCATGGTTTCGCCGGTGATATCATTGGGAATCTCATCTAGGGTATACCCTACGGCAAGCTTGGCTGCAATTTTGGCAATGGGAAAGCCCGTGGCCTTGGAGGCAAGAGCGGAAGACCTGGATACCCTGGGGTTCATTTCAACCACGATAATATCCCCGTTATCCGGGTTCACGGCAAATTGAACATTGGAGCCGCCCGTGTCTACGCCGATCTCCCTGATGATGGCAATGGAGGCATCCCGCAGGGCCTGGTATTCTTTGTCGGACAGGGTCTGGGCCGGGGCCACGGTAATGGAATCGCCGGTGTGAACCCCCATGGCGTCAATATTCTCAATGGAGCAGATGATCACCACGTTGTCCGCGTGGTCCCGCATTACCTCCAGCTCGAACTCCTTCCACCCCAGAACAGACTCCTCAAGCATCACCTGGGTGATCAGGGAGGCGTCAAGGCCGGACTTGGCAAGATTTGCAAGCTCTTCCATGTTGTAGGCCACACCGCCGCCGGTTCCGCCCAGGGTAAAGCTTGGCCGGACAATAATGGGAAATCCGATCTGCTGGGCCACCTCTTCCACTTCAGTCATATTGACGGCAAACCCGGATTTTGGAATTCTCAAACCGATTTTATTCATGGCATCCCGGAACAGTTCGCGGTCTTCGGCCTTGTTGATGGCGTCAATGGAGGCACCGATCAGCTCAATATTATAGCGTTCAAATATCCCTGTTTTGGCTGCATCAATGGTGGTGTTCAGGGCAGTCTGACCCCCAAGGGTGGGCAGCACCGCATCGGGACGTTCAATCTCAATGACCTTGCACAGGGTTTCAGCCGTCACCGGCTCAATATAGACCCGGTCGGCTGTTTCAGGGTCGGTCATGATGGTGGCCGGATTGGAGTTGATCAGGACAACTTCAAATCCTTCTTCCTTTAAGGCCTTGCAGGCCTGGGTGCCGGAATAGTCAAACTCGCAGGCCTGGCTGATGATGATCGGGCCGGCACCAATGATCAGAATTTTGTGGATGTCGTTACGCTTTGGCATTTTCCATCACTTTTGCAAACTGGTTAAAAAGATAGGCCGCATCATGGGGGCCCGGGGAGGCTTCGGGGTGATACTGGACGGCAAACGCCCGGATGGTATCATTTTTGAGCCCTTCCAGGGAGTATTCGTTCAGGTTGATGTGGGTCAGCCGGCACTTGTTTTTGTCAAGGGTATTGAGATCCACTGCAAATCCGTGGTTCTGGGAGGTAATCTCGACTTTTCCGGTATCTATATTCTTCACCGGCTGATTGCCGCCCCTGTGGCCGAATTTAATCTTCATGGTTTTACCGCCCATGGCAAGACCTAAAAGCTGCATGCCAAGGCATATACCAAAGACGGGAAAATGTTCGAGAAGTTCGCGTATGGTTTCCACGATATAGGTCAAAGGTTCAGGGTCGCCGGGGCCGTTGGACAGGAAAATACCGTCCGGGTTCAGGTATTTTATGGTCTGGGCATCGGTTTTTGCCGGAACCACCAGCACCTCACATCCTGCGTTTTCAAGACAGCGGATGATATTGTATTTAATGCCGAAATCCAGGGCCACAACAGAATGTTTTGTGCCTTTGTGGCGCCATATAGAGGGGTCTTCAAGGCTTTTGGCATCCACATAATCGGGAGAGTTGTCTTTCCAGAAATAGGGTTTTCGGGTTGTGACATATCCAACCAGATCTGATCCTTCCATGGAAGGGATTAATCTTGCCCGGGCCACAAGGGATTCAGGGTCCAGATCCGTGGTGGAGATCATGGCGCGCATGGCACCCGATTTTCGTATATGCCGGGTAAGCGCTCTTGTATCAAGGTCCTCAATGCCCAGGATATGGGATTTTATCAGATAGTCGGCAAGAGTTCCCTTTGATCTGAAATTGCTTGGAAACGGTTGGTATTCTTTGACAATGAAGGCTGCCACATGAATACGGTCTGATTCAACATCTTCCGGACACACGCCGTAATTGCCTATGAGCGGATAGGTCATGGTGACCATCTGCCCGTAATAGGACGGGTCGGTCAAAATTTCCTGGTACCCGGTCATGCTGGTGTTGAACACCACCTCTCCCTGGGCTTCCCCCGGCCCTGTAAAACTTGTGCAGGAAAATGTTCTTCCATCTTCCAGGGCTAACAATGCTTTCATATGGATTAATACCTGTCCCTTAAATTTTTATGGTAAAAGCGTTCCACAATCTATTTAGAACCTGTTTAAATATCATGAAAAAGCTTTATTTTTCAAGTCCCGGGGTTTATACAAAATAAATATAGCCGGTTTTTATGGCCTGAACTCCAGTTATTTAAAGGCCCTGATCATGGGAAATACCGTCATCTTCAAACCGCCCAAGCTCGGCGTCCTGCTGCACCGGCCCCTGCTTGAGGCCTTCCAGAGCGCCTTTCCGCTATTCTGTCGGATGCAAAACTTGATGTGGCGGTTAAGGAGTGCCTTCTGGGAGCCCTCTCATTCAACGGTCAGCGCTGTACGTCCCTGTGATTCCCGCTATAAATCCATTGAAGAACCCTTAGGGTATGTGACGGATTCGGAATACGGCCAGCAGATCGATACAAATTGTTTGATCTTGGCAAGCCTGTGCCTTCGGCAAAGATAACCGATCTTTCTAAACCGATTTTGGACCGCATTATTACAACTCAAACACCCCTGAATACGAAGGAAGCGATCCGGTTTTATGAAGAATACGATGAATCAGATGCCATATGACTATTAACGATTACGATGAATTAAAAAGAAAATATAATGCCCTGCTTGAAGAGAACAAAGCTCTGAAAGCAAAAATCCGGGAATTTGTTTCCAAATCTGAAAATATTATTTCTCATCATAAACCTGTCCAATCCGGAGTAACTGCATTCAACCACTTTGAGAAACCTGCATCAAATCCAAAATCCGATGCAGCAGTGCCTGGAGGAACATATGGCGGTTTAGTTACCCGATATTCTCAAAATAATGAAAAGATTGATCTTTTCATGTCCTTGTTTCGAGGCAGGAGCGATGTGTATGCAAAAAAATGGCAAAGTAAAAAAGGCGCTACAGGATACAGCCCGGTCTGCCTGAATGAATGGGTCCCCGGGATCTGCAATAAACGCAAAATAAAATGTTCAGCATGTGGCAATCAATCGTATGGGACGCTAAACGAATCCGTTGTTGAAAAGCATCTCAGAGGGGAATTCGTCATCGGGGTGTATCCCATGAATCTTGATGAAACCTGCCATTTTATAGCTATTGATTTTGACAAAGAAGGATGGATACAAGACATTGCGGTTATCCGGAACATTTGTTCAAAATTTGACATACCGGTTGCAATAGAGCGGTCTCAATCCGGCAATGGCTGCCATGCCTGGTTTTTCTTCGAACAAAAAATTCCTGCAGCCTTTGCCCGAAAATTCGGGACATCACTCTTGACATACGCCATGGGTGAACGCCATCAAATTTCGTTCAAATCCTATGACAGGCTGTTTCCCAATCAAGATACCATGCCGGATGGCGGTTTTGGCAACCTGATCGCTCTGCCGCTCCAGAAAAAAGCCCGGGGTAACGGCAATGCGGTTTTTATCAGTGAAGATTTCAATCCATACCCGGACCAATGGCAGTTTTTATCCGGCATTCAAAAGCTGAACGAAAAAGATCTGACATCGTATATCAACAAGCTGACCCGTGGAAACGATCTGGGGGTGCTGAAAGAAGAAACATCAGAATCCAAACCGTGGCAAAAACAGCAATCCATTGGCCTGAAATCCAATGATTTCCCCAAAACGGTTAAAATTGTTAAATCCGGCATGCTGTACATTGAAAAAAGAGGATTAAGCCAGAAAGCATTAAATATCCTTAAAAGGTATGCAGCCTTTAAAAATCCTCTATTTTATAAGGCCCAGGCCATGAGGAAGTCAACCTTCGGCAAACCACGGGTCGTCTCCTGCTCAGATGATTATAAAGATCATATAGCATTGCCTTGCGGCTGCGAATGCGATGTCAAATCTTTGCTCAGGGAAAAGAATGTTACACTGATACACGAAGATAAATCCAATCCTGGAAAAGTGATCAATGTTGAATTCAATGGTGAACTACGGGAAGAACAGCAACTTGCAGTTGATGCATTGTCGGTACATGATAATGGTGTTTTATCGGCTGCCACGGCATTCGGGAAGACTGTTATCGGTGCAAAATTGATCGGTATGAAAAAAGTGAATACCCTGGTGTTGGTTCACCGGCAGCAACTGCTTTCCCAGTGGCGGGAACGGCTGGAACAATTTCTTATCATCAATGAATCCCTGCCTGAAGCGCCTGAAAAAAGAGGGCGTAAAAAAGAACAGGATATCATCGGCCACATGGCAGCAGGCAAAGACAGACTCAGTGGCATCGTCGATATAGCAGTCATGCAATCATTGAATACCAAAGGAGATGTCAAAGAAGTCGTAAAAAATTATGGAATGATCCTCGTGGATGAGTGCCATCATGTTCCTGCAGTTACTTTTGAACAAATATTGAAGCAGGCCACAGCAAAATATATTTACGGTCTGACGGCAACCCCTGCCAGATCGGATGGTCACCACCCGATTATTTTCTTTTATTGCGGGCCTGTACGTTTTTCCGTGGATGCAAAAAAGCAGGCAGAAAAGCGGCCCTTTGATCATTATTTAATTCCGAGATTCACATCTTTTAGAATACCACCTGGCGAGGACGAAGGACGGTTGTCCCTTCAGGAAATAACAAAGGATTTAGTATCAGATGAAATCAGAAATCAACTCATTATAGACGATGTCGTGGAATGCTATGAAAAAGGCAGAAAGTCACTTATTTTGACAGGGCGGGTGAGTCATGTGGCCAAGCTTGTGGAAAATCTGAAAGACAGACTATCCAATGTCATAAGCCTGACGGGCGGTATGGGGGATAAAAAAACAGCCCGGGTCATAGGTGAAATAAATGAAATTAAGGATACAGAACCCTTTGTACTGGTTGCTACCGGCAGCTATATTGGTGAAGGTTTTGATGAAGCGCGGCTGGATACATTATTCTTAGCCATGCCCATTGCCTGGAAAGGGACATTGCATCAATATGCGGGCAGACTGCACCGCTATTTTAAAGGGAAAGAAGAAGTTCGAGTTTACGATTACATCGATCTTCATGTAAAAATGCTTGAAAAAATGTACGGAAAGCGGCTGAAAGGGTATGCTTCAATCGGTTATAAAACCAAAGCGTCAAGGTTTCCCGATTCACCGACCAACCTTATTTTTAATAAAGACGATTTTTTTCCAGTGTATTTAAGAGATATTGCAGTTGCCTCAAAGTATGTACTGATCATCAGCCCCTTTGTCACAAAACAAAGAATGTTCCAAATGATGGATCACTTTAATGACCTGTTGAAAAAACAGGTTAAAATAACAGTCATAACCAGGCCTGCCAATGATTATGACGAAAATAGAAAAACCATGTTGAGCGATCTTTTTTCAACCATAGAAACCGGCGGTGTTCAAATGGTTTACAAATCCAACATCCACCAGAAATTTGCAATCATTGACAACAAAATCACCTGGTACGGGAGCATTAACCTTTTAAGCTTTGGCTACTCTGAAGAAAGCATCATGCGTCTTGAAAGCAGCAGTATTGCATGTGAATTAACTGACAGCATTGGTATGAGAGATTTTTTCAACAAACAAAATGCAATAAAGTGAGGTCTTATGAATAATCAACAAAAGATTGTGAGCCTGTTTCCATCAGAATCAAATATCCCTGAAGAATTTCGGATTCCGGAGCCTGTGGAACAGAAGGAATTCCTGGTTGACGGGCAAATTCATCACTGGGACGGTCCTGTGCAGGATGTGTTTTCGCCCGTGTGCCTGGCCGGGGACAGCGGCGTTGAAAAGAAGCGTATCGGCAGCTATCCGCTGCTTACGGAAAAGGAGGCGATGGAGGCTTTGGATGCGGCCGGCCGGGCCTATGACAGCGGTCGCGGTCACTGGCCGACCCTGGCTGTGGAGGACCGCATTCGCCATATGGAAAAGTTCGCCTACCGCATGAAGGAAAAGCGCGGGGAGGTCGTTCGCCTTATCATGTGGGAGATCGGCAAAAACCTTCAGGATGCCTGTAACGAGTTTGATCGCACCCTGGATTATATCCTGGGCACCATCGAAGCGTTAAAGGATCTGGACCGGGCCGGGTCGCGCTTTGACATCACCCAGGGGGTGGCAGCCCAGATCCGTCGTGCGCCTCTGGGGGTGGTTCTGTGCATGGGACCTTTCAACTATCCTTTGAACGAAACCTTTACCACCCTGATCCCGGCCCTGATCATGGGCAATACCGTCATCTTCAAACCGCCCAAGCTCGGCGTCCTGCTGCACCGGCCCCTGCTTGAGGCCTTCCAGGGCGCCTTTCCGCCGGGGGTTGTCAATACCGTATACGGCCGTGGGGCCAGGGTTGTAACTCCGCTCATGGAATCGGGCCGCATTGATGTGTTGGCCTTTATCGGCACCAGCCGGGTCGGCGACAGCCTCAAGAAGCAGCATCCCCGGCCCCACCGCCTGCGCTGTGTGCTGGGGCTGGAGGCCAAAAATCCGGCCATTGTTTTGCCGGATGCGAAACTCGACGTGGCGGTCAGGGAGTGTCTCCTGGGCGCACTGTCTTTCAACGGCCAGCGCTGTACCGCCCTGAAGCTACTGTTCGTGCATGAATCCATTGTTGAAAAGTTCCTGGATATGCTCTGCCGGGAGGTGGAAAAACTTGAACCGGGACTGCCCTGGCAGAGCGGGGTGGGGATCACCCCCCTGCCCGAGGAGAACAAGACCGGTTATCTGCAGGAACTCATCAATGATGCGCAGCAGGCGGGCGCGGTCATTCGCAATGAAAGCGGCGGCCTAATCAACCAGACCTTCATTTTTCCGGCCGTACTCTATCCGGTGACACCGCAGATGCGCGTTTTTAAAGAAGAGCAGTTCGGACCGGTGATTCCCGTTGTCCCCTATAAATCCATTGAAGAACCTTTAGGATATGTGACCGATTCCGATTACGGCCAGCAGATCAGCATCTTCGGTACCGATCCAGACTCCATTGCCGAACTCATCGACCCCCTGGTGAACCAGGTCTGCCGGGTCAACATCAATAGCCAGTGCCAGCGAGGGCCCGATACCTTCCCCTTTACCGGGCGCAAGAATTCCGCCGAAGGCACCCTGTCCATGTCCGACGCCCTGCGGGTTTTTTCCATCCGTACCCTGGTGGCTGGTAAACTCAACGACCTCAACAAGGAGATCATGTCGACCATTACCCGTGAGCGCAAATCCCGCTTTTTATCCACGAATTTTCTTTTGTAAATAAAAATTTTATGCAATCGGGGGGAAAATATTGAGAAACATCATATTCTTTAGTAAACAACCTATTAATATAAATACAGCTTTGAAAGGGAGGTTTCCTGATTGCCAAACCATGGATTTATTCGCAGATGCATTACGGAAACCCTGGAGGGATTGAGAGAGGGACTGACGCTTTTTTCCGGGCCGAGCAGGGCGGCAGTTATTTATGCCATCAGACCCGATGATCCTATGTATATCTTTGATCCCCAGAACCTTTTGGCCGGGCACGAACCCAAATTCAAAGAATTGTATATTGATTCAGATGATTGGCGAACCAAATGTTCCATCAAATATGACAAAAAAAAATTCAGCAATTTGATTCCCGAAAAAAATCTTGGGTTGGCCGGATTGATATCCTATGGCGGCAGATCAAGCTCTATCGTGTATCAGATGTGGTTTACCGACCACCATCCGGACATGTGTAACATAGGTCCAACCGAGCGGTGGCTGGAACATGCCGTTTACAGATTTTCTCATGACTTGGCCAATGAAGAAGAGTTGTACACAGGCATTTCCGGCTCTTTTCTCAAGGAATACGCCACCCATGCGGTCAGAGATTTTATTGTGGATGAAATGAATATCCGGATCGGCTGGGATACCAGAATGCGGGCTTACCCGATTTTAGAGGCAGTGCTTAAAATTTCAAGAACGCCGGAAGAAAGAGAATGGCCAAGAGGTAAGCTGATTTTTGTGGAAAAAGCATCCATCCCTAAAATGAATTTTATTTTAGAGCTTCCCGAAGCGGAGCAACCGTGTTTGGATAATGTCAAGCATATCAGAAAGCTGCTTGTCTCGGTTGAAAATTCAGATTTGAAACTGGTTGCCACTGAAAATACAATTATCGGCATCACCAGGGAAGATCATCCGGATTTTTTCATCTCAGTTGATTTTAGAGGCGGATACGGTTTTCTGGCAATCAATGATGATTTGGTGTGCTCTTTCTCCGACGGGCGCTTTAAATCGACCACGCATAAGGAAAAGCTGGTTCAGGTGGAAGAGGCATTGATGGACACTGATATGGATGCTGAAAAAGTCACCGCTTTATTTAAAGTAGTGACCGGGATTGTTCACAATGCTGCCGGCCACCGATATGGATGCAGTATTGTGATTGACCTCAATGATCCCCCGGTTTTTATCATGGGCCATTCGCTGCTGCACCCCCTGGACCTGAAAAATCAGGATAATTATGATCTGGCCAAATCCCTGTCCAAGGTGGACGGGGCACTGCACATCGGGGCTGATGTAAAGCTGCATCGATTTGCCTGTCTTTTGCAGGGCAGGAATGTGCCCGGTGAAAACAGGGCCAGGGGAGCCAGGTTCAACTCCGCTTTGCGGTTCACGGCAGAACACGAAAATGTTATTGTAATCGTAGTCTCATCCGATACCCTGGTCTCGGTCATGATGGGGGGTAAAGTACTAAAAACCAAATGGAAACTGGAAACCTCTCTCATATGCAATATCCCCGTGCCCCTGGAAAAATGGGTTCCTCTAAGCGAATAATGCCAAAACTATCGGTAAAGAGGTTTTTGTCCATGAATTATAAAATGAAAGCCATTCCATGAGTCAAGAAGCTATAGAACAGTTAATATCCGGTGTCTTTCCTGCGCTTCCCCAAACCCTTTACCAGGACTTGCAGCGGCGGATTCAAGATTATTTTTCCGCCGGGGATATACAGGATATCAGCCAGTTGCCTGTCAAACCCCAAGATTTTACCCGGATGATGCTGTTCAGTCCCTTTACGGCTCAACATATTACAGCAAACCCCTTGATACTTGGTCGGCTTGGTAAAAGTGGTGATATTGATACATCCTATGATCCGGGTGCTTTTAAAAACAAGCTTGCCGCTTTTATCTGTGATAGCCAGGACAATGCAGGGCTTAAAGCCCGGATGCTTGAATTCAAAGTATACGAAATCATTCGCATTGCCTGGCGGGATCTTACAGGTGCGGCACCATTGTCCGAAACCATGGCCGATCTGTCCGATCTTGCCTGTGCCTGTATCAGTTGCGGTTTTGAACAACTGTATCCCGGGCTGACCCAAAAATGGGGAACGCCGAGAGATAAGGACGGCCATACCCAGAACATTGTGGTGCTGGGTATGGGTAAGCTCGGGGCCGGCGAGTTGAATTTTTCTTCAGATATTGATCTTATTTTCGTATATCCCAATTCAGGGCAGACTGATGGGGAGAGATCCATATCCAATGATGAATTTTTTACAAAGCTGTGCCGGGAATTTATCAAGCTGTTTTCAATGGATAACGGGATCCATTTTTACCGGGTGGATACCCGTCTGCGTCCCTTCGGGGAGAACGGGCCCCTGGTTATGGATGCGGAAGCTTTTGAACATTATTACCAGTCCCAGGGCCGGGAATGGGAACGTTATGCCATGATCAAGGCAAGTCCGGTGGCAGGGGATATTGCAGCGGGCTACACAATTATTCAAACCCTGAAACCCTTTATTTTTCGCAGATATCTGGATTACGGCTCTTTTGATTCTTTCAGGGATATGAAACAACGCATAACATTCCAGGTGAAAAATGCCAGACTGAAACACAATATAAAAATCGGGTCCGGCGGTATCAGGGAAATTGAATTTTTCGGTCAGCTTTTTCAACTCATCAGAGGCGGTGTGGAACCGGCACTTCAGGTCAGACCCATATTGCCGGTCTTGGACACCCTGGTGGAAAAAAAGCTGATAGATCAAAAAGTGTGTGATCAACTCAAACAGGCCTATCATTTCTTGCGGCTTGTGGAAAACAGGCTCCAGGCCTACCAGGACCGGCAGACCCACGATATTCCAGACGATCCGGTTCAAAGACAGATCCTTGCCCTGTCCATGGGATATGTTGACGAAGATGCCTTTTATGCTGAACTGTCAAGGATTCAGGGTGTTGTGCATAAACATTTTTCCAGGCTTCTGGTGCAAGCCGATGACGAAGACAAAGACAATAGCAGCCAGGAATTGAAACAGATATGGGACAGTATCACAGATCCCCAGTTTCAGGGTGAAGATCTCTCTATTTCCGGTTACCAGGATACAGGATCTGTGGTTCGGCTTCTTAAAGCTTTGGCAGCCCATCCCCACACCCGCCAGCTTTCCCAGACCGGGCGCAATAAACTGTCCCAGCTTTTGCCCCGACTGATTAAAAAAGTGGGTGAACACCCGGATGCAGAAGAGGTAATGGCCAAACTCATTGATCTGGTGACAACCATTGAACGTCGTACGTGTTATCTGTCTTTACTCATTGAAAATAAAGGTGCCCTTGATACCCTGATCGTTCTTGCCCGTAAAAGCCCATGGATTATTTCGTTTTTAAGTCAACACCCCGTTCTTTTAGATGAGCTTATTTATCCGGAAACTCTGTATTCTCCGCCCAAACGGGATATGCTTGAACGGGAAATGGAAAGCCTGATGGCCCGGGTCCCTCAGGATGATCCGGAATACCTGCTCGAAGCACTCAATATTTTTCGCCAGATCAATACGCTCAGGGTGGCTGCGGCAGATGTGTCAGGTAATTTCCCGCTGATGAAGGTCAGTGATCACCTGACCTGGATTGCTGAAACCATTCTTAACCAGGTGGTGGCGTCATCCTGGCAGATTGTAACTGAAAAATATGGGTATCCCAAGGGCATGGAAGGCAAAGGTGTTGAAGAATGCGGATTTATTGCCATTGCCTATGGTAAGGTAGGCGGGCTTGAAATGGGATATAAATCCGATCTGGATATGGTTTTTATTTTTGATGCTGAACCAGGGATTACCAGCGGAACCGAACGGTCGGTAGACATTATCCGTTTTTATTCCAATTTAGGCCAGCGCATTATCCATGCCCTGACCATGCATACCTCGGCCGGTACCCTTTACGGTGCGGATATGCGGCTTCGGCCCGGCGGGGATTCAGGCACCATTATCACCCATATCCAAACCTATGAGGATTACCTGGAGAACCAGGCCTGGACATTTGAACACCAGGCCCTGATCCGGGCCCGCCCCGTGGCCGGTGATCCGGCATTGTTCAAACGGTTTGATACCATACGCAAAAAAATTCTGACCCGTAAGCGAGATGATGCAACATTGAAAAAAGAAGTTGGACAGATGCGTGAAAAAATGCGGGCTCAGCGGTTAAAGTACGAACCCGGAGTATTTAATCTAAAGCAGAGCCGGGGGGGGATTGTGGATATTGAATTCCTTGTTCAATATCTTGTGCTGCGCCACGCCTGTGACTATCCAGATGTTGTGGAATGGACGGACAATATCCGCCTGCTTCAGGCATTGAGTGTGGATGGCCTGATATCCGGTGAGAAGAGCAGCATTCTCCAGAATGCCTATGTAGCCATGCGAAGGGCCATGCACCGCCTCACGCTTCAGGAGCGGTCCGCCACAGTTGATGAGTACCTGTTCAGTGAGCAGGCTGCCAAAGTAGCGCAAATTTATGATGCTGCCTTTATGATTTAAGGGACTGCGCACACATCAACAATCTTTGAAAAATTACCGATAAAATTCTTTTTATTTATTGAACCTGACATCAATCCGGATTTGCTTTCAAGAAACCCGGATTGATGCCTTTTCAGTATTTTCAACATTTTTTTAACCTGTTTTCAACACCAATACATTTGTTTTGAACTTCATCAAGATTGTTGTTTGCCAGGGCTTTTATTTGTTTTGAACATGTTATAAACACAAGTTTTCATCAGCTTTTGAACATGATTTTCTATTTATTGACATTTTATCAATACCGTTTTGAACTTTTGAACATTTTATATGAGTGTGTTGATAAATGTTGGAATATGGTAAAACATATAACACTCAGCAATGAAAATATATGCCCTGTTGATTACGGAAAAATTTAATGAATACTGGAAACAAGATAATGACAACACCTAACAACACCATGGACTACACGGCAAATCGTGAATTGCTTGGCAGCCGTACTTTCAAATTTGCCTGTCACGACAGTGTGCCCTGCTTTACCCGTTGCTGCCACAATGCCGACATGTATCTTTATCCCTATGACATTGTACGCATGAAACAGAATCTTAACATGACCTCGGAAGAGTTCCTGGTTGCCCATACCACAACAGCCATCCGCAGCATGCCCACCTTTCCCAATGTAATGTTGAAAATGAGCGACCGGCAGGGCAATCCCTGTACCTTTCTGACGGAAAAGGGGTGTACGATTTATCCAGACAGACCCTACTCCTGCAGGGCTTACCCCCTGGAACCGGCCATTTATGGTGATGCCGACGGCAGCATGCATATGCAGTATTATGTCATGCACCATGATTACTGCAAGGGACATGATGAAGATAAAGAATGGACTGCCAAAGCGTGGATGGCGGATCAGGAAATGCAAGTATACCATGAACCCAACAACTGCTGGGCGCGTATTGCAGGCCGTTTGCAGGTCGATTCGTTCAAGGCCCAGGGCCTTGATATGAATAGCCCGCCCATGAAGATGGCTTTCATGGCCAGTTATAATATGGACACCTTTCGCCGCTTTGTTTTTGAAACCAGTTTTCTATCGCGTTATGTTATTGCGCAGCAGCAACTG
The DNA here is from genome assembly GCF_000233695.2 of Desulfobacter postgatei 2ac9. Taxonomy (NCBI): domain Bacteria; kingdom Pseudomonadati; phylum Thermodesulfobacteriota; class Desulfobacteria; order Desulfobacterales; family Desulfobacteraceae; genus Desulfobacter; species Desulfobacter postgatei. The sequence goes on along the minus strand of NZ_CM001488.1, from coordinate 280,168 downwards.
GACGCAGTGAAACAAGATGACCGGGAGTTGCTCATGCTTGGGCTTTCCTGGATCCAAAGGTTTTTGTTTGGTGAAGGTCAGTTAGAAGAACGCGCTTAAGGAAGAAAACGTGACAAAACCGATACAATCGCTTTGAAGACCCTGTCTGAATGTCAGGGGCTTCAAAGCGATATTAAGAAAATTTGTCCGGCACTTTGACCGGAAACATTGTCCCTTAAATTTTCATCTGGTCCATGGCTTTTTTCATCTGCCGAACAGCCTGGCGCAGGCGTTCTTCATTTTCAACCAGAGCCAGACGAAGATATCCTTCTCCCTCTTCGGAGAAACCTGCTCCTGGTGCCACTGCCACATTTCCGTTGTTCATCAGTTGGATGGCAAATTCCATGGAACCCATTTTATTAAAAGGTTCAGGGATTTTTGCCCATACAAACATGCCGGCCTTTGGTCTTGTTATATCCCATCCGATTCGTTCAAGACCTGAACAAAGTACATCCCGACGGTTTTCATAAATTTTTGCCAGTCCGGGAATGGTGTCATCACAGTCCCGAAGCGCAATAATACCTGCCACCTGGATGGCAGAAAAGATACCATAATCAAAATAGCCTTTAATTTTTCCAAGTGCCTCGACAATTTTTTCATTACCAACGCAATATCCAATGCGCCAGCCGGCCATATTGTATGATTTGGAAAAGGATCCAAATTCAACACCGACATCTTTGGCACCCTCAATTTCCAGGAAACTTGGGGCTACATATCCATCATAGGTTATTTTGCCGTAGGCAAAGTCATTGATAACCATGAATTTAAACCGTTTGGCAAGTTTTACGACCTCTTTGAAAAAATTTTTATCCGTTACAACGCCGGTGGGATTATGGGGATAGTTGAGCATAAGGACCTTTGGGCTGGGATAACAGGATTCACATACTGTAATAATCCTGTCCAGAAAGCCCTTTTCAGGTTCCAGGGGAATTCTCATAACATTTGCACCGGCGATCACCGCTGCATAGATATGGATGGGAAAGGCCGGTGCCGGAACCAGAACGCAGTCCCCGGGACCCATGATGGCCAGGCACAAATGGGAAATCCCTTCTTTGGAGCCAATGGTAAAGTAGGTTTCTTTGTCCGCATCCAGAGTAATGTTGTAATGGCGGCCATAATATTTGGCAATCTCTTTTTTTAAATTGGGAAGTCCTGAACTTTCCGGGTACCTATGGGATTTGGGATCCTTGGCAACATTCACCAGCTTTTCAATAACCGCATCAGGTGTGGGATCCATTGGATTGCCCATACCAAGGTCAATGACATCATCCCCATTGCGCCGTTTCTCCATTTTCATTTTATTAATCATACCGAAAAGGTAGGGGGGCAGGTAATCCATCCGGGATGCAAACCGAATAATCTTGTCTTCTTCCACGTCAAAAGCTCCTAATCATAAATGGTTGAAACATGAAATCAAAATAAAAAGAATATCAGATTTTATTAATCTGATAAAATCAAATCTTTATAAAATTGTTTTCATGTTTTAATTTTAATAATGTTTCACGGGAAACATTATCCATTTTAGTTGTTATAATAAATGATTATCTATAAAATGAAAGTAATGATTTTATAAAAGAGAGGGGGGCATGAGGAAACAGGGATCAAATGCAGAGCAGATTTTAAATGCCCTTAGAAAACTGACTGCCTATTTAAATTCCATGGAGCGCAATCCTTCCGGATTTGGCGAAGATAAAACAACCTGGTTCAAGTATCCCCTTAAAATTATTTCGGAAACATTGCTTTTCAATGTAAGTGTGCTTTACCGGGTCTCAAATATCATCAATGATCGACTGATTCTTGAGGTGGTCAAGGTTGTGGATCCGGGCGCAATGAGAATGGATCTTCAGGAGGGCCGGAAACTTCGTCTTTTTCTTGATGTCCGGGATAAACGGTATGTTAATGAGGTCCATGCATTTTTAAATAAAAAAACATCCCATATTAAGGTAATAGGCATGGGGTGTGACATTATAGGCTATGTCTATTTTCCCGAAAATTTTGGCGGTATTTACCTTGTGGGCGGCGATTTTACGGGCAAAGAGCGCGGGCTCCAGGACTTTGAAATTTCAGCCATGGAAATTATGTGCAATCTGTTATCCTCGATCATCATGAAAACCATGTTTGAACAAAAAGCTGAATATGACGATCTTACAGGCTTGTATAATTCGGGAAAAATAAAGGAAGAGGTTGAAAAAATTATTCTGCGGTTTAAACGCAAACCCTATGCCTCTGCTGTCCTGGCCATGGGTGATATTGATTTTTTTAAGTCGGTGAATGATAATTACGGGCATATTCAGGGAGATTTTGTTTTAAAAGAAGTGGGCAGGATTATATCCAATTCCATGAGAGAGTGCTTTGATCTTGCCGGACGTTATGGTGGGGAAGAATTTTTAATTATTTTTGAAGATTCTGATATCCAGGGCGGTTTTGAAGTGGTAGAACGCCTAAGACAACTCATTGAGAATCATGATTTTCCGATAGTTGAACGTAACGGAACCACTATTAAAAATAAAACCATGAATGTTACCATGTCCTTTGGCTTATCTTTGACAACAGGCAATGATAAATCGGTCACATCAACTGATTGGATAGCAAAAGCGGATAATGCACTATACCAGTCAAAGAACAATGGCCGGAATCAGACTACGGTATACCAGGAAAATTCGGGAATCAAATAAAGATCATAATTGTTAGACCAAGGAAATATTGACACTGAACACTTCCGGGTCCTTCTGGTATATTTTAAGACCTTCCATGATGCCGGTCGCTTCTCTGACGTCACCATTACCGGGACCTAAAATCAGGGGCCCTTTAAAACTGCCTGGGATTATCAATTCAGAACCCGGGTTTTCCATTGAAATAATAAAAATACCTGTCACTTCTTTTTCTACGATATATGGAAAGACAATACCGGAAGGAATAAAAAAAGAGCCTTTTCCGGAAAGACCCCACCCTTCATATGGGCGGCTGTGACCGAATTTATTCCATCCAAGATACATTTTATTTATAAAATGAAGATTTAAGCCTTCAAGATACAAGAAGGATAAAGGGTCTTCATTGTTTTTGCCCCAAAGATGGTTGTGTGTCCTGATGGCAAAGGCCCTTGCTTTTTTTTTCCAGGCTTGGAGATCCACGCAGGAATTATTTTCAGAGTAAAGATTAGATTTCATCGGGTATAAACGTGGCCAGATCCCATAAGGATAAAGCCTTTGCCTTTTCAATTACAGTTTTAGAGAGCCGACCTTTCTCAAGAACAAGAGCGGTTTTATAAATATTATAGATAATAGCTGTATGCATTGAAATGTCCCCCAAGGTTAAATTCGAAAAAGCATATAATAAATTTTGTAAATTGTGTCCATTCATAAAATTGCCTGACCGAAAACCGTACAATATGTGCGGGTCTCTGTGATTTTATCGGTTTAAAAAAAATATTGTTTTATTTAATCAATTGAAATTATATGTATAATTGAATTTTCATTCAGAAGGACTAAAAAAAATAAAAAAAGTGTTTGACAGGCGTATCATTTTCAGGCATATTTCGTCGGTCTTCTCGAGGGGACAAAGCAAAGCGGTTTTCTTCGGGGAGATTTTTTTTGAGAGCAGTAAGTTTGATCTTTGAAAATTGGTCAGTGAAAAAGAAAAGAGCGGGTCAATGACAATGCGCTTTGGAGCGTAACAGCTTTAAGTGCAGACCTTAAAAAGTTTTAGTAAAGGATTATAACTGGAGAGTTTGATCCTGGCTCAGAATGAACGCTGGCGGCGTGCTTAACACATGCAAGTCGAACGAGAAAGGGATTGCTTGCAATCCCGAGTAGAGTGGCGCACGGGTGAGTAACACGTAGATAATCTGCCTTCAAGCCTGGGATAACTATTCGAAAGGGTAGCTAATACCGGATAAAGTCGATTTACACAAGTAGATTGATGAAAGATTGCCTCTTCTTGAAAGCAATTGTTTGGAGATGAGTTTGCGTACCATTAGCTTGTTGGTGGGGTAAAGGCCTACCAAGGCAACGATGGTTAGCTGGTCTGAGAGGATGATCAGCCACACTGGAACTGGAACACGGTCCAGACTCCTACGGGAGGCAGCAGTGAGGAATTTTGCGCAATGGGGGCAACCCTGACGCAGCAACGCCGCGTGAGTGAAGAAGGCCTTTGGGTCGTAAAGCTCTGTCAACAGGGAAGAAGTTACAATTGTTTAACAGATGGTTGTATTGACGGTACCTGTGGAGGAAGCGCCGGCTAACTCCGTGCCAGCAGCCGCGGTAACACGGGGGGCGCAAGCGTTATTCGGAATTATTGGGCGTAAAGGGCGCGCAGGCGGTCTTGTCCGTCAGGTGTGAAAGCTCGGGGCTCAACCCCGGAAGTGCACTTGAAACAGCAAGACTTGAATACGGGAGAGGAAAGCGGAATTCCTGGTGTAGAGGTGAAATTCGTAGATATCAGGAGGAACACCGATGGCGAAGGCAGCTTTCTGGACCGATATTGACGCTGAGGCGCGAAGGCGTGGGTAGCAAACGGGATTAGATACCCCGGTAGTCCACGCAGTAAACGTTGTACACTCGGTGTAGCGGGTATTAAAACCTGCTGTGCCCAAGCTAACGCATTAAGTGTACCGCCTGGGAAGTACGGTCGCAAGACTAAAACTCAAAGGAATTGACGGGGGCCCGCACAAGCGGTGGAGCATGTGGTTTAATTCGACGCAACGCGAAGAACCTTACCTGGGTTTGACATCCTGTGAATATCCCGTAATTGGGATAGTGCCTTCGGGAGCACAGAGACAGGTGCTGCATGGCTGTCGTCAGCTCGTGTCGTGAGATGTTTGGTTAAGTCCAGCAACGAGCGCAACCCTTATCGTTAGTTGCCAGCATTTAAAGATGGGAACTCTAACGAGACTGCCCGGGTCAACCGGGAGGAAGGTGGGGATGACGTCAAGTCCTCATGGCCCTTATATCCAGGGCTACACACGTGCTACAATGGTAGGTACAAAGGGCAGCGACTCCGCAAGGGGAAGCCAATCCCAAAAGCCTATCTCAGTCCGGATTGGGGTCTGCAACTCGACCCCATGAAGTTGGAATCGCTAGTAATCGCGGATCAGCATGCCGCGGTGAATATGTTCCCGGGCCTTGTACACACCGCCCGTCACACCATGGGAGTTGATTATACCCGACGTCGCTGGGCTAACTTTTAGAGGCAGGCGCCTAAGGTATGGTCGATAACTGGGGTGAAGTCGTAACAAGGTAGCCGTTGAGGAATCAGCGGCTGGATCACCTCCTTTCAAAGGAAAGAATAAATAAGCTTTTTTCGGCTTCACTGGCCAACTTTGAGAGATTAAACCTCTCTTTGTTCTTTGACAATTTGTTGTAGTAAATATTAATAGCGTTGTTGATAAAGTGCCGTAGGGCACGGAATCAACTAAAAATATAAAAAGGTGTGTGAGATTAAATCGAACATGCCGGCTATGTTGAAGAAAAAATTGATGAAATCCGAGGCGCAAGCGGGGATTTTAAATAAGGCGTAGTAGACTACGCCGTTTTAAAATTCACGCGCAGCAACGAAGGAGTTCGCAATTTTTTCGAAAACATCAAAGCGTTTAAACTTATTTGTGGAATAGTGGCTAAGCTACTAAGAGCAAACGGCGGATGCCTTGGTGTCAAGTGAAGAAGAAAGACGTGGAAAGCTGCGATAAGCCTCGGTTAGGAGCTAAACATCCTTTGATCCGGGGATTTCTGAATGGGGCAACCCGGCACGGTTAATACCGTGTCATGCCTTTCTGAATAGATAGGAAAGGCAAGGTAACGGGGAGAACTGAAACATCTTAGTACCCCCAGGAATAGAAAGTAAAAACGATTCCCCAAGTAGCGGCGAGCGAACGGGGACCAGCCCAAACCGTTAACGTGTCAAGCCCGAAAGCGTTGCGTTAACGGGGTCGCGGGATGCAATTGGATCCAGTTTCGGATGGGTCAATAAGTTACAAAAGATATCATTAGCTGAACAAGCTGGAAAGCTTGACCATAGCAGGTGACAGTCCTGTAAGTGAAAATGATCTCTCTTATTTTTGCACTCCCAAGTACTGCGGAACACGAG